>NZ_JASHKS010000002.1:0-461910 GCF_030056835.1 Rhodococcus sp. IEGM 1372 | reverse complement strand
TTCAGTAGATCCCTATCCTAAGCGGGTCCAGTGTCCGAAATCCCTGGGCCGATCAGGGAGAGCAACAGAAGCCCGAACGCGGTGAGAACCCGGTCGTGAAGTCCTTTGAGAGCGAACTGCCATCCCTTGGGGTTCACATGCGGGAGCACCATCAACGGCAGGCCGCCGATGTGCTCGACGCGCGTGTTGACCCCGACCGCGTCGTACAACCTGGGTACCACCCACACCCGCATACCGAGCCGATGCGCAATCCTGATGGCGGCGATCAACTCCCGATCCTCGGTCGGTGCGAACGTGACGATCAACTCCTCGGCACCGGTCTTGCGGGCAACCGTTTCGAAATTGCTGGGGAGTCCGAGGTGCGGCAGGTGGGGCACCTCGCCGTTCGAGGAGACGTCGGCAACCGGAGCCTCGCCAACGTAACCGATGGGTTCGAGACCGTACTCCGGGAACTGCCTTGTGCGCGAGACGAGTTGGTGCGCGATCGGGTCGTTTCCCAGCACGATGGTCGGCGCTGCGGATCCGAACTTGGTGCGCAGCGTGCGCTGGAGAACGACTCGTGTCAATCGAGCGATCGCGATCGTCAATGCGCTCAGCAACCACAGTCGCAGCACGACCTCACTGGGACGGTAGTCGGTGTCTGCCAGGAACATCACGACCAGCAGTGCGAGCGCCGCGAAGGCGACAGCGGTTTCGGCAGGACCGATCTCGTCGAGGAAGTTGCGCCGGAGACTGCGTCGGTACATCGACTTTCCGGCGAGGATTCCGATCAGCAGTGGCAGGAACAGCCATGGGAGCCAACCGGTGTCGGTGAGACTGCCCGAGTGCCAGAGCAAGGCTCCGATCAGAGCGACGGCTGCTGCGAGCACATCCACCGCGACGCTGATCGCGGTGTTGAGGGGATCGACTCGAAGCCGATCCACAAGGGGGCGACCGGCTGCAACGGTGTCGGCCTCGGCAGCCCGGAGGCGAGTGTGCGGTGATTCAAGTGTCTTCGGCACAGCTACTTCCGGTGGCTAGTTCGGATCGGTTGGTCCCGTATATCCCATTCAATGTATACCGGTACGAAAGCGGCCACCTGGTCGAGTTATAGAAAAAAACTCGAAGTCGGTTGTAGGTCGAAAATGCTTATATTTGACGGGGAACAGCCCCTTTATTCGAAAACTCGCTCACGAATTATCCACGCCAGATCCTGGAGTATCTGGACGTGACCGGTCGTCCACTGACGCGGTCGCTGATCCCACACGCACAGGGTGCCCACCGAGTTGCCGGCGTCGTCGGTGAGCGGAACTCCGAGGTAGGACACGAGAAGGTTGCTCTGAACGGAGGGGTGGTCCTTGAGGATGTCGTTCAATCGTGCGTCCTCGACCACCAATGGTTGCCCGAGATCGATCGCGTAGCGGCAGATCGACCCGTCCATGGGGACCTCCTGTGCGCCACCGAGTTCCGCTGGAAGTCCAAGGGCGCTCTTGAAGTACTGACGCTTGTCGTCGAGAAGCGAGAATGCGGCCGACGGGGCACTCAGAGCATCGGCGACCATGCTGACGACCCGGTCGTAACCCGCGTCGGATCCGGTGTCCATCAGTCCGGTTCGAGCTACAGCGGCCAACCTGTCGGGGTCGTCGATCGGGGTGCCGAACACTCGCGTGACCTCGGCTGGGCCGACGCCTCTCTCCGAGCCCTCCTGCAGCGCACGAAGCAATGCGCCGACGTCGGAATCCTGATCTTCGGACAGTTCCCGCACGAGTCGGTCGACCACCGCTCCTCGAACGAATTCGTCGGTGGAAAGACCGGATTTCTCTGCCTGCCGGGCGAGCAGATCGTTCAGACGGTCGTCGAAACCGGGAAATCCTGTCGTCATTGTCCAGATAGTAGTACAGGCCGGGTTGTCATACCGACGCTCGCGTCGGTGTATTCCACTATTCGAATTTCCGGTGTGTTTGTGCTGCCGAGGAGTGAGACAAAGCACGAAACAACAGAGCAATATCGATACCGCGATATTCCGTTCCTGGTCGTTGCTAGCATCTGCCGATGAGAAGGAATGCGACGCGACGAGCGAGTGCAGCACTGATGGTCATGCTGTTGTCGTTCGCGGCCGGGGCGGTACCCGCAGCTGCATCTGCTCTGCGAACGCAGCAAGCACCCGCAGGAGATTCAGGATGTGCGCGGCAATCGGACGCGGTCCGGATCGGAGTATCACCCGGAGCGACCATAGGTGGGCTGTCTCCTGCGGATCTCGATCGGGAACTCACGCTCGCTCGTGACGCCGGAGCTTTCGCGGTTCGTCTCGACATCGATTGGTCTGCCATCGAGTCGACCCGGGGCAGATTCGATTGGAGCCGAACCGACCGGGTGATCGACGCTGTTGTGGCCCACGGGATGTGCGTGCACGGCATCATCGCGTACACCCCGAGGTGGGCGCGAGTAGCCGCCGCCGTCAACGATTCGCACTCCCGTCCTGCGAACCCCGCCACCTTCGCGGCGTTCGCCAAGACTGTGGTTCAGCGCTACCAGAGCCGGATCGAGATATGGGAGGTGTGGAACGAGCCGAACATCGTGACGTTCTTCAAGCCTGCCCCCGACGTGACGGCGTACTCGGCGCTGATCAAGGCGACCTATACGGCGATCAAGCAGGTGCAAGCCGATTCCACCGTGCTCGCGGGCGGTATGGCACCCGCCGAGGACACGAACGGCAACATCGCGGGTACGACGTTCCTGTCGAAGATGTACGCGCAGGGATCGAACAAGTACTTCGACGCCTTCAACGTTCACCCGTACACGTGGCCCTACCTACCCAACGACCCCAGCACGGCGTCGTGGAACACCGCCATGAAGATGTGGTCCATGCGCGACACGATGATCACCGGCGGTGACAGCGGCAAACAGATCTGGATCACCGAGTTCGGAGCCCCCACCGGCACCAATCCCAACAGTGTCAGCGAGCAGACGCAGGCGGACAGCATCGGGATCGTCCTCGACGCGGTTCTCGGTAACGACTGGCTGGGGCCGGCCTATGTCTACAGCCTCCGGGACGCCGGTTCCGACACCGCCGACACCGAACAGAACTTCGGCTTGGTGCACAGAGACTGGACGCCCAAGATCGCCTACGGACGCGTCGACGCCTACGCCGCGGAACATTCCGGCCGTTGATCGACCGATGGCACGTTTCGTCTCGGTTCCACCGACTCAGTAGACGTCGCGGACGTATCGCTTTTCTGCGGCAAGAGCTTTGACGTAGGCCTCGGCACTGCTCGGCGCGAGTTTGCCGTGTTGCGCCACCACGCCCTTCAGCGCGGCGTCGACGTCCTTGGCCATTCGGGACGCGTCGCCGCACACGTAGAAGTGGGCACCGCGGTGAATCCAGTTCCACAACTCGGCCCCGTGTTCACGCATCCGATCCTGGACGTAGACCTTGTCCTTCTGATCGCGTGAGAATGCGACGTCCAGGCGGTTCAGCGAACCGTCGCCGAGCATCGCCGTCAGTTCGTCGCGATAGTAGAAGTCCGTGTCGGCGTGCTGTTCACCGAAGAACAGCCAATTGTGGCCGGTGTGCCCGAGCGCGCGACGCTCGTGCAGGAAGGCGCGGAAGGGGGCGACACCGGTACCCGGGCCGACCATGATCATCGGGGTTGTCGGGTCCTCCGGCGGTTTGAAATGCGAGGACTTCTGCACGAAGATGCCCACGTCGTGGTTCGACGCGTGGTCGGCCAGGTAGGTCGAGCACACGCCGCGCCGGGGAACTCCGTGCACGTTGTACCGCACCGCCGAGACGGTCACCTGTACTTCGTTGGGGTTCTCTTTCGGGCTCGACGAAATCGAGTACAGCCGTGGCTGCAACGGTTTGAGAACTGCCAACCAGTCGTCCACCGAAGCTCGAACCGGATGGGCAGCAAGCACGTCGATCGACTGACGACCCCACATCCAGTCGGACAGCGCATGCTTGTTGTCGGGGTGCAGCATCGCCTCGAGATCGTCGTCCGCAGTCCGTCGGTGGACGAACTTCAGGAGATCTGGTGTTGCACGGGCGATTTCGAGGTGGCGGCTCAGCGCCGTGCGCAGCGACATCGAACCGTGTCCAGCGAGGTCGACAGCGGTGTCCCGGTCCAGTCCGGTGGCCTCGAGCCACTCGTCGACGTAGGCATCGCTGTTGCGCGGCCACACTCCGAGTGCGTCACCGACCTCGTACTCGAGAGTCCCGTAGGGTACATGGAATCCGAATTGGCGTACGTCCTTGACGGATCCGCGTGCGGTCAGTACTCGATTACGTACGAGAGTCGTCACCAGCGGTGACTTCTTGCTGTACTGTTCCGGTTCCGCTGGGGTCTGCGGAACGGTGCGTGCAGGGGACTCCACCGCTGCTTCGGTGGTGGTGTCGTCATCGCGTCGAAGCCGCTCGACCACCGCATCGAGCCACGCCGCCGCCTCGTTCTCGTAGTCGGGCTCGCAGTCGACCCGCTCGAGAAGTCGCCGGGCACCCAACTCGGTGAGGCGCTCGTCGATCCTGCGTCCGTGGCCGCAGAAGTCTGCGTAGCTGGAGTCGCCGAAAGCGAGTACCGCATAATGGATTCCCGGAAGCTCCGTGGCGGGCTCGGCGACGAGACTGTCCCAGAACGTCGTTCCGTTGTCGGGTGCTTCGCCGTCACCGGTGGTACTGCTGACGATCAGCACATCGGCCTCGGCGGGCAGAGAATCGACGGTGAACGTCTCCATCGAGTGCTCTGCGATCGACACGCCTGCTCCCCGCAGGTGGGACAGGCAGGCCTGGGCGTACTCCTCGGCGGTGCCGGTTTGCGAGGCCCAGAGCAACAGCACCGGCCGTCGCCCCGGATCGGCTGTCTCGGCCGGTACATCGGCACCAGCACCGCCGGTGGCGGGTCCGCGCGAGAACAGGCCCGCGAGAACGCCGTCGAGCCATGCGTGGGTCTCGGGGGACAGGGGAGTGCGCGACGGCAGAGTGGGCGTTCCGGCGGCGCTGCGGCCGGCCTCACTGCCCAGACCTTCGAGAAGCCCTGCGATATAACGCTGTTCGACGGTCGTCAGCGGCTGAGAAGGACGCGCAGGGAGACCGACGATCGTGGCGAGCGCCTCGACGGGATCGTGGGAAGGCTCGTCGCCCACGGGTGAGGGTGATTGGGCTGCAGCAACTCTGGTGAGAGTGACCGCGCACGCCTTGAACTCGGGCTGCTGAGAATACGGATCGATGGCGTCGTTGGTGACGGCATTGATGGCGAGGTACTCACCGAATTTTTCGTTCCAGTGGAAGGGCGCGAAGCAGCTGCCCGGGAGCACTCGATCGGTGACGACGGCAGGAAGGACGGCTCGGCCTCGGCGGGACGCGACCTCGACACTGTCGCCGTCGATCACGCCGAGCCGGTCGGCGTCGAGTGGGTGTACCTCGACGAACGGGCCGGAATCGAGTTTGTTCAGCTTGGCGACCTTGCCGGTCTTGGTCATGGTGTGCCACTGGTGTGGCAGGCGTCCGGTGTTGAGCACGAACGGGTAGTCGTCGTCGGGCATCTCCGCGGGTGCCATCGCAGGCCTGGCGAAGAACTGGGCCCGACCGCTCGGAGTGGGGAAGGACAGTGCGGGGATCGAACCGTCGTCGGACACTCGTTGCCGTTGGCTGACTCCGTCGTTGAGGTAGCGGATCGGATGCCGGGTGGTGGTCGCGTCGGGCGGGCACGGCCACTGGATGGGACTCTCGCGCAACCGTTCGTAGGTGACTCCGCGAATGTCGTAGCCGGTGTTCGGATTCCAGAATTGCTTGATCTCCTCGAACACCTCCTCGGCGCTCGCATAGGTGAAGGCATCTGCATATCCGAGCGCGCACGCCATGTCGGCGATGATCTTCCAGTCCGGTAGTGCACCGCCCGGTGCCTCGAGCGCCGGTTGGAACAGCGTGAGATTGCGTTCGGAATTGACCATCACTCCGTGCGCTTCCGTCCACAACGCGGCGGGCAGCATCACGTCGGCGTAGTCGTTGGTTTCGGTATCGGCGAACGCATCCTGAGTGATGACCAACTCGGCGCGCTCGAGACCGTCGATCACCGTCGTTCTGTTGGCCACCGAGGCAACCGGATTGGTGCAGATGATCCAGCAGGCCTTGATCTCCCCGGCAGCGAGCTTGGAGAACATCTCGATGGTTCCGCCGCCGACGTCGGTGCGCAGCGTTCCGCGCGGAACGCCCCATCGATCCTCGACGAATGCGCGGTCGGCGTCGTTGACCACCGCTCGTTGTCCCGGCAGCCCGGGGCCCATGTATCCCATTTCCCGACCACCCATGGCGTTCGGTTGCCCGGTGAGGGAGAACGGGCCGCTGCCGGTCTTGCAGATGGCACCGGTCGCCAGATGGAGGTTGCACAGCGCATTGGTGTTCCACGTTCCGTGCGTCGACTGGTTCAGACCCATCGTCCAGCAGCTCATCCAGTTCTCTGCACCGCCGATCATCGCGGCCGCGGCTCGTAGGTCCTTCTCGTCGAGACCGGTTGCGGCGCAGACCTTCTCCGGGGTGTAGTCGCCGAGGAACTCCGGCATCGCGTCCCAGCCGTCGGTGAACTCCGCGATGAACTCGGTGTCGAGGTCGCCGTTCTCCGCTATGAGCGCCAGCAGACCGTTGAGCAGCGCCAGGTCCGACCCCGGCTCGAGTTGCAGATGCAGGTGGGCCTTGTCCGCTGTGGCGGTGCGACGGGGATCGACGACGATCAGCTTCGCCCCTGCCTTGACGCGGTCCATCATCCGCAGGAACAGAATGGGGTGACAGTCGGCCATGTTGGAGCCGATGACGAAGAACACGTCGGCGTGGTCGAAGTCCTGGTACGACCCGGGCGGGCCGTCGGCTCCCAGTGATTGCTTGTATCCGGTTCCTGCGCTCGCCATGCAGAGTCGGGAATTGGATTCGATCTGGTTGGTGCCGATGAACCCCTTGGCCAGTTTGTTGGACAGGTACTGGGCCTCGATCGACATCTGCCCCGACACGTACAACGCGAGCGCATCGGGCCCGTGTTCGTCGATGATTGTGCGCAGCCGCCGAGCGGTGTCGTGGATCGCCACCGCGGTGTCCGTGCTCTCCGGTTGCTCGCCGCGGCGATGGCGAATCTGGGCCTTCTCGAGCCGCCCGGGCCCCGCGAGCATGTCCGCGGTGGTGGTCCCCTTGGTGCACAGTCGGCCGAAGTTGGCCGGGTGGGACTTGTCGCCGACGGATTTGGTCACGACTGGCCTGGTCGGGGTCGCATCGGAGGACGCGGTTCGGCCGCCGATCTCGAGCACTATGCCGCATCCCACGCCGCAGTACGCGCAGAGTGTCTTCACCGTGGTGACCATGGATTCCACAGTGCCCGGCCCAGGGTGCGCCGTCATTACACGTCAGTTAGCCGGATATGACGTTGTCCTCACCGTGCCCCGCCAGGAGCGGTGATGTCCGCTCGGGAGCTGGTGAGAGGCGGATGGGAGGTAACACGAACTTCCTGGTCTGCGATTGGTACTCGAACGTTACTCATCGAACGGGCTGTCGAGTGGAGTGTCCGATTTTCCGCTGGCACAATCGTCCGGGTCGGGCTCGAAGTGGGAAGTGGTGTGATTCATGAGGGTGTATCGCGGATTCGTACTCGCCGCGGTGGGAGTGGTTGCTTCGGTGGCAGTCCTGTCGGGATGTAGTTCTGCATCGGACGTCTCCGAACCGTCGGTGCCGATCGATTCCAACCCGATGACCGAGCTGATGAAGCCGAAGCTCACCTCGAGCGTCCTCGACGGAGCCGTCGGATTCTCGCCGGCGGACCCGGTGACCGTCTCGGTCGCCGACGGCAAGTTGTCCTCGGTGACGATGCTCAACCCGGAGGGCGAGCCGGTCTCGGGCGCGATCTCGCCCGACGGATTGTCGTGGACCAACACCGAACCGCTCGGCTACGACCGCGAATACCGCGTCCAGGCCGACGCGTACGGACTCGGGGGAGCGTCGAGCACGGTATCGAGCTTCACCACCAGCCAGCCCGGCAACTTCACCAAGCCCTACGTTCTGCCGAACCCCGGCGACATCGTCGGAATCGGTCAGCCGGTCGCGGTTCAGTTCGACGAACCGATCACCGACAAAGTGGCCGCACAGAACGCCATCACCGTCACCACGACGCCTGCCGTCGAGGGCGCGTTCTACTGGGTCAACAACAAGGAAGTTCGCTGGCGTCCGCAGAACTACTGGGCACCGGGCACCAAGGTCGACGTGGCGGTGAACGTGTACGGACGCGATCTCGGTGACGATATCTTCGGTCAGGAGAACGCCACGACCTCGTTCACGATCGGTGATGCGGTCATCGCCACCGCCGACGACAACACCAAGCAGGTGACGTTCAACGTCAACGGTCAGGACGTCATCACCATGCCGACATCGATGGGCAAGGACAGCACGCCCACCGACAACGGCGTCTACATCATCGGCGACCGCTTCGAGCATCTCGTGATGGATTCCTCGACCTACGGTGTGCCGGTGAATTCGTCCAGCGGATACCGCACCCCGGTCGACTGGGCGACGCGGATGTCCTACAGCGGCATCTTCTTCCACTCCGCACCGTGGTCGGTGGGACAGCAGGGTTACTCCAACGCCTCGCACGGGTGCCTGAACCTGAGCCCCACCAACGCGAAGTGGGTCTACGACAACACCAAGCGCGGCGACATCGTCGTCGTGAAGAACACCGTCGGTGGGACGCTGTCGGGTACCGACGGCCTCGGTGACTGGAACGTCCCGTGGGACGAGTGGAAGGCCGGGAACGCCACTACGGTCTGATCGAACCGGAGTTCGGCCGATCAGCTTCGGTCGCGGGTCTGGTACAGCGAGGGATCGATACCCAGCGTCTTCAGGTAGGCCACCGGTTCGACGCTCGAACCGTTGTTGCGCACCTCGAAGTGCAGATGCGGTCCGGTCGAGTTTCCGGTGCTGCCGACTGCGCCGAGTACATCGCCCGGTGCCACTTCGTCGCCGACCGAGACCGCGATGCTGGACTGGTGGCCGTAGTAGGTCTCGGTGTTGCCACTCTTGACCCGCACGAGCTTGCCGTATCCGTCGCCTGCATCTCCGGCCTGAACGACGGTTCCGCCGGTGACCGCGTGGATCGGAGTTCCGCTGTCCGCAGCGAAGTCGACACCCTGGTGGAACTGCGCGCCGTTGCCGGTCGGGTTGTTGCGCCCGCCGTAGCCGGAGGTGATGCGGTAGTCGCCTGCATCGATGGGCAGCACTGCTCCACCGAGCCCGATGGTCGGCGGAGCGGTCGGGAGTTCGATCTCGGGTACTTCCGCGGCGCTCGGAGCGTCCGGTGAGTCCGGTGCGGAGAGCACGTCGCTGTCGAGAACGATCGCTGCTACCTGGTTGATGAGGACGCCGGTGGCGTCCAGAACGGCCGCGAGAATCGCGGCCCGTTGCTGCGCGTCGGGCTGCGGTATCGGGATCTGGGGGAGTTCGATGGTGGGTTGAGCGGTGGCCACCGCTGGGCTGAGCAAGCCGGTTGTGCCGATGCACAGTGCTGCCGACAAGATCGAACCCGCTATGACTCTGTGCATTCTGCGACCCACGAAAAGCCTCCTCGTCTGCGTCCTCCGCGCACCGTCGGATGGGTGCGCGCAGGACGTAAGAACATGTTCGGTGACGCTTCGGGGCACGCTGAACTCACGTAGCAAAAAACACATGAATCACATTGGTACTTTTCTTCCCCAAAAGTGCCATTGGTAACCGTACGTCACATTAACCCCACAAGAAACCTGAAAGTTGAATTACAACAACGTAATTCGAGGTCAGCGTGGTCGCGGCGGCACCGGAGGGCTCGTCGCTCGGGGAATGGAGACACGAAAAAGGCCGGCCTCACGAGGAGACCGGCCTTGTTCGTATGGGGTGAGCGACGGGACTCGAACCCGCGACATCCAGGATCACAACCTGGTGCTCTACCAGCTGAACTACGCCCACCATTGCACGCATCCGCAGAACCTTTTCGGACTCTCCATCAGCAGCGTCGACAATACTAGCGGGTTGAATCCCGGGTTGCTAATCCGCCCCTGACTGCGTGTCTAGATCGTGAACGACAGCTGCAATATCGCTGGTGGAGGGCCCCGGCTGCGCTACGAAGGCAGTCCGGCGGTAGTACTGCAGCTCCTTGATCGACTCCTTGATGTCCGCCAGGGCGCGGTGCGCAAGGCCCTTGGGTGGCTGTCCGTAGTAGATCCGCGGGTACCACCGGCGGGCGAGTTCCTTGATCGAGCTGACGTCGATCATGCGGTAGTGGAGGTAGGTGTCGAGCGCGGTCATGTCGCGAGAGATGAAGCCGCGATCGGTGCCGATGGAGTTTCCCGCGAGGGGAACGGTCCCGGCCACCGGGACATGCTCCTTGATGTACGCCAGGACGCGCTGCTCGGCTTCCTCCAGCGTCACCGTCGACGCGCGCACCTCGTCGGTCAAGCCCGATTTGGCATGCATGTCGGTGACGACGGCAGGCATGTTCGCCAACGCGTCGTCGTCGGCATGGATGACGATGTCGACACCCTCCCCGAGGATGTTGAGCTCGCTGTCGGTCACCAGCGCCGCAATTTCGATCAGCTTGTCCTTGCTCAGGTCCAAGCCGGTCATTTCACAATCGATCCACACAAGTTTGTCCTGCACTCGCACCACACTAGTGCGAGCTGCTGTGCCACTAGGGTTTGCGGTGGCGATCGAGCCAGTTCAGCATCAGCACACGTTCATGGAGGACGCGGACATGACAGTCGACCCGACGCAGCCGGCACCCACGCTCAGCCCGGCAGAGAAGGCGAAGGCTGCCAAGGCCGCCGCCGTCGAAGCGGCACGGGTTGCCGCCGAAGCTCTGGCTGCAGCGGACGCCGCCGAAGCCGAGGCGTTGGCCGCGGAACAGGGGCAGCCGCAGGCATCGACGGGCAAGGCCGCCGAGATCGCCGCCGGATACGCGTCGGAGGGTGCCGCGTTGGAATTGGGAACCGTGGTGCTCGACGGCGTCACCGATCCGTCCGCTCGTATCCGAATTCCGTTGGCCACGTTGAACAGGCACGGTCTGGTGGCCGGGGCCACCGGAACCGGAAAGACGAAGACGCTGCAGGGCATTGCCGAACAGCTCTGCGCCGCAGGCGTTCCCGTGGTCATGGCCGACGTCAAAGGTGACTTGTCCGGCCTGTCGCAGCCGGGAGCGGACAACGAGAAGATCCGCAGCCGAGCGGCGGACACCGGAATTCCGGACTGGGCTCCCACCGGCCATCCGGTCGAGTTTCTCTCCCTGGGCACCGACGGAATCGGCGTCCCGGTGCGCGCCACCATCACCGCGTTCGGGCCGATTCTGCTCAGTAAGGTGTTGGGGCTGAACAACACTCAGGAATCCACTCTCGGCTTGATCTTCCACTGGGCCGATTCGCAGGGGCTCGCCCTGCTCGATCTGAAGGACCTGCGGTCGGTGATCATGCACCTGACCAGCGACGAGGGCAAAGCCGATCTGAAGGGCATCGGCGGCGTCTCCTCGGCCACCGCAGGAGTGATTCTGCGCGCGCTGGTCAACCTCGAAGCAGACGGCGGCGACACCTTCTTCGGTGAACCCGAGCTCGAGACCGAGGACCTGCTACGCGTCGGGCCGGACGGCAGAGGCGTCGTCACCTTGTTCGAGCTCGGGGCGCAGGCTTCGCGGCCGGTGATGTTCTCCACGTTCCTGATGTGGGTGCTGGCCGACCTGTTCCAGACGCTGCCCGAGGTGGGAGACGTGGACAAGCCCAAGCTGGTCTTCATCTTCGACGAGGCACACCTGCTGTTCGCCGACGCCTCGAAGGCGTTTCTGCAGCAGGTGGAGCAGACCGTCAAGCTCATCCGCTCCAAGGGTGTCGGTGTCTTCTTCTGCACGCAGCTGCCCACCGACGTCCCCAACGATGTTCTCTCGCAACTGGGGGCGCGGATTCAGCACGCCCTGCGCGCCTTCACACCCGACGATCAGAAGGCCTTGAACAAGACGGTCCGCACGTACCCCAAGACCGACGCCTACGACCTGGAGAAGGCGCTGACCTCGTTGGGTACCGGCGAAGCGATCGTGACGGTGCTCTCGGAGAAGGGTGCACCGACTCCTGTGGCGTGGACCAAGATTCGGCCGCCCCGCTCTCTGATGGACACCATCGGCAACGACGCCATCGCGGCGGCCGCGTCGTCGAGCACTCTGTCCTCGAAATACCGAGAAACGATCGATCGCGAGTCGGCCTACGAGCGGATGAACGCGCGGGTGGCGAACGTACCGGCCCCGGCCGAGAAGTTCGATATCCCGCCCCTGCCTGCGGATCTGCCGGATCTACCGCCGAGCGAGCCGGAGGGGCCGTCGGCCGCAGAGCGGATCATGGGCAACCCTGCCGTCAAGAGCTTCCTTCGATCGGCCGCCTCGGCTGCCGGACGGGAGATCTCGCGCAGCATCTTCGGAACCGGACGTCGCCGCCGACGCTGAGCTTGCTCAGTCGGGAGTGGAGCCCGCGGAACGACCAAAATTCGGGTATCAGTTGCCGAGCTTCTTGTAGAAGCTGCCGATGATCGGTGCGGAGATGCTGCGCGGGCTGTACTGGCCGGCCGCCGACATGCCCTTGCTCAGCAGACCCGGTACGACGCGCATCTTGTTCTTCTCGAGGCCCTCGAGAGACACCTTCGCGGTGTAGGCGCTGTCGATCCACAGAAAATCGGGAACCATCTTGTCGACGATCGAGGCCTCGGCCGGGTCCGGTGTCTCGGTGCGGACCGGGCCGGGAGCGAGGAGGGTGACGTTCACTCCGGTGCCGGCGAGCTCACCGCGCAGTGACTCCGAGAACGTGTTCACGAAGGCCTTGGTCGCGGCATAGGTCGCGTTGTTGGGGATGGCCATGTTGCCCGCCGCCGAACCGGTGATCAGGATGCCGCCCGCTCCGCGACCGATCATGCCGGGCATGACCGCCAGTGTGAGGTCGTGCACCGCAACGGCATTGAGCTCGACCTGGTCGCGCTCGTACGCAGGATCGAGACCGGACAGCGGCCCGAATGTTGCTATCCCTGCGTTGTTGCACAGGATCGAGATCTCGCGCTCGGACAGCTCTGTCACCAGTTCCTGTCGCTGCTCACGGTTCGACAGATCCGACTGACGCACCTCGACGGTGACGCCGTACTCGGCCGTGAGCTTCGCAGCCAGTGCCTCGAGCAGTTCGCCGCGTCGAGCCACCACGATCAGTGAATGACCTCGGGCGGCGAGTTCGGTGGCCAGGGCTTCACCGATTCCGGAAGAGGCTCCGGTGACGACGGCGCGGGCATCTGGGCTGGGCTTGGGCAGGCTCACGGTGAGACAGGCTAGCGGACAGATCAGATCGTGGCCGCGAGCCGGGTGCCTTGCTCGATGGCCCGCTTGGCGTCGAGCTCCGCAGCGACGTCCGCACCGCCGATGATGTGCGTGGTGGTGCCCGCGGCCTTCAGGTCGTCGACCAAGTCGCGTACCGATTCCTGGCCGGCGCAGATCACGATGGTGTCCACCTCGAGAACGCGGGGACGCTCGTGCTTGTCACCGAAGGAGATGTGCAGGCCCGCATCGTCGATCTTCTCGTAGTTGACACCCGAAAGCTGATGCACGCCTTTGGCTTTCAGTGCAGCTCGATGAACCCAGCCGGTCGTCTTCGCCAGTCCTGCGCCGATGCGTCCCGGCTTGCGTTGCAGCAGATACACCTCACGCGGAGAGGGTGCGGGTACCGGAGTCGTCAACGCCCCCGGCGCGGCCTCGGGCTCGGTGACGCCCCACTCCTGCTTCCATTCCTTCAGATCCAAGGTGGGGGAGGCGTCGGTGGTGAGGAACTCGGAGATGTCGATACCGATACCGCCTGCACCGATGACCGCGACCCGATCGCCGACGGGCTTGCCGTCGCGCACCAGTTCTGCGTACGACAGGACCGAGGGGTGCTCGATGCCGGGGATACTCGGCATTCGGGGAGTGACGCCGGTGGCCAGCACCACCTCGTCGAACTCGCCTGCGACGAGTTCGGCGGCGGTGACTCGGGTGTCGAGGTGAACGGCGACGTCTGCGCTGCGAAGTGCACTGGAGAAGTACCGGATCGTCTCGGCGAACTCCTCCTTGCCGGGTATGAGTCGCGCGATTCCGAACTGCCCGCCGATCTCGTCTCTGGCCTCGAAGAGGCTGACGGCGTGTCCGCGTTGCGCGAGATTGAGCGCGGCGGCCAGGCCTGCGGGTCCGGCTCCGACGACCGCCACCTTCTTGGTCATCTTCGTCGGCAGCAGTTGCAGGTCGATCTCGCGTCCGGCACGCGGGTTGACCAGGCACGAGACCTTCTTGTGCACGAAGGCGTGGTCCAGGCAGGCCTGATTGCAGGCGATGCACGTGTTGATCCGGTCGGCGGAGTCGGTGGCGGCTTTCTCGACCCAGAACGGATCGGCCAGCATCGGCCTGGCCATCGCGATCAACTGCGCGTCGCCGCGAGCCAGAATGTTCTCGGCGATCTCGGGCATGTTGATGCGATTGGACGCGGCGACCGGGATGGACACGTGCTTCTCGAGCTTGCCGGTGATGTCCGCGAATGCGGCGCGGGGAACCGAGGTGACGATGGTCGGCACCCGCGACTCGTGCCAGCCGATATCGGTGTTGATGATGTTCGCACCCGCAGCTTCGACGTCCTCGGCCAGCGCGACGATGTCGTCCCAGCTCTGGCCTTGTTCGACCAGATCGGCCATCGACAGCCGGAACACGACGAGGAAGTCGGGGCCCACGGCCGCTCGCGTCTGCCGCACGATCTCCACGGCCATCCGCCGACGGTTTTTCGCCGAACCGCCCCACTCGTCACGTCGCTTGTTGGTGCGCTCGGAGAGGAACTGGTTGATGAAGTAACCCTCTCCGCCCATGATCTCGACGCCGTCGTAGCCGGCGCTCTGCGCGAGCCGGGCGCAGCGTACGTAGTTGCGGATCTGCCAGCGGACGCCCCTCGATGTCAGTCGCCGCGGCCGAAAGGGATTGATGGGAGCCTTGATCGACGACGCCGACACGCTCAGCGGCTGGTAGGAGTAGCGCCCGGCATGCAGGATCTGCAGTGCGATCTTGCCGCCTTCGTCATGGACGGCAGCAGTGATCCGGCGATGCCGACGGGCTTCGATGCGGTTGGTCAGCTTGGCTCCGAACGGCAACAGCCAACCGGTGCGATTGGGGGCATAGCCCCCGGTGATGATCAGCGCGACTCCGCCGCGGGCACGCTCGGCGAAGTAGGCCGCCAGGCGGCCGGTGTCGCGGGCGCGATCTTCGAGGCCGGTGTGAATCGATCCCATGATCACGCGGTTCTTCAGCGTGGTTGCGCCGACATCCAACGGAGACAACAGAATCGGATACGGGCCAGCAGTCTGCTCGGTCTTCACAGCTTCTCCAATACCTCGGTGCACCACTCGGTGAATCCTTCTTCGACGCGAATTCCGCCGCGCAGCACCAGGTATTGATGCAACGCGGTGCCGGTGAGGGCAGCGGGGGCCGGAAAGTCCTGCTTCTCGATCAGTCGATAGACGTCGAGGCGGGTGGCATGAACATCGCGATGGCGGGCGACTTCGATCTTGAGAGCATCGATGTCACCGTTGGCGGCCCCGCGGATCTTGACCGCGAGCTCCTCGCGTAGCTGCGAAGGATCGGTCGGAGCGGCGATCCAGCGATCGAGCTCCGCGCGACCCGCAGCGCTGACGGAGTAGACCTTCTTGTCCGGCCGGCCGTCCTGCGCGACTGCCTCTCCGGTGATCCACCCAGCCCCGTCCATCCGCGTCAGCGTCCGGTAGATCTGCTGATGCGTTGCGCTCCAGAAGAATCCGATCGACTTGTCGAAGCGGCGGGCGAGCTCGTACCCCGAGCCGCAGAGCTCGGTGAGGGAAACCAGAATCGCGTGTTCCAAAGCCACACCCGAGAGTATGTATGCAACACGGTGACTATGCAACTAGGTGCACCGATGAATTCGGATGCCGCGGTCTAGTGTTGGCAACCATGGGAACCCAGCCGGAGGCCGCTGTCGTCGGAGTCGCCACAACGCGTAAGCAGGTCACCGCCTGGGGGTTCTGGGACTGGGGCTCGGCCGCGTTCAACGCCGTCATTCTCACGTTCGTGTTCTCGGTGTATCTCACCGACGCCGTCGGCGACGATCTGCCCGGTTCCATCTCGGCCACCACCTGGTTCAGCTGGTCGATTGCCGTGTCCAGCGTTGTCATCGCACTACTCGCGCCGGTCTGCGGGCAGTACTTCGACGCGCGCGGCAAACGTAAGTGGCTGCTGGGGGTGTTGACCGCGCTGACGGTCGTCGCCATGGCCGGCCTGTTCTTCGTCGAGGACGACTACCACTATCTGTGGCTCGGCCTGTTGCTGCTCGGTCTCGGATCCATCATGTTCGAGCTGGCGAGCATCCCGTACAACTCGATGCTGCGGCAGGTCTCCACTCCGGCGAACATCGGCCGAGTATCCGGGTTCGGTTGGTCCATGGGCTATTTCGGCGGAATCGTACTGCTGCTCCTGTGCTACGTCGGTTTCATCGCCGGCGACGGTGACACCCGCGGAGTTCTGGGGCTGAGCACCGACGGCGGACTGAACATCCGACTCGTCGCTCTACTCGCTGCCGTGTGGTTCGCCGTCTCGGCCATCCCGGTGCTGCTCGCCGTTCCCGAGGTACCCCGCGCCGTCGCCGATCCGAAGGCCGCAGAGGCCGGCTTCGCGGCCTCGTACCGCGTCTTGTTCCGTGATGTCCGTGAGCTGTGGAGTGCAGACCGCCGCGCCGTCTACTACCTCATCGCCAGTGCACTGTTCAGGGACGGGCTGGCAGGGGTCTTCACTTTCGGTGCCGTTCTCGCTGTCAGCGTCTACGGCATCGGAGCAGGCGATGTCCTGCTGTTCGGTGTCGCTGCCAATGTCATCGCCGGGCTCGGAGCGATCGTGGCCGGACGGTTCGACGACAGAATCGGCCCGAAGAAGGTGATCGTCTTCTCGCTCACCTGCATGATCGCCGCCGGGACGATTCTGCTGTTCGTCTCGGGACCGACGATGTTCTGGATCTTCGGGCTGATCCTGTGCCTGTTCGTCGGGCCGGCGCAGTCGTCCGCCCGCACCTTCCTGGCTCGGCTGGCTCCACCGGGACGCGAAGGTCAATTCTTCGGACTGTTCGCTACGACGGGACGCGCCGCCTCGTTCCTCGCGCCGTCGCTGTTCGGTCTGTTCGTGTGGATGTTCGACGCCGATCGCGCGGGTATCGCCGGGCTGATCATCGTCCTCGCTGCCGGCCTGCTGGCGCTGCTGAAGGTACGCGCACCCGAACAGGTCTAGACAGACTCGATACGGGCCAGTATCTCGGCCGTCAGTTCCTCGGGCGCTTCTTCCGGGATCCAGTGCGAGATGCCGTCCAATTCGACGAATCTGTACGGCGCATCGACGAATTCGCCGCAGCGCTCCGCTCCAGCTCGACCGATGGCGGTGTCGCCGTTGCTCCAGACGTAGGTGGTGGGCACGGTCACCGGAGGAAGGTTTGCGAACTCCCTGGTCATCGCGGCGTACCAGCTCGATGCGGCCGTCAGCGCGCCGGGGACGGTGAGATGCCGAACGTATTCGTCGTCGAGGCTGTCCGCACCGAACATCGCGCGCAGCCGCTGTGCGTCGTTCTCGACCAGAACTCGCTCGGCCTTCTCCGGTTCTCGGAGCAGACCGAAGTACGTCGACCGTTCCTGCTGATCCGGATCCTCGCGGATGGCCCAGTTGAACGCGGCCGAATGCGGGACCGACGCCGCCGTGAGAGTACGTACGCGATCCGGATGTTCGGCTGCGAGATGCCAGGCGACCACCGCACCCCAGTCGTGTCCGACCAGATGCGCCGACGGCAGCTCGAGCGTGTCGAGCAATCCGAGGATGTCGCCGGTGAGATGTTCGATGCGGTAGTGCTCGACGCCGACCGGACGCGCACCGGGGGAGTAGCCCCGCTGGTTCGGGGCGATCACGCGACAGCCTACGGCGACCAGGCCGGGCGTTACCGCGGTCCACGACGCGTTGGTCTGCGGAAAGCCGTGCAGCGCAACCACCGGAACGCCGTCCGGTGGTCCAGACATCTCGACCTCGAACACGTACTCGCCGACATTTACCTCGGTCATGAACATCCCTTCGCGGCCGTCTCGTTCTCGAACGGTCAAGCCCGTCGTGGTTCCCATCGGCTCATCCCGAGCATGATCATGCGGATCTGCTTCTCGGTCCGCTCGATCAGATCCTTCTCGTTCTGACTACCCGGTCTGTCGATTTCCAACAGGCCGACCACCGCGGTGAGCATCGTCGAGACGAGCAGGTCGGCGGTCATCTCCAGATCGGCGACGTCCCACTGCTCGAGCCCGGGCATGCGGGACAGGTCGATGGTCAGCTCGCTGACGAACAGTCGTAGTTCGGTGGCGAAGGCGCGGCGCACTCCGGTCACGCCGCCGTACCGTTCGCGACTGAGAAAGCGGAATTGATCCTCGTGAGAGCGAACCTGGCGAACCAGGATGCCGAAGGACTCGGTGGCCGTCTTGGTGCTGGGGTTGCGTCGGGCGTCGCGCAGCATCTGTCGCAGCATCCGCATGCTGTCCTCGACGAGAGCGACGCCGAGGTCCTCCATGGAAGCGAAGTGTCGATAGAACGCGGTGGGGACGATGCCGGCGGATCGAGCGACCTCACGGAGGCTGACGCTGGCGAAGGAACGCTCGCGGAGCAGGTCCAGGGTGCCCTCGATCAGTGCTTGCCGCGTGCGCTCCTTGCGCTCGGCGCGGGTCCCCGGTTCTGTCACAACGTCCAGTTTATGGGCGCGCACTCTGTGATCTCCCTTCCGGTTCCTCCCCGGCACCCACAGAACTGTCGATTCGCTCTGTAACGGCGGTCACATAAACGTTGACAGGTACCGGTGTCGCTCTGCCACACTCATGTTAGTGCACAATCGTTCACTGAATGGGTCGTAGGTTTCGATCCGGTAAGGGAGGATGGAATGACGCTTCAAGAACGTCCGTCGCGGGCCTCGGGTTCGCGCAAGTTCTCGCTTCTTTCCCTGTTCGAGGCCATGGCCACGCCCCACGCGCTCGATCGTTACCTCGAACTCGTCGACCCGATGACGACCGTTCGTGACCTTCGCGGCGAAGTGACCGAGATACACCGGTCCACCGAAGACTCGTTGACGCTCACCATCCGTCCCACGCGTCAGTGGAAGGGTTTCAAGGCCGGCCAGTTCGTTCAGGTCGGAGTCGTCATCGACGGAGTACGCCACACCCGCTGCTACTCGCCCGCGTGCTCGCAGTACCGCAAGGACGGCCGGATCGAACTGACGATCAAGGCGCATCCCGAGGGTCTGGTGTCGCAGTACCTGCACAAGAACGCGTACGTCGGCCTGGTGGTCAGCCTGTCGCAGGCGGACGGCACGTTCGAGCTTCCCCAACCACGCCCGGCAAAGACGTTGCTGATCAGCGGTGGCAGCGGTATCACGCCGGTGCTGTCCATGCTCAGGTCGCTGCTGGACGAGGGGTACAGCAGCGACCTGACCTTCCTGCACTACGCGTTCACCGAAAACGACGTCGCGTACAAGAAGGACCTCGAGAAGATCGCCGCCCAGCACGAGAACGTGAACATCGTCTTCGCGTACACCGAGCAGAAGACCGGCGGCGACCTGCACGGGTTCTTCGGCCAGGAACATCTCGATGCGGTGGCCCCGTGGTTCGCCGAGGCCGACACCTTCCTGTGTGGACCTCCCGGACTGATGAAGAGCGTGACGTCCTACTTCGACGACGCAGGTCTCAGCGAGCGGCTGCACCTCGAGGAGTTCACACCCTCGTTCGCCACCGTCAGCGACGACGTCACCGGAACCACCACGTTCTCCGGCAGCGACGTGTCCTCGGAGAACGACGGCGAGACGCTGCTCGAACAGGCCGAAGCAGCGGGACTCTCACCGGCCAACGGCTGCCGGATGGGTATCTGCTTCACCTGTACCTCGGTGAAGAAGTCCGGCTGCACCAAGAACATCAAGACCGGTGAGACCGACACCGAATCGGACAAGAAGATCCAGCTGTGCGTGTCCGTTGCCGTGGGCGACGTCGACATCGACATCTAGATCCACCTCGAACAGCGACAACCCCAAGACCCATCTCGACCCGATCGAATTGGAGATCATCAGATGCTCGGAACGATTCTCTCGATCCTGCCCACCACCGTCCTGCCCTTCCGACGTGACGAGACCCTGCCGGATCAGCCGACCGTGCTGACCTACGAACAGGTCGAGGAACTGGGCCGCGAACTCGACGACCTGCGCGCCCGCACCGTCGCCAAGCTCGGTGACGAGGACCGCGAATACATCTACAAGATCATCAAGGCGCAGCGCGGCCTCGAGGTCGCCGGACGCGCGTTGATGTACCTGCCCTTCCTTCCGCCTGCATGGCTCGCAGGCGTCGGTGCCCTCGGAGTGGCGAAGATTCTCGACAACATGGAGATCGGCCACAACGTCATGCACGGCCAGTACGACTGGATGCGTGAGCCCGGCCTCAACTCCGAGGTGTTCGAGTGGGACACCGTCTGCCCGGCAGACCAGTGGAAGCACTCGCACAACTACATGCACCACACGTTCACCAACATCGTCGGCATGGACCGCGACATCGGTTACGGCATCCTGCGTATGGATCAGGACCAGAAGTGGAACCCGTACTACCTCGGCAACCCGGTGTACGCGTTCCTGCTGATGACGTTCTTCGAGTGGGGCGTCATGCTGCACGACCTCGAGACGGAGAACATCGTCGCGGGCAAGCGCAAGTGGCACGACGTCAAGCCGCTGCTGCAGGGCATGTGGCGCAAGGCGGGTAAGCAGGCCCTCAAGGATTACGTGATCTTCCCCGCGCTGACCGGCCCGTTCTTCGCGTCCACCGTGGTCGGCAACGTCGCCGCCAACCTCATCCGCAACGTGTGGACCTACTCGATCATCTTCTGCGGCCACTTCCCGACCGGAGTCCAGACCTTCAGCAAGGAAGAGACCGCCGAGGAGAGCCGCGGCGAATGGTACGTGCGACAGATGCTGGGATCGGCCAACATCGAGGGAACTCCGCTGTTCCACATCATGTCGGGCAACCTCTCGCACCAGATCGAGCACCACCTGTTCCCCGATCTGCCCGCGCACCGCTACCCGCAGATTGCGCCGGAGGTCAAGGCCCTGTGCGAGAAGTACGACCTGCCCTACAACACCGGCGGCTTCTTTCACCAGATCGGCACCGTGTGGGGCAAGATCTTCAAGCTCGCCCTGCCCAACTCGCTCACAGGATCGGCGGCTCCGGCCGGTGTTATCGTCGAGCGTAAGAAGACCAGCGCAGCGTGACGACTTCGAAGGGGGCGGTCCTGTTGGTAGGAAAGTTCGAGCGCAACAAGGACACCGTGCAGGAGTTCACCGAATCGGCCGCGACTCACGTCGGCCGGATCGTGGTGATCATCGCCGGAGCCGTCCGCGACGTCACTCGTGAAATCGGTGATCTGATCACCGACGGAATCGAAATGCGTGAGGCGGCGAAGAAGGCGGAGCGTGACGCGCCGCTGGGCACCGTGATCAACGGCGAGTTCGAGACCCGCGAACGGTAAGAAGTACCGGATCCACCAGCGCCGCCCGAGCAATGCTCGGGCGGCGCTGTCGTGTGCCCACTGTCAGCGTGCGCGGAGCCGCCACAGTGACGTGGTTTCGCGTGAGCGTGCCGTGTGCAGCACGTCGGAGCTGTCGGTGACGCGCGAATGCGTCGGGGTGGTGTCGGTTCGGCCGAGGACGGCCAGGCCTGCCGCGTCGATGGCGGTGAGAAGTTCTGCGCGCGTGACCAATCCGAGCAGCTCGGCGAGGTCGGACACGATCAGCCACGCCTCACCGTTCGGCGTCAGGTGCCCGCGGAGTCGGCTGAGGAAGGACTTGAGCATTCGCGACCCGGGGTCGTACACCGCATGTTCGATGCCCGACGTGGGTTTCGTGGGAATCCACGGCGGATTGCACACGATCAGTCCCGCACGCCCGGACGGGAAGATGTCGGCCTGCACCACCTCGACCCGATCGGCGAATCCGAGAGCATCGACGTTGGCTCGTGCGCACGCGATCGACCGCGGATCCTTGTCGGTCGCGACCACCGAGGTCACGCCGCGGCGGGCGAGCACTGCCGCCAGAACGCCCGAGCCGGTGCCGATGTCGAACGCTCGGTCCGTGTCCGGCAGCGGTGCGTCGGCGACGAGTTGGATGTACTCGCCGCGGACGGGGGAGAAGACGCCGTAGTGCGGGTGGATCGAGGCATTCAGCGCCGGCACGAAGACACCCTTGCGACGCCATTCGTGTGCGCCGACCATGCCGAGCAGCTCGCGCAACGACAGCACGCACGGCGCGGCGTCGGGGCCGAGCGCCTCTGTTACGGCTGCACGGACTTCCGGAGCTCGGCCCAGGTCGAGTCCAAAGCTCGAATCGAGTTCCACCAGAAGCATTCCCAGCACGCGGGCACGTCTGGCTTGATGTTGACGATGCAGATGAAACTGCTCCGCAGGTGACGCGTCGGAAGTCTGTTTGGCCGCTGGTACCCGCCGGGTCATCGCCGACAGCAGCTGCCGAGCATTGTTGTAATCGCCGCGCCACAACAGAGCCTCGCCGATCGTGGCCAGCTTGTATGCCACGTCTGCCGTCGTCGAATCGTCGACGATGCGTACCGTGCGGGGTGCGGGAGCGCCGTTCTCCGACTGCCAGCGGCACGTCCGCTCGCTACCGTCCTCGATCCACGTGATGCTCATGCCGTGCGCTTCGTTCACGCTGCGGTGTGCGGGTACTCCGCACTGCGATGTTGGAAGGCAAGGATATTCGGGTTCACGATGATGCCGCCCCTGATCTCGATCGAACGCTCGATGGTGGAATCGGTACTCCACGCCGAGGGGCCGTCGAGCACGATCCGAAGGTACGGCAGCAGAGATTCGCTGATTTCCCAGGTAGCAGAGTTCCACAGGTACGAGGGGCTGTGGTCGACGGCGTAATAGCGCACGTTGTCGCCCACGGTGAACATGGGATCGGCGAACGACGTGGGCTTGGCCCACTCGAACCCCATGCCCTCGTCGCACGAGACGTCCACCACGAGGGTGCCAGGCGCGAGAGTCGGCAGGTCCTGGTTCGTCAAGAATGTCAGTGGTGAATTAGTATCCTGCAGAACACAATTGACGATGACGTCGTGGTCGGCGAGGAAGCTCGACAGTGGTACGCGGCCGTCGGGGGTGAGGGCCCGACTCTGGCGTGGATCGGCGTCGTCGAGATCGAAGTTGACGATGTTGGCCGAGTGGATCGGCGAACTCACCGCAGTGACGCCGCGCTGGGTGAGAACGTCCACATCGTGAATGCCATGGGCATTGAGTGCAGTGACCGCACCGCGAGCGGTGGCACCGAAACCGATGACCGCAGCCCGCAACCGGCGACCGTAATCACCGGTGGACCCGATCAGTTGCAGTGCGTGCAGCACCGAGCAGTAGCCGGCCAACTCGTTGTTCTTGTGGAACACATGCAGATTGAACGAGCCCTCGTGGGTCCAGTGATTCATCGCCTCGAAGGCGATCAGCGTGAGCTTGCGGTCGACGGCGATCTGGGTGAGCTCTTCGTCCTGTACGCAGTGCGGCCAGCCCCACAGTGTCTGCCCTGGGCGCAAGGATGCGAGATCCTCGGCCTGGGGCTTGGGCAACAGGATCACATCGCACTCGGCGATGAGTTGGTCGCGCGTGCGAATGCCCGCCACCTGGGTGGCCAGGTGCTCGTCCGAAATTCCGAACGGCTCGCCGTAGCCGGATTCGAGGAACATTCGGGCGCGGATATCGGCATCTATTCGATCGAAATGCAGTGGGTGAATCGGTAGTCGCCGCTCATCGGGCTTGCGCGAACGTGAGAGGACTCCGAGAGTGAGCTGATGCACGTGTGACCCTTCGTTATGCGAAGTCAACCACAGTGAGCCGAACGGACTTACGTTTCTGCTGGTCAGAGGGTGCCCCCGGCAGGATTCGAACCTGCGACCAAGGGATTAGAAGGCCCTTGCTCTATCCCCTGAGCTACGGAGGCTGGCACGTGCGGGCGGACCCGCTCGAGCACGGTTGACGAGTGTACCTTTCCGTATACGCCGATCGCGCCGGCATGGGTTGGGCGATGGTCGCAGCGGGAAAGCGGTGGTTTCGGAATCGTTCCGACCCCAGGTCGAAGGAGGTGCTGTGCACGACGTCCTCGACGACGCGCTGCGCACCTGGCAGTCCGGCGACGTGGCAGCGGTCGCGACGGTGGTCCGCACCTTCGATTCCGCGCCGCGTCCGGTCGGAGCGTCCATGCTCGTCGGTTCCGACGGTGCGGTGGCCGGTTCGGTCTCCGGCGGCTGCGTCGAAGGCGCGGTCTACGAACTCGCGCAGGACGTCATGCGCACCGGGGCTCCGGTGCTCACCCGATACGGGGTATCGGACGACGATGCGTTCGCCGTCGGGCTCACCTGCGGCGGAACGCTCGACGTGTTCGTCGAAGTGCTCACCCGACAGACGTTTCCCGAATTCGAGGCCCTCGTCGCGGACGTTCGTGCCAATGTGCCCGTGGCGATGGCGACAGTCGTCGCGCACGGCGATCCGGAACGGGTCGGCCGCAGGATCGTCGTCGGAGAATCGGGCACCCGAGGCTCGCTCGGCAGCGAGCGTGCCGACGCTGCCGTGGCCGACGATGCGAAAGGGCTTCTCGCCGCGGGCCGTTCGGCTGTCCTGACCTACGGGCCCGACGGCCAGCGACGGGGCGAGGGGATGGAGGTGTTCGTCTCGAGCCACGCTCCGCCGCCGCGGATGCTGGTGTTCGGAGCCATCGATTTCGCTGCCGCGGTGGCGCAGCAGGGCGCATTCCTCGGGTACCGCGTCACGGTCTGCGACGCACGGGCAGTCTTCGCGACTCCGCAGCGGTTCCCCGCAGCCGAGCAGGTCGTGGTCGCGTGGCCGCACGACTATCTATCCGCACAGATCGCGGCGGGGGAGGTGGACGAACGCACCGTCGTCTGTGTGTTGACCCACGACCCCAAATTCGACGTGCCACTGCTCGAGGTGGCGTTACGCATTCCATCGCTGGCGTTCGTCGGCGCGATGGGATCGCGCCGAACCCACGACGACCGCATGGCTCGGTTGCGGGCTTCCGGTCTGACGGAGACGGAACTCACTCGTCTGGCCAGCCCGATCGGTCTCGATCTCGGCGCGCGCACCCCGCAGGAGACGGCCGTGTCGATCGCAGCGGAGATCATCGCCCACCGCTGGGGCGGTACCGGTGAACCGCTGCGCGCCCGACACGGTCGCATCCATCACGACGCGACCGAGGCCGCGAGCACGGACAAGTACGACGCTGTGTAGGACTCGCGTTTCGAGTACTCCCGATCACCTCTTACTCTGGTGGTATGGCAACACCGGATCTCGAGAAGCCCGAACCCTCGACCGCTGAACTCCCGGCGGACGATGTCCGGGCGAACGACGGTTCGACGAACGACGATCCACGGTCGACCACGACGACGGTGTTCGCCACCGCAGGCGTCATCGCCGGTGTGGTCGCCGCACTCATCGTGATGCTCTCCGCCTCCGATGCGCTGGTATTGCTCGGAATCCCGGATCCGGGCCCGGCCACCACGTACGGTCTGCCTGCGCTGAGGGCCATCGGCGAGATCGCCGCCGTCATCGCCATCGGATCCTTTCTGCTGGCCGCGTTCCTCGTACCGCCGCAGAAGAACGGGATTCTCGACGTCGACGGCTACCGCGCGGTCCGGACCGGTTCGGTGGCGTCGATCATCTGGGCCGTCTGCGCCCTGCTTCTGGTGCCTTTGACGTTGTCCGACACCTCGGGGCAGCCGTTCGCCGAGGCCATCAAACCGGCGAACCTGTGGATTGCGCTCGACCAGGTGGAGATCGCCAGTGCCTGGCGCTGGACCGCCATCATGGCCGTTGTGCTCGCCATCGCGTCGCGCACGGTGTTGCGGTGGGCCTGGACGCCCGCACTGCTCGGGTTCTCCCTCGCGACGCTGCTGCCGATCGCGCTCAGCGGACACTCCTCGGCGGGCGGCTCGCACGACATCGCCACCAACAGCTTGATCCTGCACCTCGGGGCCGCGTCGCTGTGGGCGGGCGGATTGTTCGCGCTGCTGGCGCACGTTCGCAGGCGCGGTGCACACGCCGATGTCGCGGCTCGCCGATTCTCCACGATCGCCGGAGTCTGTTTCGTGGTCATGGGCATCAGCGGCGTCATCAACGCCCTGGTCCGGGTTTCGCTCGCCGACCTGTTCACCACCACCTACGGCCTGCTGATCGTGGGCAAGATCGTCGCCCTGATCGTGCTGGGTGGCTTCGGCTGGATGCAGCGCCGCCGCGCCCTACCGGCCCTGATCGCCGATCCCACGGCCCGCGGGCCGCTGCTCCGGTTCGCCGGTGCCGAGGTGCTGGTCCTCGCTGCGACCATCGGCCTGGCCGTCGGGCTCGGCCGCACACCGCCCCCCGCCGAGATCGACCCCAACCTCACGACCACGGAAGCGGCACTCGGGTACAACCTCAGTGGCCCGCCGACGTTCGCGCGCATGGCTCTGGACTGGCGCTTCGATCTGATCTTCGGCACCGCGGCAATCGTCATGGCCGTGGTGTACCTGATCGGAGTCCGCCGTCTGCGGCTGCGCGGCGACGCATGGCCCGTCGGCCGTACTGTCGCGTGGGTGCTGGGCTGCCTCACGCTGCTGATCAGCACGTCCTCGGGAATCGGTCGCTACTCCACGGCCGTGTTCAGCGTGCACATGACCGGACACATGATGCTCTCGATGCTGGCCCCCGTCCTCCTCGCGCTCGGTGGCGCGCTGACGCTGGCATTGCGGGTACTGCCTGCGGCAGGCAAGGACGGCGTCCCCGGGATGCGCGAGTGGTTGCTGATGGGCCTGCACAGTCGACTTTCGCAGTTCGTCACCCACCCGCTCGTCGCGGCGCTGATCTTCGTCGGCGGCTTCTACGTGCTCTACCTCGGCGGAATCTTCGGGGCGGTACTGGACAGTCACGGCGCGCACCTTCTGATGAACCTGCACTTCGTGCTCAGCGGTTACCTGTTCTACTGGACCGTCATCGGAGTCGATCCGTCTCCGCGCAAGATCGCTCCGGTCACCAAACTCGCCGTCGTGTTCGGTTCGCTACCGTTCCATGCCTTCTTCGGAGTGGCTCTGATGAGCATGCACACCGTGATGGGTGGCTGGTTCTACCGGACGCTCGGGCTGGACTGGAACTCCGACCTGCTCGGAGATCAGAAGCTCGGCGGCGGAATCGCCTGGGCCACGGGCGAGGTTCCACTGGTGCTCGTCATGCTGGCGTTGCTGATCCAATGGACCCGCAGCGACGATCGAGATGCCAGGCGCAGTGACCGCGCCGCCGAGCGCGATCACGATGCCGACCTGGCCGCGCACAACGCGATGTTCGCCGAGCTCGCACGACGCGAACGGACCGGTGAGCAGTAGTACTCGGTCGGTTCAGCCGGTCTCGGCGATCTTGCTCAACAGTCGGTTCAGCTCGTCGCGTTCCGCGGGCTCGAGGCCGTCGAACATTTCCGACGACACCTGACGGCGCGCGTCGTCGATTCTGTCCAACAGCGCGCGGCCGGTGTCGGTCAGCTCGACCAGGACGGCTCGCCGATCGCTCGGATCCTGTTGCCGGATCACCAGGTGCGCCGCCTCGAGGGAGTCGACGATGTCGGTGGCCGATCGCGCGACGATGCGCAGGTGCTCGGCGAGATCGCGTAGTCGCACGGACTCCGGCTCGCGCGCCAACACGTGCAGGGCCCGACTCTGAGAGGGATTGAGGCCGAACGGTTCCAACGCAGTCATGTGGCTGCGCCGGATCTGCCGCGCGACGGCCATGAACTGCTCGCTCAGGTTGGGCGAGTGTCCGGTTTCCATGTACGGGATCATAGCGACGGTTGCTCACCACCTCATAGTGAGGTAGCCTCTGCATATTACTTCAGCTATCACGGAGGTCTACTTGGAAAGCCGACCCGAACGTTCTCTCCTCGCGTCCGATCCAGCACCCGTGCGCCGAGTCCTGGCTCTGTTCACGCCCTACCGCCGCAAGATCGCCGTCGTCAGCGCGATCATCGTCGTCAGCGCGATCATCGCGCTCGCGTCCCCCTTACTCCTCCGCGAACTCCTCGATCATGCGATACCCGACCGCGACGTCACGCTCGTCAGCCTGATCGCACTCGGCATGATCGCAGTCGCAGTCGCCACCAACACTCTCGGCGTCGTGCAGACCTGGATGTCCAACGGCGTCGGTCAGCGACTCATGCACGATCTACGCGTCCAGGTCTACTCGCACCTGCAACGCCAATCCCTCGGATTCTTCGCACGCACCCGCACCGGCGAGGTGCAATCACGCATCGCCAACGACATCGGCGGCATGCAATCGGTGGTCACCAATACCGCAACGTCCATCGCGCAGAACGCGACGACCGTTGCCGCGACGGTGGTCGCACTCTTCCTGCTCGACTGGAAGCTCGCCACGTTCTCGTTGATCATCCTGCCGGTCTTCGTCCGTGTCGCTCGCCGCATCGGCGACGAGCGGCGCAAGATCTCCACCAAGCGACAGAAGCTGCTCAGCGACCTGTCGGTGCAGATCGAGGAATCACTCTCGGTCAGCGGCATTCTGCTGGGCAAGACCACCGGTTCCGCACAGGTCTTGACCGAGAAGTTCGCCGACCGATCCCACGAAGTGGCCGGCGTCGAACTCGCGGCGATGATGGCAGGGAAGTGGCGCATGGCCACGATCCAGATCAGTTTCGCCGTCATGCCTGCTCTGGTGTACTGGTTCGCCGGCATCACCATCGGGCAGGGGAGCGCACTGACGATCGGAACTCTCGTCGCGTTCACCGCTCTGCAGACCCAATTGTTCCGGCCCACCATGCAATTGCTCAACACCGGCGTCGAGGTGCAGGCCTCGCTCGCCCTGTTCGGGCGAGTGTTCGAGTACCTCGATCTGCCGATCGACGTGGCCGAGCCCGCCCATCCGGTGGCGCTGCCTCGCGAGTCCGTCCGCGGAGACGTCGCCTTCCGCGCCGTGGACTTCACCTACACCTCGGCAACGGTTCCGACTTTGACCGGCATCGACCTCGAGGTCCCGGCAGGCAGCACGCTCGCTCTCGTCGGCGCAACCGGGTCCGGCAAGACGACTCTGGGCTATCTCGTTGCGCGGCTGCATGATCCGACGGCCGGATCGGTGACGATCGACCGCATCGACCTGCGGGAGATGGCGTCGGAGAACATCGCCGACCTGGTCGGCGTCGTCTCCCAGGAGACGTACCTGTTCCACGCCACCATTCGAGAGAACTTACGATTCGCCAAACCCGACGCCACCGACGAGGAGATTTTCGCGGCGGCCCGAACGGCACAGATCCACGATTTCATCGACGGCCTCGACGACGGGTACGACACCATGGTCGGCGAACGCGGATACCGCTTCTCGGGCGGTGAGAAGCAACGCATCGCCATTGCCCGAACGGTGTTGCGCAATCCACCGATCCTGGTGCTCGACGAAGCGACCAGCGCCCTCGACAATCGCACCGAACGCGCAGTGCAAACCGCGCTCGACGGCCTGATGAACGGGCGAACGACCATCCTCATCGCGCATCGACTGTCCACGGTGCGCTCCGCGGACAGCATCGCAGTACTCGATCACGGCGTCGTTCGTGAGGTCGGAAGCCACGAATCCCTGTTGGAGAACGACGGCATGTACGCCCAATTGGTCCGAGCCGCAGACGATGTGGTGGACAGTGTTGCCGCATGAGTGAGATCGGGTGATCCCACTGCGTACCATCGCCGGTCGTGTCGAGTGCGAGATCGAGGTCAAGAAGTCGAGGTTTCTCGCGGTCGTCGATCGCGCGGCCACGGAAGCCGAGGCGCGAGCTGTGATGGAGGCGTCCCGCAAGGCCGATCCTGCTGCCGGACATCACTGTTCGGCGTTCATCGTCGATGTGTCGCCGCCGGATCCGCGCATCGAGCGATCCAACGACGACGGCGAACCGAGCGGTACGGCAGGTACACCGATGCTCGACGTGCTGCGCGGGCATCACCTGACCAACGTCGTCGCGGTCGTCAGCAGATATTTCGGCGGAACCAAGCTGGGCACCGGCGGACTGGCCCGTGCCTACGGCGGCGCGGTGACCGAGGCGTTGTCCGGAGCGATGTTCCTGACCCGGGAACGACGCGAGATCATGACTCTCGAACTCGACCACGCCGAGGTCGGTCGTGTGGAATCGGAATTACGCGGGCACGGGGTTTTCGTGGTCGGCACCTCCTACGGCGCGTCCGCGGTACTGACCGTCGCGGTTCCGGACGCCGATTCGACTGCGGCGCTGGTTGCTTCGCTCACTGCGGGGCGAGTGATCCCCGAGCTCGACGGCCACATGTACGCCGAGATTCCCGACTAGCACACGGTCCCGACATTCTCGGGTCGCACGGGCCCCGATTCGGGTGCTTCATCCACAGGCCGGCCGGTTGTCCACATTTCGCCGACTCGTTCACCACGGACGTCTTCCGCGTAGCAGTGTCGATATCGATCGCAACCACGCGACATCGATCGAGGGGGAACACACCATGTACGAAGCACAGTGCGCAGTTGTCGGAACGGTCATCACCAATCCCGTAAAGCGCTCCACACCCACCGGCGACGAGGTCCTCAGCTTCCGGATGGCCAGCAACGCCCGACGTCAGGATCGCAACACCGGCGAGTGGACCGACGGCGGAACCCTCTACCTGACGGTCACGTGCTGGCGTCGCCTCGTGCGCGGCGTCGGAGCATCGCTGATGAAAGGCGACCCGATCATCGCCTACGGGCAGCTGCGGACCAACGAGTACACCAACCGCGACGGGGTCGAACGCGCCGATCTGGAGATGCGGGCCAGCGCCGTCGGACCGGATCTCGCGCGCTGCAATGTCTCGATCCATCGGACGAAAGCGGTGGCACCGGAGGCTGCGACGGACGGCGATCCGGGAGCTACCGAACCTGTGGACGAGGATCGGGACCACGATCGCATCGAGGACGACGTGCGCGAGTCCGTTCCGGCTTGACGGTCTCCCGGTATCCGCCGTCCGCGCTGCATCGGAACCTCGATCGAGTGCGGGCGGCGGCTGCGCGCTCGGGCGGTGGTGCCGGAGACCCACTCGCACCGATAAGCTGGCCCTCATGGCTGAATTCATTTACACCATGAAGAAGGTGCGCAAGGCGCACGGCGACAAAGTCATCCTCGACGACGTGACGATGAGCTTCTATCCAGGAGCGAAGATCGGCGTCGTCGGCCCCAACGGCGCCGGTAAGTCCAGCATCCTCAAGATCATGGCGGGAATCGATCAGCCCGGAAACGGTGAGGCATTCCTCGCTCCCGGTGCCTCGGTCGGCATCCTCATGCAGGAACCGGTCCTCGACGACACCAAGACCGTTCGCGAGAACGTCGAGGACGGTCTGGGCGAGACGATGGTCCAGCTCAAGCGCTACAACGAGATCGCCGAGTTGATGGCAACCGACTACTCCGACGAGCTGATGGAAGAGATGGGCGAGCTGCAGGAAAAGCTCGACCATGCCGATGCCTGGGAGATCGACTCCCAGCTCGAACAGGCCATGGACGCGCTGCGCTGCCCGCCGCCCGAGTCGCCCGTCACCAACCTCTCCGGTGGTGAGAAGCGCCGCGTGGCGCTGTGCAAGCTGCTGCTGAGCAAGCCCGACCTGCTGCTGCTCGACGAGCCCACCAACCACCTCGACGCCGAGAGTGTGCTGTGGCTCGAACAGCACCTGGCCGCATATGCAGGCGCTATTCTCGCCGTCACTCACGACCGGTACTTCCTCGACCACGTCGCGCAGTGGATCGCCGAGGTCGACCGCGGACACCTGTACCCGTACGAGGGCAACTACTCCACGTACCTGGAAAAGAAGGCCGAGCGTCTCGAGGTCTCGGGCAAGAAGGACCAGAAGCTGCAGAAGCGCCTCAAGGACGAGCTCGCCTGGGTTCGTTCCGGTGCCAAGGCACGTCAGGCCAAGAGCAAGTCTCGTCTGGCTCGCTACGACGAGATGGTGGCCGAGGCCGAGAAGACCAGGAAGCTCGACTTCGACGAGATCCAGATCCCCAACCCGCCGCGCCTCGGCGACGTCGTGGTGGAGGTCAAGAGCCTGGACAAGGGCTTCGACGGCCGCGTGCTGATCAAGGATCTCTCGTTCACGTTGCCCCGCAACGGCATCGTCGGCGTCATCGGCCCCAACGGCGTCGGTAAGACGACGCTGTTCAAGACCATCGTCGGGCTCGAGGAGCCGGACGGCGGCGAGGTCAAGATCGGTCAGACCGTCAAGCTGAGCTACGTCGACCAGAACCGCTCGGGCATCGACTCGAAGAAGACGGTGTGGGAGACGGTCTCCGACGGTCTGGACTTCATCACCGTCGGCAGCTCCGAGTTCCCGTCGCGTGCGTACATCAGCTCGTTCGGGTTCAAGGGCCACGATCAGCAGAAGCCTGCCGGAGTGCTCTCCGGTGGTGAGCGGAACCGTCTGAACCTGGCGATGACGCTCAAGCAGGGCGGCAACCTGATCCTGCTCGACGAACCGACCAACGACCTCGACGTCGAAACGCTCGGATCTCTCGAGAACGCTCTCGAAGAATTCCCGGGCTGCGCCGTGGTCATCTCGCACGACCGGTGGTTCCTGGACCGCACCTGCACGCACATCCTGGCGTGGGAAGGTGGCTTCGGCGACAACGAGGCCGCGTGGTACTGGTACGAGGGCAACTTCGAGGGCTACGAGGCCAACAAGGTCGAACGCCTCGGACCCGACGCGGCTCGCCCGCATCGCGTCACGCACCGAAAGCTGACCAGAGACTGACATGTCGGCGAAAACCTTCACCTGCACACTTCAGGTGCGGTGGGGTGATTCCGACCGTCTCGGCCACGTCAACAACACCCGGTTCGTCGAATACCTCCAGGAGGGCCGCGTTCGGTTCCTGAACGCGGTCTTCGGGGGTCCGGGTGTGCGCGGCGCAGCGGTGGTGCGGAAACTCACCACCGATTTTCTGCATCCGATTCTCGACGACTCGGGTCCGCTGACGATCGAGCTGTGGATCACCCGCATCGGGACCACCTCGTACGGCGTCCGGCACGTGGTGACCGACCGGGACGGAAAAGTCTGCGCGGATGCCGAAGCACTGATGGTCGCCTTCGATCTCGCGACGTCTTCCTCTCGTCCTTTGTCGGAGGACGAGAGGAACCTTCTCGCGGAGTATCTCGTCGCGAAGTAGTTCGCCACGCGCCGGCTCAGCGAGGTCACTGCGGTAAAAGGGTGTTCGACACTAAGGTCGAGGAGTCATCGACGACCGGCGATCGGCGGGCGTCGGGAAAATCCTCACGAGGGAGTACTCGAACACCATGCCACGCTCGCTGGACCTGCCCGACAACGACTGGGCCGACGGCCTCGACGACCGACTCCTGGCCGAGCTGGCGACACTGCGTACCGAATACTTCGAGCATGTGGACACGACGGCCGTCGGGGCGTCCGCGCACACTCCCGACACCACGTCCTTTCACCGGCACGTCCGGTTGGCCGCTCAGCGGCTGCCCGAGACCGCAAACGTAGCGGTGCACCGCCCCAGCGAGTCGAGTTCGGCCGCCCATCAGGCCGCGGGCAGCTATCTGCAGATCGTCACCGACGACATGCCGCTCCTCGTCGAGTCGGTCATCTCGCTGCTGTCCAGACTCGGCATCGAGTACACCGACGTTGTCCATCCCATTCTGTCGGTCGCCCGCGACGCGGACGGCGAGCTGACAGGTCCGATCGCCGACGGTCGACGCGAATCCTGGATTCACGTCCAGCTGCATCCGTCCACGTCCGCGGAGGCCCTCGACCGCGTGGAGTCGGAGGCGAGCCGGGTGTTGGCCGACGTGCGTCAGGTGGTCGGCGACACCGATCGCATGCGTCGGGTACAGGCAGAGGTCGCCGATCTCCTCGACGGAGCGGCCGAGCGGGCCGGTGATGCGGAGTCCGACATCGCCGTCGAACATCGCGACGCAGCTGCGTTGCTGCGCTGGCTCGGCGACGGTCACTACACGCTCCTCGGCTACCGCCGGTACCGGCTCGGCGGCGTCGACGGTGCACGGACGGCCACCGGGGACGAGTCGAGCAGCCTCGGGGTGTTGCGCGACGCGGTCCACGACGTGCACGGTTCGGAGCCGCTCGGTCAGCGCGACCTGGTCGCCCTGACGCAGGGAGCGAGTCCGGCGACGGTGCACCGGGCCGTCTACCCCTACTTCGTCAGTGTTCTCGACGCCGAGAACTCCGCCGAACACCGTTTCGTCGGCGTCTTCACCGTGACGGCGCTGCACGAGAACGTGCTCGACATTCCGGTGATCGAGCGTCGGGTGCGCTCGGTGATCGCCAGGGCCGGCCATGATCTCGGGTCGTTCTCGGGTCAGGCGATGCTCGAAGTGCTGCAGTCGATGCCGCGCTCGGAACTGTTCGCCACCTCGGCGGCCTGGCTGTTCGAGACCGCGAGTGCTGTTCTGGCACTGGGCCGTCGGCGCAAGGTCAAGCTGTTCGTGCGGCCCGATGCCGGCGGGTCTTTCGTCTCCGCCCTGGTGTATCTGCCGCGAGATCGCTACACCACTCGTGTTCGGCTGGCTATTCAGGATCGGCTGCTCCGCGAGCTCGGCGGCACTTCTCTCGACTACACGGCGCGCGTGACGGAGTCGGACCTGGCGCTGCTGCACGTGACCGTCCGCCGCACGCCGGGAACGGCATCGACGGAGCTGGCCGCCGAGGACATCACCCGGATCGAGGCGGCTCTCACCGAGACCACCAGAACCTGGGAGGACTCGCTCGGCGACGCGGTCTCGCTGGACCGCACCGTGGACCCGCTGCGGATCCAGCGCTACACAGAGGCGTTCCCCGAGGCCTACAAGCAGGACTTCAGCCCGGCTCGGGCCGTGACCGACATCGCTCGCCTCGAAGGGCTCGGCGACGAGTCGATCGACATGCAGCTCTACCGCAACGAGCAGTCGGCCGTGGGTAGCTGGCGGTTCTCGCTGTACATCGGCGGCGCGGGTGTCTCGCTGTCGCAGGTGCTGCCCATCCTGCAGAGTCTCGGCGTCGAGGTCGACGACGAACGACCGTACCCGGTGGTGCGGCCGGACGGAATGTCGTGCTGGATATACGATTTCGGGCTCTCGGCCTCACGCGAGATGCTGCGTTCGGCAATCGACGGTGACATCGACGCGGAGTTGTCCGAGGCGGGCACCGCCGATCGCGAGAGTCGAGTGCAGCACCGATTCACCGATGCGTTCGCGGCAGTGTGGAGCGGCGAGGCGGAGGCCGACCGGTTCAACGAGCTGGTCATGCGCGCCGGCCTGCACTGGCGGCAGGCAGTGGTGTTGCGCGCGTACGCGAAGTACTTGCGCCAGGCCGGTTTTCCCTACAGCCAGTTCAACATCGAGGGTGTGCTGCTGACACACCCGCGCACTGCGCGGCTGCTCGTCGGGTTGTTCGAGGCGCAGTTCGATCCCGAGGCGAGTTCGGAGGAGAACGCGCAGTCGATCGGCACCCAGCTGAGTGAACTGATCGACGAGGTCGTCAGTCTCGACGCCGACCGAATTCTGCGCAGCATGTTCGAGTTGATCCGCGCGACCCTGCGCACCAACTACTTCGTGGTGGGGGTCGACGGCGAACATCGCGAGTACCTCTCGCTCAAGTTCGATCCGCAGTCGATCGCCGAATTGCCCAAGCCGAAGCCGAAATTCGAGATCTTCGTGTACTCGCCCCGCGTCGAAGGTGTGCACCTGCGGTTCGGGGCCGTGGCCCGCGGCGGACTGCGCTGGTCTGATCGACGTGAGGACTTCCGGACCGAAATCCTCGGGCTCGCCAAGGCCCAGATGGTCAAGAACGCGGTCATCGTGCCGGTCGGAGCCAAAGGTGGATTCGTCGTCAAGCGGCCGCCTGTGGTGACCGGTGACGCCGATCGAGATCGTCAGGCCCATGCCGAGGAAGGCAAGGCCTGCTACCGACTGTTCATCGCCGGGTTGCTCGACATCACCGACAACCTCGACCGCGCTACCGGAACGGTGACGGTTCCCGCCGGCGTCGTGCGCCGCGACGGAGACGACACCTATCTCGTCGTTGCCGCGGACAAGGGCACCGCGACATTCTCCGACATGGCCAACGACGTTGCCGCGAAATACGGTTTCTGGCTCGGCGACGCCTTCGCGTCCGGTGGTTCGGCGGGCTACGACCACAAAGCCATGGGCATCACCGCCAAGGGTGCGTGGGAGAGCGTCAAACGCCACTTCCGTGAGCTCGGAATCGACACGCAGAGCCAGGATTTCACAGTCGTCGGCGTCGGCGACATGAGCGGGGACGTGTTCGGCAACGGCATGTTGCTCAGCCGGCACATTCGCCTGCTCGCCGCGTTCGATCACCGGCACATCTTTCTCGATCCCGACCCCGAGCGTGAGTCCTCGTTCGCCGAACGGGAGCGGTTGTTCGCACTGCCGCGGTCGTCGTGGGCGGACTACGACACCTCGCTCATCAGTGCGGGCGGCGGCGTGTGGGAGCGGACGCGCAAGTCGGTCCCGATCAGTGCGGCGGCGCGCGCTGCCCTCGGGCTGGGGGATTCCGTGGTCGCGCTGTCACCGCCGGAGCTGGTGAACGCGATCCTTCGGGCCCCGGCCGATCTGCTGTGGAACGGCGGAATCGGTACGTACATCAAGGCGTCCACCGAAACCAATGCCGAGGTCGGTGACAAGGCCAACGACACGGTGCGGGTCGACGGAATCGACGTGCGCGCCGCCGTGGTGGGGGAGGGTGGCAACCTCGGAGCCACCGCACTGGGCCGCATCGAATACGCCGCTGCCGGAGGCAAGATCAACACCGATGCCGTCGACAACTCCGCGGGTGTCGACTGCTCCGATCACGAGGTCAACATCAAGATCCTGTTGGAGACGGCCATCACCAACGGCAACCTCGCGCGCGAGGATCGGGACGAGCTGCTCGCGTCCATGACCGACGAGGTGGGCCGGCTGGTGTTGTGGGACAACATCATGCAGAACGAACTGCTCGGCACCTCCAGGTTCGACGCACCGAGCCTGGTCACCGTGCACAGTCGGGTGATCGAGGATCTGGAAGTGCGCCGAGGTCTCGACCGCGAGCTGGAGGCGCTACCGACCGAGGCGGATCTACGGCGTCGCAAGCAGGACGGCCGCGGGCTGACCTCGCCGGAACTCGCGACGTTGATGGCTCACGTGAAGCTGGCGTTGGAGGCGGAACTGCTCGACAGTGAACTGCCCGACAGTGACGTCTTCGCTCCGCGGCTGCCCAAGTATTTCCCCGAGCCGCTGCGAGAGCCGTATGCCGCCGCGATCACCACGCATCCTCTCCGGCGGCAGCTGGTGGCCACGACGCTGGCCAACGAGGCCATCGACTGCGGCGGCATCACGTTCCCCTACCGATTGACCGAGGATTCGGGTGCGGCAGGCACCGATGCCATCCGTGCCTTCGCCGCCGCCACCGAGATATTCGGACTCGACGAGGTGTGGAACTCGATCAGGGCCGCGGACGTGCCGACTGCGGTCTCGGCCGAACTGTTGCTCGAGTCTCGCCGCATGCTCGACCGTGTCTCGCGCTGGCTGCTCGCCAACCGTCCGCAGCCGCTGGCCGTCGGTGCCGAGATCAGTCGGTACGCCGGTCAGGTTCGGGCACTGCAACCGTCGGTGTCCAGGTGGATCTCCGGGCATCAAGCCAGCGACCTGGACTCCCGATCGGCTGCGGCGATCGAACGCGGCGCGCCGGCCGAGCTGGCGCGCCGGATCTACGGCTTGCTCGATGTGTACTGCCTACTCGACATCATCGATATCGCGGACATCGTCGACCGGGACGGAGCCGAGGTCGCCGAGCTCTACTTCGCCCTCGATGCGCACATCGGTATCGACTGGTTGCTCACCGCGGTGTCCAAGCTGGCCCGCGGAGACCGCTGGCATTCCTTGGCGCGCTTGGCTCTTCGCGACGATCTGTATTCCTCGTTGCGGGGAATCACGCAGGCGGTGCTTGCGGGCGGCGAGCCGGACGAGTCGGTCGCGGAGAAGATCGCCGAATGGGAGTCGACCAACTCGTCTCGTCTGGCGAGGTCTCGTGCGGCGTTGACCGAAATCGCCGAGTCGGGAACCCTCGACCTGGCCACCCTGTCGGTCGCTGCCCGACAGGTCCGCAACATGGTGCCCTGACCTTCAGCACCACATCGCCACGGGCGATACCGCCGATACTCGACCGAGAAGAGGAAACGACCACGTGAGTGTGCCCGACGCCCATCTGTCCGACAAGCGACCTGAAACCGAGCGAGTGGGCTTTCATGCCACCGTGGACGTGCGGTGGTCGGACATGGATGTGTATCAACACATCAACCATGCCCGGATGGTCACTCTCCTCGAAGAGGCACGCATTCCCTGGCTGTTGGTGGACGGGAGGCCGACGGCGAACCTGCGCCACGGCGCGGTGATCGCGGATCTGCACGTGAAGTATCGAGGCCAGCTCCGGCACGAGGACGGCCCCCTCGATGTGTTCATGTGGATCGACGCGGTGCGGGCGGTGGACTTCGTCGTCGGATACGAGGTACGAGCCCGGGGAGCGTCGTTGGACACTCCCGCGGCCGTGGTGGCCTCGACGCAGATTGCGGCGTTCGACATCGATGCGCAGCGGCTGCGCCGGCTCACTCCCGAAGAGCGTGAGTTTCTCGTGAGCTGGCAGCGTGTATGAGCGCGTACTGACCGTTCCCGATGCGGTCGAGCGGGAGAACCTGGCGACGTTCTGCACCAGGGCGCTGCGTTTGGACGAAGCTGCGGTGATCCGTATGCGGACCCGAGCGGGCGGCGGTGTGTCCTGCTGGGCTGCAACGGGTTTCGATGCTCTCGCGGCTCGGGTCATCACCGGCACCGTGGTGCCCGACGACACCAGTGCCGGTGCCGACGTGTTGGTCGCGGCTGTGCAGCAGGCGACCGACGGCGTGATCGACCCGGGATTTTCGATGGATTCCGCCTGGCGCGGAGCCCTGCCACCGGACGGCGGCTTCGGCCATCTCGACGATGTGCCGGCCAGGGTGCTCGTGGGGCTCGCGCAACGCGGCGTGGCACTGGCCAAGGAGCACGGCAGCAGTCACGGCCCGCCGAGTTCGTTGCTCGAACAGGAGGTGCTGCACGTCGCGGGCGAGAACGACGACGTCTCGATCTCGATGCGGACGGTATTCGCTTTGACCGCAATGGGTTTCGTGCCGCACAGTGGCAGCGACCCGTTGACCGTCGACGTCGACCCGGATCGGATCGCGCCCGATGAGGTGGTTCGTGTGCGGGTGTCGAAGGTCTGGCTACGTCTCGATGCCCGCTACGGCTCCGTCTTCGCTCGTCGCGCGGGACAACAGTTGTCGCTCCACGTCGAGCGTTAGACGAGCCACGCAGCGGCGTTCGCCGGAAGCCTGCCGTCCACCAACGGCGCACTGGCCAGCAGCAACTCGCCGGGAGGCAGCGGGATCGACTCCTCCGACGCGTTCAAGGCGCAGATCAGGCCACCGCGTCGACGAAATGCCAGGCAGCCGGGAGGAGATCCGTACCAATCGACTCCGCTACCTGTGAATTCCGGACGTAGAGCCCGCAGCTCGAACGCCGTCCGATAGAGGCTCAGCATCGAATCGACGTCTTCGAGTTGCGCCTCGGCGGTGTACCCGTCCCATTCCGGTGGCATCGGCAACCAGGTTCGATCGGTGGAGGAGAACCCGAACGGTGGTGTGTGCCCCTCCCACGGCATCGGCACTCGGCAGCCGTCGCGGCCACGCTCTGCGTGCCCGGATCGCTCCCACACCGGGTCCTGCAACGCACTGTCGGGCAGTTGTACGTTCGGTAGCCCCAGTTCGGCACCGTTGTACACGAAAATCGTTCCGGGAAGCGCCAATTCGACGAGGATCATGGCGCGCGAGCGTGCCCGACCGAGGTCCCCACCGCCGTACCGGGTGACCTCACGCTCGACGTCGTGATTCGACAGCGTCCACGTCGGAGTTCCGTCGACCAGTTCTACTGCGGCAAGGGAATTGGAGATGGCGTCGCGGATGGTTGCGGCGTCGAAATCGACACTGGCCAGCCGGAAGTTGAAACCCAGGTGCAACTCGTCGGGCCTGATGTACTCGGAGAAGCGCACGTTGTCCTGCACCCAGATTTCGCCCACGGTCACCGCTTCGGGGTATTCGTCCATGACGGCTTTGATGCGTCGATGCAGGTCGTGGACCCGAGGATTGTTGAACCGGGGATCGTCGTCGTCGTTCTTCATCAACGCGTTGAGTTCGAGACTCATGTCGGCCAGGTCGACGGGTTTGGCCATACCGTGTGCCACATCGAGCCGGAAGCCGTCGACGCCGCGGGAAAGCCAGAATCTCAGGGTGCGCGCGAAGTCGTCGAACACCTCCGGGTTGTTCCAGTTCAGATCCGGTTGCTCGGGCGCGAAGATGTGCAGGTACCACTGGCCGGGGGATCCGTCGGGCTCGGTGATCCGGGTCCAGGCCGGGCCACCGAAGATGCTCGGCCAGTTGTTCGGCGGCTGCGCGCCGTCGTCACCTCGTCCGTCTCGAAATATGTAGCGGGCTCGCTCGGCGCTACCGCGGGCCGCCGTCAGGGCCGATCGGAACCACGGGTGCTCGCTGCTGGTGTGATTGGGCACCAGGTCCATCGTGACCTTGATGTCGCGCGCATGAGCTTCGTCGACCAACGCGTCGAAGATCTCCAGGTTGCCGAACAGGGGGTCGATGTCACGCGGATCCGACACGTCGTACCCGTGATCGGCCATGGGCGACCGGGTGATGGGTCCGATCCAGACTGCGTCGATTCCCAGCAGCTCCAGGTAGCCGAGCTTGTCGCGAATTCCGTCGAGGTCACCGATGCCGTCACCGTTGGAGTCCGCGAACGAGCGGGGATAGATCTGGTAGAAGACGGCGTCCTGCCACCACAACAGCTCGGAGCTTTCGATCGGATCGGTCACAAGGGGCAATAGTGCCAAACGATCGGCCGCAGAACGATTCAGGGGCGTTCGGGCACGACAGGAGGCAGCCTCGTAGGTCAACGAACAGTAAAGCTTTGTGCTCATTCACATGACCGACTCCTGCCGGTTCGTTGGGAAAGTGTTGTATGTTCTGCTCCTGGAACCAGTAGCGGCGGAAGCCGCGCCCGACGGTGAGGACGCGACGGAAACCATGATCACTTCGACCATCGAAGCCGTACGACTCGGCGACATCGCGCTGAACGACAGCCCCATCGAGCCGACCTGGATTCTCGAAGGAAACCCGCAGGCTCGCCTCGCCGAGTGGTCGAAGAGCATCGACGGAACCACCACCACCAACGTGTGGGACTGCACGGCAGGACGCTTCCGGTGGTACTTCGCCGTCGACGAGATCGTGCACATCATGGACGGTTCGGTGACCGTCTCGAGTGACGACCACGCACCGCGCACCCTGCTTCCCGGCGATGCCGCACTGTTCCGTGCGGGCACCTGGTCGGAGTGGCACGTGGAGAACTACGTACGCAAGCACGCCATCCTGCGCCAACACCTACCCGCTCCCATGAGCTTCGCGCTCAAGGTGGCCGGCTCCGTTCGCGCGCGGGTGGGCAAGCTCAAGGTCGCCGTCGGCGGCAAGAGCCCGCAGCGCGTCGGATCGCTGTAGCCCGCTGCGCTGTCGGGGCCGTCAGATCGCCGAGTTCATCATCGAATTGGCGGCCATCTCCATGTAGTCGATCAACTGGGCTCGGTGCGCGGAGTCCATGACCTCGGGGGCGATCGACGCGATCGCGATGTGCATGCAGCGGAGCCACGCGTCTCGCTCCATCGGTCCGATCCGAAACGGGTTGTGGCGCATACGAAGTCGAGGATGGCCACGCTCGTCGGAGTAGGTTCGCGGACCGCCCCAGTACTGCTCGAGAAACATCCGCATCCGCCGTTCGGCCGGTGCCAGATCCTCCTCGGGGTACAACGGCCGCACTATCTCGTCCTTGGCGACTTCCTCGTAGAACTTCGCCGTGAGTGACCGGAACGTCTCGGCACCGCCTACCGCGTCGTAGAACGTCTGCTGCGGTTCGGTCATCACACTCTCTCTGTTCGTTCCTGGTCGGCGTCGGTCACGTCCATTGTCCCTCAGCTGCCTCGCTCGGCCACGACCCCACCCGGGCGACCCAGTGCATACGGTGCCTTGATGTCGGCATCGTCGAACGCCTGGAGGATCTCCTGGTGCAGTCTGCGCTGTACGGCCCACTGGCGTCCGGGGCGGGTCTTGATCGTGATGCGGATGGTGACGGTGTCGGCGCTGACCGCGTTGACACCGAGCATTTCGGGCGGTTCGAGGATGTCATCGGCGAAGTCCTTCGATTCCACCACCGTCAGCGTGGTGCGTTCGGCGACTGCGCGGGCCTCGTCGATGTTGGCCGTGTGGGAGACGGGCAGATCCAACACGGCGACCGCGAAGCCCTGACTCATGTTGCCCACGCGCAGCACCTCGCCGTTGCGGCAGTACCACACGGTGCCGTTGACGTCCCTGATCGTCGTGACGCGTAGCCCGACGCTCTCGACCGTGCCGGTCGCTTCACCGAGGTCGACGACGTCGCCCACTCCGTACTGGTCCTCGAGGAGCATGAAGATGCCCGAGAGAAAGTCTCGGACCAGGTTCTGCGCACCGAAGCCGAGGGCGACGCCGACGATCCCGGCCGAGGCGATGAACGGAGCGACGTTGACCCCCACGACGTCGAGCACCGACAGCACGAACCACGTGAGAATCATGACCGAGACTGCGGACTTGAGCACCGAGCCGATCGTGTTGGCACGCTGTTTGCGTCGCTCGTTGAGAATCGCGCCCTTGACGGTGCTCGACGAACGCTCGCGCAGCGGACGCAGCAGCGTCGGAGCCTTCCCGACGTTGTTGCGGGTGAATCGATCGATCAGTTTGTGCAGGACGAGGCGCAGCACGATGGCGAGGGCCAGGTAGCCCAGAGCCTGCAGCGGACGATCGACCAACCAGTCGCGTCCGGTCTCCGTCAGCTCGAACGCTCGGGTGTCGAAATCTCGCAACAGCGACGGTTCGGAGAGGGACGATGCGGACAGGAAGGTTGATACAGACACCCGAAAAGTCTACGGAGACGCAGAAATCTTGCCAGTCACGCAGCGCATGGAGCCGTCGTTCGTCGTTCGTGAACGCGAGGATGCGAGATGTTCACCGATCGGCAACAGAAAATGCCGGGAAAAAGGCTGTGCGAGAAGGGTGCATTCGTGTTCCACTGTGTCTCGTGTTCCACGCAAGCCATGCGCGGGCGCCGACTGTTTCTGGAGCAACGCATGAAGAACTCGCAACACCGCCATCGACAACTCCCGCCCACTGAGGGCCGCACCACGCACGACCAGCGTGAGACGGCCTCGGGGGCTTCTCCGCTGCGTGTGGTGCCGACGGCCCACAGTGCCACGGGCGACGACGCCGTACCGGCGTGGGTCAAGCGCCGTGTGCTGCTCCTCAACGCCACCTTCGAACCACTGACCGCGCTTCCGATGCGCCGGGCGGTGGTTCTTCTCGTTTGTGGGAAGGCCGACGTGGTGCACGACGATCCGGAGGGGCCGTTCATCCGGTCGGCCGACCGCTCGGTGCAGGTGCCGTCGGTGATCAGACTGCGGACGTTCGTCCGTGTTCCGTATCGAGCCCGGGTACCCATGACACGACAGGCGCTGATGCACCGCGATCGGTTCCGGTGCGCATACTGCGGAAGCAAGGCCGAGACCGTCGACCACGTGGTTCCGCGTAGCCGCGGAGGTGGCCACTCGTGGGAGAACTGTGTCGCCTGCTGCGCCTCGTGCAACCATCGCAAGGCGGACAAACTGCTCAGTGAGATCGGCTGGACGTTACGCGCCCAGTTGGTGCCGCCGAAGGGTCCGCACTGGCGACTGTTGGCGACGACGAAGGAGCTGGATCCCAGTTGGCTCGCGTACCTCGGTGAGGGCGCTGCCTGACGCGGGCGCGCCTGCACTTTTCGGTCACAACACCGGCCCCGACGTGGTCCGACGCGCATTTGTCGACTAACGTCACACCCTGTGAGCATTTTTGAGACCACGCTGATATTCGGGGTGATTCCGGTTGCGGTGATCGGACTCCTCGGCGCGTTGTCCTACTTGACCGACAAGCAGCCCGGTATGGACGTTCCGCCCTACCGACTGACGGACGAGTGGACGCGCGAGCCATTGCTGTGGACTGCTACGGACGAGGTGACTCCTTTCGGAGGTCACGGTTCGCACGGTGCCGACACAGCCGACTCGATCGGAGGTTCCGCAAGTGGCAAGTGGTGAACTCGTCCGCAGTGACGTCAGAGAAGAAGACCTGCCCGTCGGTGCTGCCCTCACCGCGAGCGGCCGCATCTCGGCTGCTCACGAATTCGGGACGACCAACCCAGAGCACCTGCCGTTCGCGACGCAGGACCTGGTTGCACTCGACGATGCACTCACGCAGGCGATTCGACAGACCAAGATCCGGTTCAACGTCTACATCGGTGATCTCGGCGTCGATCCCGCTGCGGGTGCGGATTCGGTGTTCCCCGGCACACCCGATGCCATCCGTTCGGTCCTGATCGCCGTCGACCCCAATCGGCATGCTCTCGAGATCCGCACCGGCAGGCGAGTGTCCAACCGTGCGACCGACCGGGTTGCACAGTTGGGTGTCACCGCCGCGCTCGGTCCGTTCCGCGACGGCAATCTCATCGACGGTCTGGTCACGGCCGTCCGGGTGATGACCGCGTCCATCCTCAGCCCGTAACTCTCCACCTCCAGACCGCGCTTCCACGACGAGGGCCGGTTGTCCACCTCGCGGTGGGCAACCGGCCCTCGTCGACGATGCCGTCGAGATCAGCTCGCGTCGAACTCCCGCGCAGCGAGAGCCCGGACGACGCCGGCCCGTCCTTCGATCACCAATCGCCGAAGGGCGGGCGGCAGATCACCGTCGAGGAACTCGTCCGCCGCAGCGAGGGATTCCTCCGAGATCGACCAGGATGGGTACAGCCCCACCACGACGGTTTGCGCGACCTCGCTCGAACGGCGCGCCCAGACACCTTCGACAGCGTCGAAGTAGCGGGCGACGTACGGTTCGAGCAGCTCGCCCTGACCTGGGCCGGCGAAGCCACCGATGATCGAGCGCGCCGTGATGTTGGGAACTGCGTCGTCGTCGACGACCGTCGTCCAGGCCTGCTCCTTGACCTCCGCGCTCGGGCGTGCGGCACGTGCCGCCGCAGCCGACCGGGCTCCGGCGGCAGTGTTGTCCCTGCCCGCCTCGGCGTCGATCACCGGCGAGTCCAGGCCGTCGGCGTCGATCGCCCCGGCACCGGCCAGGGCAGTGACGATGCGCCACCGCAGATCGGTGTCGACTCCCAGACCGGACAGACCCTGGCCGTCGATGTCACCGTCGAGCAGTGCCTTGAGCACGTCGATGTGGCGATCGCCGAGTTCGATGCCGGTGAGGGCGTTGACGAAGGCCAACTGGTGATCCGAGCCTGCCTCGGCCCTGCGGGCCAGCTCGAGCAGAGCGTCGGCGAACTCGGGGGTACCGTGTTCGGCTGCCCACGCCGGATCGGCGTAGCTGGTGATGGCGGTCTGTGCTTGAAGTAGAAGACGTTGCACCACACCCACTTCCGTCTCACCGCCGATTCCGCGCTGGACGAGGGCAACGAAGTCTCGCGCCTTCATCTCGGCGGATCGAGTCATTTCCCAGGCCGCCGACCACGCAAGGGTGCGGGGGAGTGGTTCGGCGATGTCGCCGATTCGGGAAAGCAGGACCTCGAGTGAATCCGGGTCGAGACGCACCGCGCAGTACGTCAGGTCGTCGTCGTTGACCAGAACGAGCTTGCCGCGCGAGACACCCACCAGCGCGTCGACAGTCGTCGACTCGGCGGCATCGAGGTCGAGTTCGACGCGGTCGGTGCGCACCAGCTTGCCGTCGACGTCGTCGTAGATGCCGACCGCGATGCGGTGTACGCGATGCTCTCCTGCACCCGGGGCCGCACCGGTCTGCAGCACCGAGAAGCGGGTGAACTTGCAGTCGGCGTCGACGTCGAAGTCCGGACTCAGGGTGTTCAGGCCGGTGGTGCGCAGCCACTGGGCGCCCCAATCGGACAGATCGCGTCCCGACGACTTCTCCAGTGCTGCAAGAAGATCCGAGAACGTGGCATTGCCGAAGGCGTGATCGACGAAGTACGCCCGCAAGCCGGCGAGGAAGTCCTCCTTACCGACGTACGCCACCAGTTGCTTGAGCACACTCGCGCCCTTGGCGTAGGTGATGCCGTCGAAGTTGACCTCCACGGCCGCGAGATCGGGAATGTCGGCGGCGATGGGATGCGTCGACGGCAGCTGGTCCTGGCGGTACGCCCAGGCCTTCTCGACGTTGGCGAAGGTGGTCCACGCGTTCGTGTACTCGGTTGCCTCGGATTGGCACAGCACCGAAGCGAACGTCGCGAACGACTCGTTGAGCCACAGATCGTCCCACCACGTCATGGTCACCAGGTCGCCGAACCACATGTGTGCCATCTCGTGCAGCACGGTCTCGGCGCGACGCTCGTACGAGGCGCGTGTCACCTTGGACCGGAAGACGTAGTCCTCGAGGTACGTGACGGCACCGGCATTCTCCATCGCGCCGGCATTGAACTCGGGCACGAACAGCTGGTCGTACTTTCCGAAGGCATAGGGAGTGCCGAAGTTCTCGTGGTAGAAACCGAAGCCCTGCTTGGTCTCGGTGAACAGGCGTTCCGCGTCCATGTGCTCGGCAAGTGATGCGCGGCAATAGATTCCGAGGGGAATGGTGCCGTGGTCGTCGGTGTACGAGTCGGTCCACTCCGCGTACGGCCCGGCGATCAGCGCGACGAGGTATGTACTCATCAGCGGGGTCGTGTCGAACACGTGCTCGCCCGCTGCAGGCTCGGCGGCGTGCGCGGCGTTGGAGATCACGGCCCAGCTCTCCGGGGCGGTGACCTTCACATCGAAGGTGGCCTTGAGATCGGGCTGATCGAAGCAGGCGAACATGCGCTTGGCATCGGCGGTCTCGAACTGCGAGTACAGGTAGACCGAATCGTCGGACGGGTCGACGAAGCGGTGCAGACCCTCTCCGGTGTGCGAGTAGAGGCAATCGGCGTCGATGACGAGCTCGTTGTGCTCGGCCAGATTCTCGAGCGCGAGGCCCGTCGACTCGTCGTAGTTCGCGGTATCGATACCGGTGCCGTTGAGCGTCGCGGAGCGGATCGTGCTCGCGATGATGTCCACGAAAGTCGACGCCCCGGCGGTGGCCGCGAACGTGATGGTGGTGAGCGAGCGGAACGTCTTCTCGCCCGGATTGCCCTCGCCGTCGGTGAGATCGAGAACGATCGCGTACTTCGTTTCTCCGATGATCGCCGAACGCTCGGAGGCTTGGTCACGCGTCAGGTTGGGAGCAACCACTTCAGTCGACACCTCTTCGTGTAGTTATGGGTAGTGCCGTCCATCCCATCACGTCACGCGTACCCCGCGCTGGCCGACGGGCCGTGCGGAATGTCTGCGCGGTGTGCGGTTGTTACGCAATGAAGACACGATGACCTCGACTTCCAAGGAGTAGGACAGTGGCCGGTTCAGGACAGAAAGACACTGCGGATTTTTGGTTCGACCCACTGTGCCCGTGGTGTTGGATCACCTCGCGGTGGATTCTCGAAGTGCAGCAGGTGCGAGACATCGATGTGAACTTCCACGTCATGAGCCTGGCAGTGCTCAACGAGGGCCGCGATCTGCCCGAGGAGTACGCCGCGATGATGAAGAAGGCCTGGGGGCCGGTCCGCGTTGCCATCGCCGCAGCCAAGCTGAAGGGTGACGAGATCCTCGACCCGCTGTACGCGGCCATGGGAACGCGAATTCACAACGAGGGCAACAAGGATTTCGACGTCGTCATCGCGGAGTCGTTGGCCGAACTGGACCTGCCCGGTGACCTGGCGAAGGCAGCCGAGAGCACCGACCACGACGAGGACCTGCGGACCAGCCATCACGCAGGCATGGACAAGGTCGGACCCGATGTCGGCACCCCGACCATCCACGTCAACGGCGTGGCCTTCTTCGGCCCTGTGCTCTCCCGAATCCCACGTGGCGAAGAGGCAGGCAAACTGTGGGACGCATCGGTGATCTTCGCGTCGTACCCGCACTTCTTCGAGCTCAAGCGCAGCCGCAACGAGGACCCGCAGTTCGACTGATCGCACTTCCCCTCGTGCGTGGAAACTCGTAGCAGGAGTACAGCTTTCACGCACGAGGGGGTGCTAGGCCACGATTCGATCCGAGCCGTCCTCGGTACCGAACGTCAGGTGCTCGCCCAGGTGGAAGCGTCGCGCCGACCACGCCGCTGCGGCCGCGTCGAGAAAGTCGTCGACGGCGGGTCCTGGCGGTAGATCCGCCAGATCGACGTGTTCGCTCCATCGCATGATCGTGGCCAGTCGTTGTCCGACACCGCGGCCGGTCTTCTTCGACGAGAAGACCGTCGCCGGGGACATGGCCCGGAACGAGCATTCGGGATGTACCTCGATGTACCTGTCCCGATCGACGTCCGCATCCCGCCACGCCTTCACCGACGGCAGGATGTGCCACGTCTGCTTGCTGATCGCTTTGCCGGTGAGCTGCCGAGAAACGGCACACGCTTCGGGATACGACTCGGCGTCGAGTACGCCTGCGACCGGCGTGTGGAAGATGGAGCTGCGCGCCGTCCCGAGAAACGTCTTCGCCTCCAGTTCGCTGACGCGATAGCCGTGCTCGGGCAGCGACAGCGGCATGTCGACGCCCACCCGTGCGCAGTCCCGTGTCACCTCGAGCACCTCCGTCACCGACGCGCACGCGGTCCACGTCAACGTCGTCTCGGCCAGAACCGCGACCACCCACGCGCCTTTCGCACCGTCCACACCGGCGAATTTCTCGGCTTCGGAGTTCACCTGTCAGACTCTAGGCATGCGCGTATACCTGGGTGCCGACCACGCCGGCCTCGAGTTCAAGAATCAGATCATCGAACACCTGACGGCGACCGGCCACGAGCCCGTCGACTGCGGTGCCTTCGACTACGACCCCGTCGACGACTACCCGGCATTCTGCATCGACGCAGCACGCCGCGTCGTCGCCGACCCGGGTAGCCGCGGCCTGGTGCTCGGCGGTTCCGGCAACGGCGAGCAGATCGCAGCCAACAAGGTGCCGGGCGCTCGCTGCGCGCTGGCGTGGAGCGTCGAGACCGCCAAGTTGGCCCGCGAGCACAACGACGCTCAGCTCATCGGCATCGGTGGCCGCATGCACACCCTTCCCGAGGCCCTCGCCATCGTCGACGCCTTCCTCGGCACTCCGTTCTCGGGCGAGGAGCGCCACCAGCGCCGCGTCGACATCCTGTCCGAGTACGAACGCAGCGGCGAGGCACCCGTCGTGCCGGGAAAGCCCGAGTAGGTGCCCGAGGGGCACACTCTGCACCGACTGGCTCGGTTGCATCAACGTCGGTTCGGCGGGGCACCGGTCGAGGCGAGTAGTCCGCAGGGGCGCTTCACCTCCGGTGCCGCGCTGATCGACGGTCTCGTACTGGAGAAGGCCGAGGCCTGGGGCAAGCATCTGCTGCACCGATACGAGTCGGATCTGATCGTGCACATCCACCTCGGCCTGTACGGGAAGTTCACCGAACAGTCTGTGCCGCTGAGCGATCCGGTGGGTGCCGTGCGGTTGCGCATGGTGGGGGAGAAGTACGGAACCGACCTGCGCGGACCCACGGCCTGCGAGATCTACACCGAGGAGCAGGTCGACGCCCTGGTGGCGCGACTGGGCCCGGACCCCCTGCGCAAGGACGCCGACCCTGACGGGGCATGGGCACGAATCTCCAAGTCGCGCACGGCAATCGGAACTTTGCTGATGGATCAGAAGGTGCTCGCCGGCGTCGGAAACGTCTACCGCGCCGAAATTCTGTTCCGGCATGAGATCAATCCGATGCGACCGGGCAAGGACCTCGATCGAGCGGAGTGGGACGCGATCTGGCTCGACCTCGTGGAACTGATGAAGATCGGTGTTCGACGCGGTCGCATCATCACCATCCGGCCCGAGGACGATCACGGCGACACCTACGGTGCGCGACGACCGCGCTCGTACGTCTACCGCAGGCAGGGATATCCCTGCCGGGTGTGCGGAGCCGACATCCTGCACTCGGTGATGCAGGCGCGAAACCTGTTCTGGTGCCCGGTCTGTCAGGCGACCTAGAAGCCGCCGAAGTCGCCGCCCCCGCCGAAATCGCCTCCGCCGTCGAACATGCCGCCGCCACCGTCGTCCATGGCACCGTATTCCGTATCGCCGCCGAGGTCGTCGCCGCTACCGCCGTCCGAACCGTCGGCTCCCGTCTCGCCGCCGGCCGCGGTCTCGGCCGGAACGCCGGCCATGCCGGAGAACATCGCCGAGAACAGGAACATCGATCCCATTCCCCATGCACCGGCGACGAGGGCGGGACGCCACCACGGCTCGGAGTACCAGCCCGCGGGCACCGGACGGCCCGCGACACGGCCACCCGGGTAGTAGTTGGGGGTGCGATCGGACGGATCCGGTGATGCTGCGATCTCACGGCCCTCGAAGTCGACCTTGCGTTCTTCGGTGACGCGACCTGCCTGCTGTTGGCCGTCGATGCCCTGCACCTCCGGGCCGGGATCCATGCCCATGGCCAGTCGTGCGGCGCGGATGTAATAGAGGCCCTCGAGCGCGGTCTGCTTGGCCAGTCTGGCTTGTTCGGGGGTGGTGGCCTGGTCGATCTGCGAACCGGCAGCGATGTTGCGTTCGGATGCATCGGCCAGGGCCTGCTTGGACGGTGTGTCGGTGCCGATCAGGTTGTAGACCTGACCGCCGAGGCGTTCGATCGACTGGCGGGCGTCGGCCTTGGCGTCGGCCAGCGCGGTTTCGGCGGCCGCAGCCGAGTTCTTCTTGCTGCGCAGGACCAACAGGGCCACTGCGGCGACAACGATGACGATCAGGATTATTTCCACTGCGGGCCTTCCTCCGACGGTGCATGCCCGGTTCTACGGACAATTCGGACACCGTCCAGAGTACGCGGACACGAAAAAGCCCCGCACTGACAGTGCGGGGCTTCTCGATGGAGCCGATGACGAGAATCGAACTCGCGTAGCCTGTTTGGAAGACAGGGGCTCTACCATTGAGCTACATCGGCGTGCAAACAACAGTCGTGGGATCGCCAGTTCCGTCGCCTGCGTTTCAAGACTGTACCCAACGCCGACGCAGGATTCCAAACCGGCCTGCCGCGACCGGTTGCGCCGAACGTCATCGGTGGGGCGCCCATGGGGGGCTACTATCGGTTGCTGTTCAATGGTGTGGGTACGACGGGGTGTGGCGCAGCTTGGTAGCGCATCCGCTTTGGGAGCGGAGGGTCGCAGGTTCAATTCCTGTCACCCCGACAAATGAGGGCCGCAGGCACGGTTCGCCGTGTTCGCGGCGAGCGAGGTAAGACCGCAAGCCAGCACCGTAAGCACCACCAGCAAGCAAGAATTACCCAAAGGAGCATGTTCCGTGAAGAGCACCGTCGAGCAGCTGAGCCCGACGCGAGTCCGTATCAACGTTGAGGTGCCCTTCGAGGAGCTCAAGCCTGATTTCGACCGCGCGTACAAGGCTTTGGCTCAGCAGATCCGCCTCCCCGGCTTCCGTCCCGGCAAGGCTCCGGCCAAGTTGCTCGAAGCGCGCGTCGGCCGCGGGGCAGTTCTCGAGCAGGTCGTCAACGACGCTCTTCCCGCCCGCTACTCCGAGGCCGTGACCAACGAGAAGGTCAAGGTCATCGGCCAGCCCGAGATCGAGATCACCAAGATCGAGGACGGCACCGAGCTCACGTTCACCGCCGAGGTCGACGTTCGTCCCGAGATCGATCTGCCCGACTACTCGACCATCAGCGTCGTCGTCGATCCGCTCGAGATCAAGGACGAGGCCGTCGACGAGCAGCTGCAGTCGCTGCGCCAGCGTTTCGGCACCCTGACCGGTGTCGATCGTCCCGTCCAGTCGGGCGACTTCGTCTCGATCGATCTCTCGGCCACCGTCGACGGCGAGAACGTCGAAGAGGCAACCGCGAGCGGACTGTCCCACGAGGTCGGCTCCGGCCAGCTCATCGACGGACTCGACGACGCGATCATCGGCGTCTCGGCAGACGAGTCGAAGGAGTTCACCTCGACCCTGGTCGCCGGTGAGTACGCAGGCAAGGAAGCCGTCGTCACGGTCAAGGTCGTGTCCGTCAAGGAGCGCGAGCTGCCCGAGGCCGACGACGAGTTCGCCCAGCTGGCCAGCGAGTTCGACACGTTCGACGAACTGCTCGCCGATCTGAAGACGCGCGTCGAGCGAGTCGCGAAGGTCGAGCAGGCCGGTCAGATCCGCGACAAGGTGCTCGAGACCCTGCTCGACACGCTCGAGATTCCGGCTCCCGAGGCCGTCGTCAAGGCCGAGGTCGATTCCCAGGTGCACGAGGCCATCCACGGTCTCGACCACAACGAGGAAGCACTGGCCGAGCTGCTCGAGTCGCAGGGTTCGAGCCGCGAGGAATTCGACAAGGACGTCAAGGAAGGTGCCGAGAAGTCGGTACGTACCCAGCTCCTTCTCGATGCGATCGCCGAGGCCGAGAACACGCAGGTCGGGCAGGAAGAGCTCACCGAGCGGATCATCTTCCAGGCGCAGCGCTACGGCATGCCGCCCGAGCAGTTCATTCAGCAGGTGCAGCAGGCCAACCAGCTCGGTGCCGTGTTCGCCGATGTCAAGCGCGGTAAGGCGCTGGCTTCGGTCGTCGAGCGTGTCAACGTGACCGACACCACCGGCGCGACCGTCGACACCGCAGAGCTGTTCGGCAGCCCCGCCGACGCTCCCGACGAGGTCGAAGCAGCAGATTCTTCCGAGGGCGAACAAGAGAAGTAACGCTCACAGCGAACGACGGCGGTTCCGGGACTCCGGAGCCGCCGTCTTTCGTTAGTGTCTGTGTCAGGAACCAACGATTTGTTATGGAAAAGGCAGGTACCGTGACTGTTCAGAATCCGGCGGCTTCGCACCAGCAGAGTCCCGTCATGACTTCGGCTGCAGCAGGGCTGAATCTCAGCGACTCCGTGTACGAGCGTCTGCTTCAAAACCGCATCATTTTCCTCGGTACCCAGGTCGACGACGACATCGCCAACAAGTTGTGCGCTCAGATCCTGCTGCTTTCGGCCGAGGACCCCACTCGCGACATCGCGCTGTACATCAACTCGCCCGGTGGCTCGGTCACCGCGGGTATGGCCATTTTCGACACGATGGAATTCGCCGAGTGCGACATCGCGACCTACGGAATGGGTCTGGCGGCCTCGATGGGTCAGTTCCTGCTCTCGGCCGGTGCCAAGGGCAAGCGTTACGCCCTGCCTCACGCGCGCATCATGATGCACCAGCCCTCGGCCGGTATCGGCGGCAGCGCCTCCGACATCGCCATCATGGCCGAGCAGTTCGCGCACACCAAGCGCGAGATGGCAGAGCTGATCGCCCTGCACACGGGTCAGACCGTCGAGCAGATCACCGAAGACTCCGATCGTGACCGCTGGTTCACGGCGCAGGCCGCCAAGGAATACGGGTTCGTGGATCACGTCGTCAGCCGTGCGCGGCAGGCCGGCGGAATCGGCGAGTAATTCGGCCGCTCCCGGCGACCCTCGATCACTTACATCTTGGAGAAACGATGACAAACCTGTTCGACCCCAATCAGCTGCCGTCCTCCCGATACATCCTGCCCTCCTTCGTCGAGCACTCCAGCTACGGCGTGAAGGAATCGAACCCGTACAACAAGCTGTTCGAGGAGCGCATCATCTTCCTCGGCGTCCAGGTCGACGACGCGTCCGCCAACGACGTCATGGCGCAGCTGCTGGTGCTCGAGGGCCTCGATCCCGATCGAGACATCACGATGTACATCAACTCGCCCGGTGGATCGTTCACCTCGCTGATGGCGATCTACGACACGATGCAGTACGTCCGTGCCGATGTCGCGACCGTCTGCCTCGGCCAGGCTGCGTCTGCCGCGGCCGTCCTGCTCGCCGCCGGCACTCCCGGTAAGCGTGCAGCACTGCCCAACGCACGCGTGCTGATTCATCAGCCGTCGAGCGGTGGAATTCAGGGCCAGGTGTCCGACCTGGAGATCCAGGCCGCCGAGATCGAGCGCATGCGTCGACTCATGGAGACCACCCTCGGCCGCCACACCGGCAAGGATCCCGACGTCATCCGCAAGGACACCGATCGCGACAAGATCCTCACCGCGGAACAGGCCAAGGACTACGGGGTCATCGACACCGTGTTCGAGTACCGCAAGCTCTCTGCCCAGAAGTAGCAGAGCGACTACCACCGGTCGGACCGTGTAGGTCCGGCAGAACTATCCGACGCCGGGTGTGAGTGCAGAACTCCACCCGGCGGTCGCGATCGGCGACCCGAATGGCGCAATCGGTGAAATCGGGTGGCGAATCACCGGAAACAACCCGCCCATGTTCGGCGAACACGGGTACCGTCGCATCCAAGAACTCGGTCGACCGAAGTCGGCATGACGACAGACCGAGAAGTAGCCCACGAAGGTTTCGGCCACACCCGGTCGGCGTGGGTCGTACGCGGACAAGGAAGTAGGAACCTCCGAATGGCACGCATCGGTGACGGTGGCGATCTGCTGAAGTGCTCCTTCTGCGGTAAGAGCCAGAAGCAGGTCAAGAAGCTCATCGCTGGACCAGGGGTGTACATCTGCGACGAGTGCATCGACCTGTGCAACGAGATCATCGAAGAGGAATTGGCCGAATCGAGCGAAGTCAAGCTCGACGACCTCCCCAAGCCCTCCGAGATCAAGGATTTTCTCGAGAACTACGTGATCGGTCAGGACGCTGCCAAGCGCACATTGGCCGTTGCGGTCTACAACCACTACAAGCGCATCCAGGCCGGTGACAAGGCGCGCGACGTGCGCGGCGAATCCGTCGAACTGGCGAAGTCGAACATCTTGATGCTCGGACCGACGGGGTGCGGAAAGACGTACCTCGCGCAGACCCTGGCGAAGATGCTCAACGTGCCGTTCGCCATTGCCGACGCCACCGCCCTCACCGAGGCCGGATACGTGGGCGAGGATGTCGAGAACATCCTGCTGAAACTGATCCAGGCCGCGGACTACGACGTCAAGCGCGCCGAGACCGGCATCATCTACATCGACGAGGTCGACAAGATCGCTCGCAAGAGCGAGAACCCGTCGATCACGCGCGACGTGTCCGGCGAAGGCGTGCAGCAGGCGCTGCTCAAGATCCTGGAAGGAACGCAGGCCAGCGTGCCGCCGCAGGGCGGTCGTAAGCATCCGCACCAGGAGTTCATCCAGATCGACACCACCAACGTGCTCTTCATCGTGGCCGGTGCGTTCGCCGGACTGGAGAAGATCGTGTCCGATCGGGTCGGCAAGCGCGGGCTCGGATTCGGAGCCGAGGTTCGCTCCAAGGCCGAGATCGACACCCAGGATCACTTCGCCGAGGTCATGCCCGAGGATCTGATCAAGTTCGGTCTGATCCCGGAGTTCATCGGTCGACTGCCGATGATCGCGTCGGTGACGAATCTCGACAAGGAATCGCTCGTGACGATTCTGTCGGAGCCGAAGAACGCGCTGGTCAAGCAGTACCGACGCCTGTTCGACATGGATGGCGTCGAGCTCGAGTTCACCACCGAGGCCCTCGAAGCAATTGCCGACCAGGCGATTCTCCGCGGAACCGGTGCCCGTGGACTGCGCGCCATCATGGAGGAAGTTCTGCTGCCGGTGATGTACGACATCCCGAGCCGCGACGACGTCGAGAAGGTCGTCGTGACTGCCGAGACGGTGAACGACAACGTGCTGCCGACCATCGTGCCGCGCAAGCCCGAGCGTCCGGAGCGCCGCGACAAGTCCGCCTGATACGGCCGATCGACCTGCTGGACAACGACGAATCCCCGACCTCATCCGCGAGGTCGGGGATTTTTCGTTCTCGTCGTAGTCAGCCGATGATCACGGCGTGCGCACCGGGGGCGGCGGTCACTGCGGGAAATCGGCTCGATACCAGCGGGTCGTGGCCGGGTACGAAAATGCCGGGGTCGGCGGCGAGCTCACGGATTCGATCGAAGGCTCCGTACATGTCCGGCAGCGCGTGCAGGATCGCGAACGGGCTGTCGTCCTCGATGTTCTCGTAGAAATGACTGGCGTCCGAGGCCAACACCACCGGGCCGCGGTCGGTGTGCACTCTGACCACTTGCATGCCTGCGGTGTGTCCGCCGACGGCGTGTACCGACAGCCCTGGGAACAGGTCGAGATCGCCGTCGACGAGGTCGAGCCGAGTGCCGCGATCGGCGGTTCGGATGTGCTCGGTGTCGGCCTGCGAGTGCAACCACTGTTCTCGGGTGATGCGGGCGGCCCACGGCCCGGTCCAGTATTCGAGTTCTCGGCGCTGCACCACGTATCGCGCAGACGGGAGATCCGCGACGACCCCGGTGTGGTCGTAGTGCAGGTGGGTCAGGATGCACGTGTCGATGTGATCCGGTGTAAGCCCCAGTTCGCCGAGCAGATCGATGGGTGACCCGTGATAGTCGAGCCCGTCCATCGATTCGGCTGTGGACCGGGACATTCCGGCGTCGATCAGCACCGTGCGGGTCTTCGAGACAGCGAGCCACACGTAGTAGGCGACCGTCTGGCTTTCGGTGCTGCGCTCGTCGCGTTGGTGAAAGAGATTGCTGCGCAATGCCGTTCGACTGGCATACTGCAGGGCGAGCACCGTCCAGGTGCCCGCCGCTGCAGGTCGAAGTGCGTCGATCACGATCTCGGTCAGACCGACGCGGCGCGTGCGCTGTCGGTGGTGCGAGTCCGAAGACCGAGCTCGTCGGTGGGGGTACGGAACGTCTCCTTCGACGTGGCGACGATGACGACGTTGATGGTGCAGAAGACCGCGGTGACGATCGCGACGGGCAGCCAGGCCCCGACCTCGGCTCCGGCGATCGCTCCTGCGATGGTCGGCGCGAATCCTGCGATGGCGAAGCCGATCTGGGTTCCCAGTGCGGTTCCGGTCAGGCGAACCCGGGCCGGGAACATCTCACCGTAGAACGAGGGCCAGACGCCGCCGGTGGCGCTGTGCACGAAGCCGAACATCACGATGCCGAAGACGAAGATCAGGACGTAGTTGCCGCTCGAGATCGACCACAGGTAGCCGAACATCAGGATCGCGCAACCGATGGAGCCGAACAAGAACACCGGCTTGCGGCCGATGCGATCCGACAGGGCACCGAAGAAGGGCAATGCGAAGAGGGCGACGACGTTGGCGAGAACGCCCACCCACAGCATCGGGGTGCGCTCGAGGCCGACGGTGTTGACGGCGTAGGACAGCGCGTAGACGGTGAAGATGGTGCTGACCGAGGCGATCATGGCGGCCAGCATGACGCGAACCACGGCCGGTCGATGCTCGCTGAGCAGTTCGGTCACGGGCAGGCGCTGCGGTTCGGTAGACGCCACTTCTTCCTCGAAGACCGGGGTCTCGTCGAGCGAGCGGCGGATGACGAAGGCGGCGACGACGACGAAAGCGCTGAGGAAGAACGGGATTCGCCAACCCCAGCTGAGCAGTGCTTCCTCGGGGAGCATGGCGACGGGCAGGAACACTGCGGTGGCGAGAATCTGCCCGCCCTGGGTGCCGCTGAGGGTGAAGCTGGTGAAGAACGCGCGCCTGTCGTCAGGGGCGTGTTCGAGCGTCATCGAGTTGGCCCCGGCTTGCTCACCGCCGGCCGAGAATCCCTGGCACAAGCGAAGCAGCACCAGGATGATGGGCGCGGCGATGCCGATGGATTCGTACGAGGGCAGGACACCGACGCCGAGGGTGGCGATACCCATCAGCAGGACGGTGGCGACCATGACCTTCTTGCGTCCGTAGCGATCACCGATGTGGCCGAGGACCAGTGCGCCGAGCGGCCGTGCGAGGTATCCGACGCCGAAGGTGGCCAGGGCCAGCAGGGTTCCGGTCGCCGGGTTGGAGCCCGGGAAGAACACGCGGCCGAAGACGAGTGCGGCTGCGGTGCCGTAGATGAAGAAGTCGTAGTACTCGAGGGCGCTGCCGACCCATGCGGCGGTCGCCGCTTTGCGCGGGTTCGCCCCGGGGCGAAGCGGCGTCGGGTGGGAGCCAGGGGTGTGCGAATCCATCGTTCTCGTGTCTCTCTTCGTGAGGCGGGGGAGCTCGGGCGCTGGTCGACGACGCTTTCTCGGCGATCGGACCGCTAATGTACTAAATGGTTAACACCGGGTGCCCCTGAATACTGAACGTGATCCATGCCACGTGTCAACCCCTGAAGTGACGAGACCTACCGCGCAAACGCGAAAATCAGCGAGAAGGCGAGGTCAGGAACGCGATGATCATGTCGCCGAGCATTGCGCGCAGGCGCTCTCGATGCCGGGGATCGGTGAGGTCGCGACCGAAGAGGGCTTCGAAGGTGTACCGGTTCGACAGACGGAACACACAGAAGCTGCTGATCGTCATGTGCACGTCGAGGGCATCGACGTCCGTGCGGAAGACCCCGTCGGCCTGTCCACGCTCGAGGATGCTCGACAGCAGTTCTGCAGCGGGATTGCCGAGGTTGCTCAATGCCTCGGATCTGGAGATGTGTTCGCCGCGGAGGATGTTCTCGGTGGAGACCAGACGGATGAAGTCGGGATTCTCCTCGTGATGGTCGAACGTCAGAGAGGCGATGGCCCGAATGGCTTCGACCGGTCCCAGGCCCTCGACGTCGACGTCTCGTTCACGCTCGCGAATGCGCAGGTACGACCGTTCGAGCACGGCCTTGTACAGGCCTTCCTTGTCGGTGAAGTAGTAGTACAGCATCCGCTTCGTCGTATGCGTACGCTCGGCGATCTCGTCGATGCGCGCCCCGGCGAAGCCCTTGTCCGCGAACTCCTCGGTGGCCACCTCGAGGATGTTGTGCCGGGTCAGGTCGCTGTTGCGTCGACGCTTGACGGTGGGTCCACTGCTGTCGTCGGACGTGTCGGTTGCGCGCGGAGCCATGGATCAACTCTATCGGCACCGATTGCGGCAAAAGGGTTGGGCGCGAGGCGGAGGCGTAGTACCGTCGAGCTAATTCACCAATTCGTACATTAGGCCCGAGGAGATCGACATGCCGGAATCCCTGCTCTGCGGACTGATCGGGACGGGCATCGGCAAGTCGCTCACTCCCGCGATGCACGAACGGGAGGGTGCCGAGCACGGGCTGACCTACCAGTACCGGATCATCGATCTGGACAGCCGTGGACTGACCGTCGAAGATCTGCCCCGTCTCGTCTCGACCGCCGCGGACCTCGGATTTCGAGGACTCAACATCACGCACCCGTGCAAGCAGCGCGTCATCTCCACTCTCGACGGGCTCTCCGAGGACGCCGCCCGACTCGGAGCCGTCAATACCGTCTTGTTCGCCGACGGCCGTGCCGTCGGCCACAACACCGACTGGTCCGGATTCGACCGCAACTTCGGTCGCGGATTACCCGGTGCCGACATCGGTGACGTGGTGCAACTCGGTGCCGGGGGAGCAGGGGCGGCCGTTGCCTACGCGATGGCCCGACGCGGCGCAGGCAGGCTCACTCTCGTCGATGCCGATCCGCTTCGGGCTCGACAACTCCGAGATTCCCTGTCGGTGATGTTCCCGGACGTCGACATTGTCTCGGCAGGACTCGACCGGCTCGCCGCCGTCCTCGACACCGCAACCGGCCTGGTGCACGCCACCCCGATCGGAATGGTCGAACACCCCGGATCTGCTGTGCCCGAGGCACTCCTGCATCCGCGGATGTGGGTTGCCGAGGTCGTGTATCGACCGGCCGAGACCGAGTTGCTCGCTGCCGCATCCCGAGTCGGGTGCCGAACGCTCAGCGGAACCGGAATGGCAGTGTTTCAGGCCGCCGACGCATTCGAGATATTCACCGGACGCATCGCCGACGCCGATCGAATGATCGCCCACATGGGCGCGTTGATCGCGCTGGAGGATCGCGCCGCCGCAGGTGTTCTCGCATGACGCGCATCGCCACATCGGTGGCAACGGTATCGCTCAGTGGTTCGCTGGACGAGAAGATGCGTGCCATCGCCGATGCAGGATTCGACGGCTTCGAGGTGTTCGAGCCGGACTTGATCAGCTCTCCGGATCTTCCCGCGGACATTGCGAAGAAGGCAGCCGACCTCGGTCTGACCCTCGATCTGTATCAGCCCTTTCGCGACGCCGACTCGGCCGATCCCGAACAGTTCGCCCGCAATCTCGTTCGCGCCGAGCACAAATTCGACGTCATGGAACAGTTGGGGTGCGATCTGCTTTTGGTCTGCTCCTCGCCGCTGGCCGGTGCCGTCCGCGACGACGCCCTGCTGGTCGAACAGATGGCAACCCTCGCCGAGCGTGCGCATCGGCGCGGAATGCGACTGGCGTACGAGGCGTTGGCGTGGGGTGCCCACGTGAACACCTACCGCCATGCCTGGGACATCGTCCGGCAGGTCGATCATCCTGCACTGGGAACGTGCCTCGACAGCTTCCACATCCTGTCCCGCGGAGACGATTCCGCAGGCATCCGCGAGATCCCCGGCGAGAAGATCTTCTTCCTCCAGTTGGCCGACGCGCCGCACCTGGTGATGGACGTACTGCAGTGGAGCAGGCACCACCGGTGCTTTCCCGGGCAGGGCAGCTTCGATCTGGCGCGGTTCGGTGCCGATGTCGCTGCCTCCGGGTACTCCGGCCCGTGGTCGCTCGAAATCTTCAACGACGTCTTCCGTCACTCCGACACCGGCCGCACGGCATCCGACGCGCATCGATCGCTGCTGTACCTCCAGGAGCAGGTGCGCGACGTCGAAACACCCTCTGCCGGTAACGAACTCTTCGCGCCGCCACCGCCCGGTCCGATCGAGAACGTCGTCTCCCTGCGAATCGCGGCAGGGCCTGCGAAGGCAGCGCAACTGGGTACGACACTGCGACACCTGGGCTTCGATCTGACCGCAGCACACAGCGAACACGGACTCAGCCTGTTCACCCAGGGGCCGCTGGCGGTCGCCGTCGACACCACCGTAGACACGCTGTGGACCGCGCCCGGCGTCCCGGCTCACCTACCGGCGTTGGCCCAGATCGGGATTCGCAGCGAGCGGCCGGATCTGTGGCTGACCCGAGCGCGTGCGCTGGGAGTCACCGCGTCCACCGTCTCCATGCCCGGCGTGGCCGACGCCACCGACGCAGTGGTACGTCTGGCCGTGACCGGCGCGACGTCGCTGGACCTCCGTACCCGCCACAGCGCGGGTGCCTGGCAATCGGCATTCGACCTGGCACCCAAGGTGGTGCAGGAGAACCGGGCGTGCGTCTCGCACGTGGATCACATCGCACTCGCCGTGCCTGCCGAGAGCTGGGACGGCGTGATGCTGCTGCTGCGCTCGGTGTTCGGCATGGTGCCGCACGAGGGCCAGGACGTCGTCGACGCGATCGGCCTGGTTCGTAGCCGAGCACTCACCCTCGCCACGGCCAACGGCACGATTCGACTCTCGCTCAACATGGTTCCCGGCCGCCCGTCGGACTCGGACCCTCTGCCCGCGGCCCGGCGCGGAGGCGTCGGACATGTGGCGTTCGGGTGCGAGGACATCTACGCCGCTGCGAGTGCAATGACCGAACGCGGCCTCACCCCGCTGCGGATCTCGCCCAACTACTATCGCGATCTCGACGCGCGATTCGGACTCGGCTCCGAGACGTTGGACGCGATGCAGCGCCTCGGGATCCTGTACGACGCGGACGGGACCGGCGGTGAGTTCTTCCACTTCTTCACCGAAACCGTGGGTGACGACCTGTTCTTCGAGGTGGTCCAGCGAGTGGGTGGCTACGAGGGCTACGGGGAGACCAATTCGGCTGTGCGACTGGCGGCGCAACTGCAGTACTGATCTCGGTGATCAGCCGATTCGCTCGAACACCGCCGCAAGTCCCTGTCCGCCGCCGATGCACATGGTCTCGAGTCCGTAGCGAACTTCGCGTCGGTCCATCTCGCGCAACAGCGTCGCCAGGATGCGGGCTCCGGTGGCACCGACGGGATGGCCGAGCGAGATGCCGGAACCGTGTGGGTTCAGCCGCGGATCGTCGGACTCGATGCCCCACGACCGAGTGACGGCGAGAGCCTGAGCGGCGAACGCTTCGTTGAGTTCGATGATGCCCATGTCGTCCAGGCTCAATCCGAGGCGTCCGAGCGCCTTCTCGCTGGCCGGTACCGGTCCGATACCCATGGTGCGCGGAGCGACTCCGGCGACTCCCCAGCCGGCCAGTCTGGCCAGCGGCCGAAGACCCAGTGCTGCAGCCTTTTCCGAGGTGGTGACGATCGCGATGGCGGCACCGTCGTTCTGTCCGCTGGCATTTCCGGCCGTGACCGTCGACTCGGGGTCGATCGACGCACGAATCGCCTTCAACTTCGCCAACGACTCGACGGTGGTGTCGGCACGGGGATGCTCGTCGGTGGTGACGAGTGTCGGATCCGATTTGCGTTGGGGGACCGACACTCCCACGATCTCCTCGGCGAACACGCCGCTGTTCTGCGCAGCGACTGCGCGCTGGTGAGACTGCACTGCGAGTGCGTCCTGATCGGCGCGGGCGATCGAGAATTCCGCGCGCAGATTCTCCGCGGTTTCGATCATGCCGCCGGGAACCGGAAAGTTCTTGCCGCCCGCGGTCACTCGCGCTCGGGCGAGTCGATCGGACAGGGCCACGGCCTCGGCCTTGACGCCCCAGCGCATGCCGGTGGCGTAGAACTCCGTCTGACTCATGCTCTCGACGCCGCCCGCCAGAACCAGATCGTTACCGCCGGACTGGACCTGCATGCACGCCTGCAGTACTGCTTGCAGACCGGAGCCGCAGCGTCGGTCGACCTGCATTCCGGGGACGTCGATACCCAGATCTGCATCGAGCGCGGCGATGCGTCCGATCGCGGGTGCGTCGCCGTTGGGGGATGCCTGACCCAGGATGACGTCGTCGATGTCGGCACCGGAGATGCCGGTTCGGGCAACGAGTTCGGCGATGACGGTGGCGGCCAGGGCCTGGGCGGAGATATCGCGGAACTGACCGCCGAAGCGGCCGACCGGGGTCCGAAGGGGTTCGCAGATGACGGCGTCAGGCATGGGTGGTTCCTCGTTTGTCGTTGGGTCCGGTACTCACCCGGAGCAGGTCGGTCTCGATGGCGCGGGTGGCGTCGAGCAAGGCCGGGAGTAGTTCGGTGCGGACGGCGTCGGCGGTATGACGCGCAGCCTGGGTGGAGACGTTCGCCGCAGCGACGACCGTCCCGTTGCTGTCGTGGATGGGAGCTGCGATCGATCGCAGGCCCTCTTCGAGTTCCTGATCCACCAGACAGAAACCGTCGGTCCGCACGCGTTCGAGTTCGCGTCCGAGTGCGTCGGCAGTGGTGATCGTCTTCCCGGTGAGCGGAGTCAGCCGGACTCGATCGAGGTAGGCAGCGAGTTCGTCGGCCGGTAGGCCGGCGAGCAGCACTCGTCCCATCGATGTGGCGAATGCAGGGAATCGGGTGCCGATGTTGATGCCGACGGTCATGATGCGGCTGACCGGAACTCGGGCGACGTACACGACGTCGTCGCCGTCGAGAATCGAGACCGAGGACGATTCTCGGACCCGTTCGGCGAGAGCTTCCAGATGCGGCCCCGACACTTCCGGGAGGGACAGGCTCGACAGGTAGCTGTAGCCCAGTTCGAGCACCCGCGGGGTGAGCCAGAACATGGAGCCGTCGGTACGGACGTAGCCGAGTTCGACGAGTGTTAGCAGGAACCGTCGGGCAGTGGCGCGGGTGAGGTCGGTTGCTCGGGCGACATCGGAGAGTGTTCGACGCGGATGCTCGGCGTCGAAGGCTCGGATCACCGCGAGGCCCCGGCCGAGCGACTGGACGTAGTCCGAGGACGGCGGCGGTGATTCCGCGGGGTTCACGAGGTACCCGATTCGGTCTCGGCGGAGGACTCGGCGATGGCCGCGTTCGCCAGAGCGAATGCGCTGTTGCTGTTCGGAACACCCGCGTACACCGCGGTGTGCAAGAAGACTTCGGCCAGTTCGTCCGGTTCCAGTCCGGCGCGCAGCGCTGCGCGGATGTGCATGTCGAGTTCGTGCTGATTGCCCACCGCCGTCAGGATCGCCAGGGTCAGCAGTCTGCGGGTGTGGTGATCGAGTCCCGGTCGGTTCCAGATGTCACCCCATGCGGTACGGGTGATGAAATCCTGGAACGGTGCGGTGAACTCGGTGCGGCCGGCGATGCTGCGGTCGACATGCGCATCGCCGAGGACGCTGCGCCGCACCGTCATACCGGCATCGTGGGCCGCTGCGCGTCCGACGGCATACGCATCCGACCCGATGTGTGCGGCAACGGCCGCGGTGACGGGCCCGGCTTGCTCCACATTGGCCAGATGAGCGGCCGGGTCGAGAACCCGGAACGTCGATCCGGCGACGCCGTCGGCGATGATCTTCAGGTCCTCGGGGGTGGTCGAGGGATCCTGCCGGCCCGCGATCACCAGGGTCGGAGCGGTGATCCGGTTCAGATCCGATCGAGAATCCCACTCGGACAACGCCTCACAGCATGCTGCGTAGCCCTCGTCGGACGTGTCGGCGATCATGCGGCGATGCCGCTCGACGAGATCGGCGTCGCGCGCGGCCAGTTCGGGGGTGAACCAACGCTCGAGTACGGCATCCGCCAGCGACGCGGTACCCGCAGCCCGGACCGCCGCGGCACGGTCGAGCCATTGCGCCGGCTCACCGAACTTCGCCGAGGTGCACAGCAGCGTCAGAGTCCGTACTCGCTCCGGGCGATGGATGGCGAGCCACTGCGAGACCGCACCGCCGAGGGACAGACCGACGAGGTGCACACGCTCCACCTCGAGTGAATCCAGCAGCGCCACCACGTCCTCGGCGAGTTCGGCCACCGAGTAGGGACCGGGTGGCACCGGTGATCGTCCGTGCCCGCGAAGGTCGACGGCGAGAACGTGAACGGCGGCGGACAGAGTTCCGATCTGGGGGTTCCACATCGATCGGTCGGAGCCGAGCGAACCGATCAGCACGACGGTCTCCGCGTCGGCGCTCGGTCCTTCGATGCGTTCGTGAGCAAGTGCGACAGTCATCGTGAATCCTTCGAATCTGTGGTGTGTTCGGTGTCGAGGTCGTGCTCGGCGAGGATCGCGTCGACCAGCTCGGGTGCGTGGCCGAGATACGCGGCCGGGTCGAGTAGTTCGCGCACCGTCGACGGTGGAAGGAATGCTGTGATGGCAGGGTCGCCGTCCAGCGGCGCTCCCGTCGCGCATCGCGCAGTGACGATTTCGCGGGCCTGCTCGGTGTGCGCTGCCAATGCCGCGGTGACACGTTCGGCGAGCAGCGCTCCGCCCGTCGCGTCGAGATTGCGGGCCATTTCCTCGGGATGAACGTGCAACCCGCTCAGGCTCTGCGTGATTCGGTGGGCGGCACCACCGGTGAGGCGGAGCAGATCGGTGATCGTCTCCCACTCGGCATGCCACGCTCCAGCGGCGCGCTGGTGTTCGTGGTCCATGTTGGAGAGCACGGTGGCCACTGCACCCGGGACCCGCCGGGCCGCAGCGCGAGCCGTGACGGCGGCAACGGGATTGCGCTTGTGCGGCATCGCAGACGATCCGCCCGGCGCGTCCTCCGAGACCTCGCCCAGCTCGGTGGCGGACATCGACACGATGTCCCCGGCGATCTTGCCGATCGTTCCTGCTGCGACACCCAACGAGCACGCAATATCGGCAATCGCGGTGCGGTCGGTGTGCCAGGGCGCGGTCTGTCGAGCCAACCCCAGTTCGACGGCGAGCGCGGCGGCGATGGCCGGTCCGTGTGGATGCACGGCGGCGAGAGTGCCTGCAGCGCCGCCGTACTGGACGGTGCATGCGCGTCGAACGGCTGCGACTCCTGTCCGCGCGCGGTGCAGCCCCGAGAACCAGTTCGCAGCCACCAGGCCGAAGGTGGTGGGCAAGGCCTGCTGGCCGAGAGTGCGGGCCGCCATCGGGGTGGTGCGATGGGTCAGGGCGAGACTTCTCGCGGCCGCACTTGCAGCGTCGAGCGAGGCCTCGATCACACCGAGCGCGTCGCGGGAGAGGAGCATCAGCGCGGTGTCCATGATGTCCTGGCTGGTGGCACCGGGATGCACTGCCGTGGCAGGAACCTCGGCCTCGGCCACCTCGTTCCGAAGAATCTTCACCAGCGGGATCACCGGATTACCCCCGGCCGCGGCATCTGCTCCGAGCCGCGCGATGTCCAGGTTCGCCCCGAGTTCGGTCGCAGTGGTGGTGACGATCTCGGCGTGACCGGCCTCCACGAGACCGACCGTTGCTGCGGCCCTCGAGAGCGCCGCCTCGACGGCGAACATCGCTGTCACCCAAGCCCGGTCGCCCACGAGCGGTGCGAGCGCGTCGCTACCGAACGTCGGATCGAACAGTGCCCCTCGCTCGGATTCCATCGTCCCCTCTCGCCATCGGTGTGTCACAGCGCGAAGAACGGAGTCTCGTCGCCGTCCGGATCGGTGTTCTGCAGCACGATGTCGAGGTGGTACCCACCGTGCACCGGTGCTGCGACGAGTCTGGCACGCTTGTGCTCCGGCACGGCGGACAACACCGGATCGAGCTCGTTGGCCTCGGCCTCGTCGGGAAAGTACACCCGCGTCACGACCCGCTCGAGCATCCCGCGGGCGAAGATCCCGACGTCGATGTGCGGTGCCTCCACGGCACCGTTCTCGGCGGGAAGCGGTCCCGGCTTGATCGTCGTGATCGTCATCGTTCCGGTCTCGTCGGCGAACGCTCGCCCGAAGCCACGAAAGCCTGCGATGCGAGACGGCACCGCGCCACGCGGATCGTCGGGGTGATCGAACCGGCCGTCGCCATCGGCCTGCCAGGTCTCGATCATGGCGTCGGACATGGGGTTTCGGGCTCCGTCGATCAGTGTGAACGACACGGTGATCTCGCCTTCGGTGCCCGGCGGCACCACGTTTTCGCCGTCGGGCCACAACAATCCGATGTGCACGTACGGGCCCACGGTCTGCGAGGGGGTCTGCCCGAAGGAGGCGGTGGTGAAATCGGCTCCGGCGACCACGGGGTAGCGCGGGGCGAACTCGGGATCAGTCATCGTGGTCGTCTTCCTCGAAGGGGGTGGCGTTTCGGCCGCGGAGCACGATGTCGAATCGAAATCCGAGGGCCCAGTTGTCCTGTGTCGCCTCGTAATCGAATGCGCCGATCATTCGGGCCTGCGAGTCCTCGGGGGCGGCGTTGAAGATCGGATCCTGGAAGAACATGGGGTCGTCCGGGAAGTACATCTGTGTCACGAGGCGCTGGGTGAACGCCTGGCCGAACAGGGAGAAGTGAATGTGAGCGGGCCGCCATGCGTTGTGGTGATTGCCCCACGGATACGCGCCCGGCTTGATCGTGGTGAAGCGATACCTGCCCTGGGCATCGGTGAGAACGCGACCGGTGCCGTCGAAGTGTGGATCCAGTGGTGCGGGCCACCGGTCACCGGTGTGCCGGTACCGACCGCCTGCATTGGCCTGCCATACCTCGACGAGGGTGTTCGGAATCGCCTTGCCGTCGCTGTCGAGTACCCGGCCGTGCACGATGATCCGCTGCCCCTGTGCCTCACCGTCGTTCGCCAGGGTGAGGTCTGCGTCGGCGGCGGTGACTCGTCCCTCGCCCAGTACCGGTCCGGTGATCTCGGTCAGTCGCTGGGGGAGCAGGGTCAATGGCTGTGCCGGATGCCGAAGGGCGGTGGTCCGGTACTCGGCGAAGTCGCGTGGGGCATGGACACCCGATTGGTCCCGGTACTCGGGCGGGAGATGAAGCATCGACGGTTCCTCACGATTGTGGGTGATCTACGCAACAGCCAGAATAGCGAAGTGTTCGCATTGTGGCAAACTGTTCATATTCCGCACGAAATGCTGTAGCGTGCATCTCATGTTGGACAAAGTCGTGGCCAGCGCCACCGAAGCCGTAGCGGACATCCCTGATGGGTCCTCGATCGCCGTCGGGGGATTCGGATTGGTCGGAGTGCCGGAAATACTGATCGACGCCGTGCTCGCGCAGGGTGCGACAGATCTGGAGACCATCAGCAACAACTGCGGAACCGATGGCTTCGGTCTCGGCGTTCTGTTGATGCAGCACCGCATTCGGAGAACCATCAGCTCCTACGTGGGCTCGAACAAGGAATTCGCACGGCAGTACCTGTCCGGAGAACTCGAAGTCGAGCTCACTCCGCAGGGCACGCTCGCCGAGCGGCTGCGCGCAGGCGGTGCCGGGATCCCCGCGTTCTTCACCCCCGCAGGCGTCGGCACCCAGGTCGCCGACGGGGGATTGCCGCTGCGCTACGACGGTAGCGGCGGAATCGCACTGGCCAGTCCACCGAAGGAGACACGCGAGTTCGACGGCGTCACCTACGTGATGGAGCGCGGGATCGTCGCAGATTACGCGCTCGTGCACGCGTGGAAGGGAGACCGTCACGGGAACCTGGTGTTCCACGCCAGTGCGCGAAACTTCAATCCGCCCGCGGCGGAGTCGGGGCGCATCACCATCGCGCAGGTCGAGCATCTCGTCGAGCCGGGTGAGATCGGACCCGACGAGGTGCACACCTCGGGTATCCACGTACAGCGGGTGGTCCACGTCGGACCGGTCGAGGTCGGCATCGAGCAGAGGACGGTACGAGCATGAGCGAGAAGATGACCCGCGAACAGATGGCGGCACGGGTGGCACAGGAACTCGGCGACGGTCAGTACGTCAATCTCGGCATCGGTATGCCGACCCTCGTGCCCAACTACATCCCCAACGACGTCTCGGTGATCCTGCATTCGGAGAACGGCGTGCTCGGCGTCGGACCGTATCCCACCGAGGACGAACTCGACGCCGAGATCATCAACGCGGGCAAGGAGACCATCACGGTTCTTCCCGGTGCGTCCTACTTCGATTCCGCGCAGTCGTTCGGAATGATCCGCGGCGGCCAGGTCGACGTCGCCGTACTGGGGGCGATGCAGGTCAGCGCCACCGGTGATCTGGCGAACTGGATGATTCCCGGGCACATGGTCAAGGGCATGGGTGGCGCGATGGATCTGGTGCACGGAGCGCGACGCGTCATCGTGATGATGGAGCACGTCTCCCGCAAGGGCGAGCCGAAGATTCTGGAGCAGTGCACCCTGCCGCTGACCGGTAAGGGCTGCGTACACAGGATCATCTCGGACATGGCCGTTCTCGACGTCACCGAGAACGGTCTCCGTCTCGTCGAGACCGCACCGGGTGTGTCCGTGGACGAGGTCAGAAACGCGACCGCGGCCGAACTACTGGTCGACGTCGCCGTCTGAGACGAGGACGCGGTCGGCGTGGGAGTAGATGTTCATCGACCGGCCGCGGAGGAAGCCGATGACCGTCAGACCGGATTCGGTCGCGAGGTCGACCGCCAGCGAGGACGGGGCCGAGACCGCCGCGAGAATCGGTATTCCGGACATCACCGCCTTCTGGGCCAACTCGAACGAGGCGCGGCCGCTGACCATCAGCACCGTGCCCTGCAGGGGAATTCGATCGTTGGTCACCGCCCAGCCGACGACCTTGTCGACGGCATTGTGGCGTCCGACATCCTCACGCAGGACGAGCATCTCGCCGTCCGCAGTGAACAGGGCGGCGGCGTGCAGGCCGCCGGTCGCATCGAAGACCTTCTGCGCAGCCCGCAACGTGTCGGGTAACCCGGTGAGAGTGTCCGAGGTCACGACGACGGAATCGGCCACGGGGGAATGCTTGGTGCGCAAGCGAATCGCGTCCAACGATCCCTTGCCGCACACCCCACACGAGGACGTCGTGTAGAAGTTGCGTTCGACGCCGGTCTCGGGCGGAGCGACTCCCGCGGCCAGGGTGACATCGAGGACGTTGTAGGTGTTCGCGCCCTCGTCGTCGACACCGTCGCAGTAGCGAGCCGCTGCGATATCGGCTCCCGAGGCGATCACACCCTCGGTCAGCAGGAAGCCGTGAACGAGCTCGACGTCGTGGCCGGGAGTGCGCATGGTGACGGCCAGCGCTGCGCCGTTCACCCGCAACTCGAGCGGCTCCTCCACCACGAGAGTGTCCGGACGTTCGACGCGGTGCTCACCTCGGAGTCGGACAACGGGCCTGCGGGTGGTGATGCGGCCCATCAGTATCGGCCGGATTCGCGGTGACGTGGGTGACTCATTCTTCGATTGTGGACCCCGGTGTTGTTCGGCCGTCGACTCGGTCGGCCATTGCGCTCACCAACGAGACCAGGCGCGGGTGATCGACGAGGTCGTCGACGAGCACACGCTTGCCTTTCGCGTCGGCCAACGGGATCTTCCAGTTCTCGTACTGGGTTTCGTCGGTACCGGGCTGGTTCTGAATTCGGTGTTCGCCGACGGCGTCGACGAGAGCGACACCGATCAGCAGGGACGGGCTGCGCTGGACGAGGCGATGCAGAGCTTCCACCGTCTCGTGGTTGTCGGCGTCGGCACCGAGCAATCCGCGCTCGCGCGCCAGGTCGAGAACTGCCTCGCGCTTGGCTGCGTCGATGTCCTTCTCGGCCTCGATGTCTCGTTCGAGCAGGCCGAGACGGGACCGCAGGTCGATGTGTTCACCCTCGAGGTATCCGGCCGTCGGGGGCAGATCGTGTGTGGTCACCGACGTCAGGCACAGGGTGCGGTAGTCCTCGGGTGCAATGGGCCCGGACTCGTCCGCTTCGAACCACAGGATCGAGGTGCCGAAGATGCCGCGCTCGGTGAGGTACTCCTGCACCATCGGCTCGAAGACACCGAGATCCTCACCGACCACCACCGCGCCTGCCCGCTCGGCCTCGAGGGCCAGGATGCCGATCAGCGCCTCGTGGTCGTACTCGACATACGTTCCGCCGCCGGCATTCTCGGCCTCCTGCGGAATCCACCACAGGCGGAACAGGCCCAGGATGTGGTCGACGCGGATACCGCCGGCATGACGAAGGATCGTGCGCAGCATGTCGCGGTAGGGGACGTACGCCAGTTCGCGTAGTCGGTCCGGATCCCACGGGGGTTGGTTCCAGTTCTGGCCCTGCTGGTTGAAGTTGTCCGGCGGCGCGCCCACCGTGACTCCCGACGCCAACACGTCACCGAGCGCCCAGGCATCGGCTCCGCCGCGCGCCACGCCCACGGCGAGGTCGTGCATGATGCCGATGTCCATCCCAGCATCGAGTGCCGAGCGTTGCGCGGCGGCCAACTGCTCGTCGCAGATCCACTGCAGCCACATGTGGAAGTCGATGCGCTCGGCGAGCTTGGTGCGCTGTTCGAGCACGAAGTCGGTCCGCGGGTGTGCTGCCTTGTCGGTCCAGGCCGAATTCTCGGGTCCGAACTTCTCCGCCAGGGCGCTCCACACCGCGAAATCGCGCAGTCCGGAACCCTCGCGTTCGACGAACGCGCGGAATGCGGATTCGCGCGCCGGGCTCCGTTCCACCTTGTGAACACGTTCCAGGGCACGCAGTTTCGCCGTGAAGGTCGAGTCTCTGTTCAGCTTTCCGGTTCGCTTGTTGGCCTTGTCGAACCGCTTTGCCGCCTTCCGGACCTTGCCGAACTGTTCCGGTGACAGCAGCGCGGTTTCACGAATGTTCTCCACTCGGATGTAGAGCGAGTTGAAGAACCGGCGGGTGGTCGGCAGATAGGGCGACGCCTCGACCGGTGTGGTGGGTCGGTCGGCGTGCAGCGGATTGACGAGGAGATAGTCGAAGCCGTGCTCGCGGCCGACGATGTCGGCCATGTCCTCGAGATCACCGAGATCACCGATTCCCCATGACCGTCTCGATCGCACCGAATACAGCTGGGTGAGCAAACCCGTCCGCTGCCGATCTGCCAGTTCTGCATTGGGTGACAACGACTTCGGAGTGACGACCACAACCGTGTCCGATGTCCGGACCGTGTTGTCCTCGCTGATCGTCGTCGCGGTCAGGCTGTGCCAACCGAGCGGTGCACTGCTCGGAACGACGAACGTGGCACGACCGATGAGGCGGCCGTCGACCTCACGGGGATCGACCCAGACCTCGGCCTGGGTCACCTCGATGGTCTCGCCGTCCTCGGAGACCATCGAGACCTCGACCGGATTGCCGTGTGGCACATGGACCCACACCACGGCATCGGTGCCCTGCGTGGCCACCACCACCGGCGGAAGCAGGCGCCGCCACGGTGCGTTCTCGATGTCGGCCAGAGCTCGGTCGACGTCCTCGGTCGATTCGGTCGCGTAGCCGCGCGCGGCGAGGACCTGACGCAGGGTGTCGTCACTCACTTCGTGTTCGGTGTCGTCCCAGCCTCGGTACGAGGTCGATGTGCCGAGGCGTCGGGCGAGAGAGCGAAGTGCCTGCGAGTAGTCCACACCGATGATCGTGCCAGTTCGCCGCGCCCGCGTCATGCCGGCCGGGCCTTCGTTCACCGGCCACCGCTCCGATCCGAACGACGGGCGGGTCCGGTTGCTCGACTGCCAGGATTGAAACACGCCGCGCTGGGTAGTCTGGGTCGGCGAACGGTAAAACGACTGCTCGGCGACGATAGGAAGTGCGGATGGCTGGGGTCAGCAAGATCGAAGAACTGGAGCGAGGTTCCGGTGCACCGGTCGAGCTGAGGGTGCGCGCCGAGGCCGACCAGCTTCCGGTGGTCCGTGCAGTCGCCGAAACACTCGCAGTGCTCAGCGACTTCACGCTCGACGACATCGCCGACGTCAAGTTGGTCGTGGACGAGGTGTGTTCGCAGTTGATCAAGGGCTCGGTCACCGATGCAGAGCTCTCGTGCACGTTCGCGGTGAGCGACTCCGGAATCCGGATCGTCGTCACCTCCACGTTGACCTCCACGTCCGTGCCGAAGAAGGACAGTTTCGGCTGGCACGTGTTGCAGACGCTGACCGACGCCATCGAGTTGCGCGCCGACGACGCCGTCGAGGGCGAGGCCGGTCACACGGTCGCGATCGACGTGGTCAAGCGGAGGAGCAAGGTCTAGTGCCTGTGCCGCACGAACGAAGCACACGGCGAGAGTCCGACGATTACAGCGACGTTGTCGCACTGATCCAGCAGATGCAGGCGCTCGACGAGAATTCACCGCAGCGCCGAGTGCTGCGCGATCGCATCATCACCCGCTGCCTGCCTCTCGCAGAACACATCGCACGCCGCTTCGGCGGCCGCGGCGAAGCACACGAGGACCTGCTGCAGGTCTCACGTCTCGGTCTGGTGAACGCGGTCGACCGATTCGACATCGAACGCGGTTCGGACTTCGTGTCGTTCGCGGTGCCCACGATCATGGGCGAAGCTCGCCGCTACTTCCGCGACGCCGGATGGTCAGTTCGAGTGCCGCGGCGCATGAAGGAACTGAACTCGATGATCTCCCAGGCGGTTGGATCGCTGTCGCAGAAGCTCGGCCGAGCTCCGACCGCCAGCGAGATCGCGGCCGAACTGGGGATCGACGTCAAGGAAGCCTCGCAGGCATTGCTTGCGCGCAGCGCGTATCAGACCGTTTCGGTCGACTCGGTGGTCAGCGAGGATCGGTTGCCGCTGATGGACACCCTCGGTGCCGATGATCCCGAACTCGAGAAGATGGAGAGCTACCTCGCGGTGCGGCCTGCACTCGAGAAGTTGCCCGAGCGTGAGCGTCGAATCGTCGTGCTCCGATTCTTCGGGTCGATGACCCAGACTCAGATCGCGGAGAAGGTGGGGATTTCGCAGATGCACGTCTCGCGAATCCTGGCTCGCACGCTCGCTCAGCTGCGTGAGGACCTCGGCGAGGACTGAGGGCGGGCGGCGGGAGTGGAGCCTGCGGAATGACCCTGGCGACCGTGCGGACGGTGCTGGTGCGTATCGACACCGCGACGGGGGAGCGTACGACGATCGTCGACGACGTCGATGCCGACCTGGGCGCACCTGCGATCTCGCCGGACGGAGCGTCCGTGGTGTTCGTGCGTGAATCGCTCTCCACTCCCGAGGACGCGCCTCGAATGACGCTGCAGCGCTACGATTTCGAGTCTGCTTCGGTCGTCGATCTCGCTCCCGGCTGGGATCGGTGGCCGATCGACCCGGTGTGGCTGCCGGACGGGTCGGGGGTACTGGTCACCGCGGACGACGACGGCCGGTCCCCGATCTTCGTCGTGCGTGAGGGCGCGGAGCCGCGTCGGCTGACGAACACGAACGACGCGTACACCCACGTCCACGTGTCCTCGGACGGAACCAGGGTGCTGGCCCTCGCCGCGTCGTATCTGGCCGCCCCGCATCCGGTCTCGATCGACCTGTCCGACGGCACCGTCGACGACCTCGACACCTCCGTCGACCGCTGTCCTGTGCCCGGAACTCTCACCGAGATCGACACCGTCGTCGACGACGGTGCTCGGGTGCGCGGCTGGCTGGCACTGCCCGAGGGTGCCTCGGACGCGGCACCCGCACCGCTGCTGCTGTGGGTGCACGGTGGCCCGCTCGGCTCGTGGAACACCTGGTCGTGGCGGTGGAATCCGTGGCTGATGGTCGCTCGCGGGTACGCCGTGCTGCTGCCGGACCCGGCGCTGTCCACCGGGTACGGCCAAGAGTTCGTACAGCGCGGCTGGGGAGCGTGGGGCAAAGCTCCGTTCACCGATCTGATGGCGTTGACCGACGTCGCGGTCGCGCTACCCGAGATCGACGAGACCCGCACCGCGGCGATGGGCGGATCTTTCGGCGGCTACATGGCCAACTGGATCGCCGGACACACCGATCGTTTCGACGCCATCGTCACCCATGCGAGCCTCTGGGCGCTCGATCAATTCGGCCCGACGACCGATGCACCGTGGTACTGGGCGCGGGAAATGTCTCCGGAGATGGCGGTCGAGAACTCCCCACACCTGTTCGTCGCGGACATCGCGACGCCGATGCTGGTGATCCACGGCGACAAGGACTATCGCGTGCCCATCGGTGAGGGCCTACGGCTGTGGTACGAACTGCTCAGCGAATCCGGCCTGCCCGCCGACGACGAGGGCAACACCGAGCATCGTTTTCTCTACTTCCCGGCCGAAAACCATTGGATTCTGAGTCCTCAGCACGCCAAGGTCTGGTACGAGGTGGTGCTGGCATTCCTGGCCCAGCACGTGCTGGGCGAGAGGGTGTCGATGCCCCGAATCCTCGGCCACTAGAATCGACCGGTGACCAGTTCAGCGCCAGAGCACTCAGAGAACCCCGCCGATTCGATCGACCTGCCCAAGAGCTGGGATCCCAGTGCGGTCGAGGCGGAGCTGTACCGGTCCTGGGTCGACGCCGGGTACTTCGAAGCCGACGCGACCAGCGGCAAGCCGCCCTATTCCATAGTGTTGCCCCCGCCCAACGTCACCGGCAGCCTGCACATGGGCCACGCTCTCGACCACACGCTGATGGACGCGCTCAGTCGTCGCAAGCGGATGCTCGGGTACGAGGTGCTGTGGTTGCCGGGCATGGACCATGCGGGCATCGCCACGCAGACCGTCGTGGAGAAGCAGCTCGCCGCCGACGGAAAGACCAAGGAAGAGTTCGGCCGCGAGGCGTTCATCGACAAGGTCTGGGACTGGAAGCGTGAATCCGGCGGAACCATCGGTGGGCAGATGCGACGCATCGGCGACGGCGTCGACTGGAGCCGCGAGCGATTCACCATGGACGACGGCCTGTCCGAGGCCGTGCAGACGATGTTCAAGCGGATGTTCGACGACGGTTTGATCTACCGCGCCGAGCGACTGGTCAACTGGTCGCCGGTGCTGCAGACCGCCATCTCCGACATCGAGGTCAAGTTCGAGGACGTCGACGGCGAACTGGTGTCGCTGCGCTACGGCTCGCTCGACGATTCCGAGCCACACGTCATCGTCGCGACCACCCGAGTCGAAACGATGCTCGGCGACACCGCAGTCGCGGTCCACCCCGATGACGAACGATACAAGGCTCTCGTCGGCACCACCCTCGAGCACCCGTTCACCGGACGGCAGATCCCGATCATCGCCGACGACTACGTGGACCCCGAATTCGGCACCGGAGCAGTGAAGATCACCCCGGCACACGACCCCAACGACTTCGAGATGGGCGTGCGGCACTCGTTGCCGATGCCCTCGATCATGGACAAGGCAGGCCGGATCACCGATACCGGAACGCAATTCGACGGTATGGATCGCTTCGAGGCGCGCGTGAAGGTGCGTGAAGCACTCGCCGAGCAGGGCCGCGTCGTCGCCGAGAAGCGCCCCTACCTGCACAGCGTCGGCCACTCCGAGCGCAGCGGCGAGCCGATCGAGCCACGTCTGTCGCTGCAGTGGTGGGTCAAGGTCGACACCCTGGCGAAGGCGGCCGGTGACGCAGTGCGTAACGGCGACACCGTCATTCATCCCAAGAGTCAGGAACCGCGCTGGTTCGCCTGGGTCGACAACATGCACGACTGGTGCATCTCGCGTCAGCTGTGGTGGGGTCATCGGATCCCGATCTGGTACGGACCCGACGGCGAGACCGTCTGCCTCGGACCGGGGGAGAGCGCACCGGAGGGCTGGGAGCAGGATCCCGACGTCCTCGACACCTGGTTCTCGTCCGGGCTGTGGCCCTTCTCGACGATGGGGTGGCCCGACGCCACGGCCGATCTCGAGAAGTTCTATCCCACCGGCGTTCTCGTCACCGGATACGACATCCTGTTCTTCTGGGTCGCCCGCATGATGATGTTCGGCACCTACGTCGGAGCGGACGACGCGATCACCGCAGGTAAGCAGGGGCCGCAGGTTCCGTTCCGAGATGTGTTTCTGCACGGCCTGATTCGTGACCAGTTCGGCAAGAAGATGTCGAAGTCGCGCGGCAACGGAATCGATCCTCTGGACTGGGTCGATCGTTTCGGTGCCGACGCGTTGCGCTTCACGCTCGCTCGCGGTGCGAACCCGGGTGCCGACATGTCGGTCGGCGAAGACCATGCGCAGTCCTCGCGCAACTTCGCCAACAAGTTGTTCAACGCCACCAAGTTCGCTTTGATGAACGGCGCGGCACCGGCAGATCTGCCTGCCCGTGCCGAGCTGACCGACGCCGACCGATGGATTCTCGATCGACTCGAAGAGGTTCGGGCAGAGGTGGATTCGGCGTTCGATCGCTACGAGTTCAGTAAGGCCTGCGAGGCGCTGTATCACTTCGCCTGGGACGAGGTCTGCGACTGGTACCTCGAGATCGCCAAGGTGCAATTCGCCGACGAGACCATCGCCGCCACCACGCGCGGGGTTCTCGGTAACGTCCTCGACGCCTTGCTGCGATTGCTGCATCCGGTGATTCCGTTCGTCACCGAAACGCTGTGGAAGGTGCTCACCGGCGGCGAGTCGCTGGTGATCGCCGCGTGGCCCACTGCCTCCACCGATTCGCTGGATTCTGTTGCGGCACAGCGTATCGAAGACATGCAACGACTCATCACCGAAATTCGCCGGTTCCGCAGCGATCAAGGACTCAAGCCGTCCCAGAAGGTGGCGGCCCGCATCGTCGGAGTCTCCGAATCGGATCTGGACGGGCAGATTTCGGCGGTCACCGCATTGGCTCGACTGACCGAGCCGGCCGAGGACTTCGCGGCGACGGCGTCGGTCGAGGTGCGTCTGAGCAAGGCCACCGTGGTCGTCGAACTCGACACCTCGGGCACCGTCGACCTGGTCGCCGAGCGGGCCCGACTGGTGAAGGATCTCGCGGCTGCGGAGAAGGAACTCGCGCAGACCACCGGCAAGCTCGGCAACGAAGCGTTTCTCGCGAAGGCACCGGATGCGGTGGTGGACAAGATCAGAACACGCCAGACGATCGCAGGCGAAGAGATCGCCCGCATCACGGCGCGGCTCGAATCGATGGGAACCTAAGTGACCGAATCCGACGAGGCCCTGCCCCTGCCTCCGCCGAGCCCGGTCGATCTGGCCGAGCTCGCACTCGTGGAGGCCGAGCTCGACAAGCGTTGGCCCGAAACGAAGATCGAGCCGTCGACGGCTCGGATCTCGGCGCTGATGGACCTGCTCGGCTCGCCGCAGAGGGCGTATCCGTCGATTCACGTCGCGGGCACGAACGGCAAGACCTCGGTGACCCGCATGATCGATGCGCTCCTCACCGCGTTCCATCGGCGCACGGGCCGCACCACAAGTCCGCACCTGCAGATGGCGACCGAGCGGATCAGCATCGACGGCAGGCCCATCTCGCCGCGGCTCTACGTCGACACCTACAACGAGATCGCTCCGTTCGTGGACATGATCGACGCGCAGTCCGAGGCTGCGGGCGGACCCCGCATGAGCAAGTTCGAGGTGGTCACGGCCATGGCGTTCGCGGCGTTCGCCGAGGCCCCGGTCGAGGTTGCCGTCATCGAGGTCGGACTCGGCGGGCGTTGGGACGCCACCAACGTCGTCGACGGCGAGGTTGCCGTCATCACCCCGATCGGCCTCGATCACGTCGAGTTCCTCGGCGACGATCTCGCGACGATCGCGGGAGAGAAGGCGGGGATCATCAAGAAGGCACCGGAATCGCTGGTGCCGCGCGATACCGTCGCGATTCTGGCCCAGCAGAAGCCCGAGGTATCCGAGGTCCTGCTGCGGGCAGCAGTGCAGGCGGACGCCGCGGTGGCGCGGGCCGGATCGGAATTCACCGTGCTCGGCAGGCAGATCGCCGTGGGTGGCCAGCAACTGGAACTGCAGGGGCTCGGCGGGGTGTACACCGACGTCTTCCTTCCGTTGCACGGCGAGCATCAGGCGCACAACGCGTCCCTTGCACTCGCTGCGGTCGAAGCGTTCTTCGGTGCCGGGCCGGATCGCCAGCTCGATCAGGACACCGTGCGCGCTGCGTTCGCCACGATCGTCAACCCCGGTCGACTCGAGCGGGTACGCAACGCCCCGACAGTGTTCCTCGATGCCGCGCACAACCCGCACGGGGCAGCAGCGCTCGCAGCCGCCCTCACCGACGAATTCGATTTCCGCAAACTCGTCGGCGTCGTCAGCGTCATGGCGGACAAGGATGTCGGAGCGATTCTCGAGGCACTGGAACCGGTGTTCGACGACATCGTCGTCACCCACAACGGGTCCGCGCGGGCGATGGACGTGGACGCGTTGGCCGACATCGCGGTGGCCAAATTCGGCGACGAACGCGTCGTGGTGGCGTCGACCCTGCCCGATGCGCTGGAAACGGCGATCGGGTTGGCCGAGGAAGTGGCCGAGCCGGGTGAGGCCGTGTCCGGTGCCGGAGTCGTGGTGACCGGATCCGTGGTGACCGTCGGTGCAGCTCGCACTCTGTTCGGAAAGGACCCCGCGTGAGCGAGACAGAGTTCAGACCACCCACGAACGATCCGTGGAAGGGGTTCCGCGGTGTCTGTGCAGGAACGTTGGTACTCGAAGCCATCGTCGTTCTGCTCTCGCTGCCTGTTGTCGCCGTCGTGGGCGGCGGTGCAACGTGGTTTTCGACCACGTACATCGTTCTCCTCGCGGTCGCGATGATCGCAGGCGCCGGCAAGCAGGGTGAGCCCTGGGCGATGAAGTTCAATCTGATTCTGCAAGTGTTCGTTCTGTTCGGAACGGTGTTCCATCTGTCCATCGGCATCGTCGGCTTGATCTTCATCGCCGTGTGGCTGTATCTGCTGTACCTGCGCCGTGACATCACCGAGCGCATCCGACGTGGGATGCTGCCGGGGCAGCGCGACTGACAGGGGAAACCTGTCGGTTTCGGCGATGCGCCGCGCGCCGCATCGCCGTGTTCCATTAGTGTCGTCGACGTGACCGACCGCACCCTTGTACTGATCAAGCCCGACGGAGTTGCCCGGCGTTACGTAGGAGAGATCCTCGGCCGCGTGGAGAAGAAGGGTCTGAGCATCGTCGCACTCGAGCTCAAGACCGTCTCCCGCGAATTGGCCTCGGCTCACTATGCGGAGCACGAGAGCAAGCCGTTCTTCCTCGAGCTGCTCGAGTTCATCACGTCCGGACCGGTGGTGGCCGCGGTACTCGAAGGCCCCCGCGCCATCGCTGCGTTCCGCCAGATCGCAGGCGGCACCGATCCCGTGGCCAAGGCGGTTCCCGGCACCATCCGCGGTGACCTCGCGCTGGACGGTCAGCAGAACCTGGTACACGGATCGGATTCCGTGGAATCGGCCGAGCGCGAGATCGCACTCTGGTTCCCCGGTCTCGCCTGACCGTTCCACCCTCGACAGAAAAAGCAGCGTTCTCGTCGTCACGCCGCATCCGCTCGGAACCCGATCGGTGCGGCGTGGCGAGCACGCATCACAGCGTGTGGGATACTCGACAACAGATCGACTCCACGTCGCCAGTAGGTACAGGTTTCACGCTCCACCCGAAGCCCAGGCTTCACCGAAGTTCGCTAGACCGGTGTCGTGGATTCGATCGGATGACTGTCGTCTATCCGCTGCCCGTCATCGCAGATGCTCGAACGAGAGACAGGCTCGTTCGCGTTCTTGCTTGATGATCAGGCGCTCGGATCGCCGGTATACCACCATCCAGCCAGGCACCGCACACGCTGTCGTCGACCATCGAGAACTACGAAGTGGTCATCGGCTCGGGTGCGGAGCGAGACCGAACAGCTGACGTCCAACCCGACGTGAGTACACAAGGATTGCCCTCGCGTGGCCGCGTCACACCCGAAGTCGGATGGACGCGCCCGGGGGCCCGAGGAGACTACGTGGCCGATCAAAGCCCGCCCGAAGATGTACAGAACGCAAACGCAGATCGTACGGAGCCCTCCGGCGCGGTGTCGTCTGCGGAAACCGACACGGTGTCGTCGGCGCAACCCGACACGATCGAGCTGCCGACCAGGCTGCGCGTGCACGCTCTGGCAAAGATTCTGGGCGTCACCAGCAAGCAGTTGCTCGTCACCCTCGGTGAGCTCGGGATCGAAGCGCGCAGTGCACAGTCGAGCCTGAGCCGTGACGTCGCGGAGTCCGTTCGTGACTCGGTCAACGCGCCCACAGCGCCCACCGGGCAGACAGTCGAGTCGTCGACTGCCGCGCAGCCGGAGCCGGTTGCGGAGGAACCCGTCGAGGCCCCGTGGTCCGAGCCGCAGCTGTTCACCAGCGCGCCCGCTCCGGAGCCGGAGGCCGATCGGTCCGCGGCAACGACCGACCAGCCCACCGCGACGACGTTCGCCACCCCGCTGTTTCTGCAGCCCGCAGCCGTGGACGCCCCAGCGACGGAATCGGCGGAGTCACCGGCGGAGCCCCCGGCGCGCCGTCGCCGCAGCCGCAAGGCAGCGCCCAAGGACGAGATCGCCAGCACCGACACCAGCGCGGACACCGACGGCAGTGAGTCCGCGGTGACGTCGGAGACTGCTGCACCCGAGACCTCTGTACCGGAGACCTCTGCAGTCTCGACCGACCGGTCCTCTTCCGAGGCCGACGAGTCGAGCGCCGCCGAGGGATCGACCGACGGTGACGGGGACGACGATCAATCTCAGCCTCGACGCCGCCGCCGTGGACGCCGTGGCCGCGGCCGTGGTCGCGGCGAGCAGTCCTCGGACGACTCGAACGACGACAATTCCGACGACGATTCCGACGGCGACTCGGAGACCACCGATTCGGCCGACGCAGAATCGACCGATTCCGACTCGGACGAGTCCTCGTCGAGTGACGAGCAGCAGTCGAACTCGGGACGACGCTCGCGTCGATCGCGCACGCGCAGCCGCACCTCGGACCGGCAGAACTCCGATTCGACCGATTCCTCCGACGACACGCGCACCGCGGACTCCTCGGCCGAGGACGGCGACGACGAGTCCGATTCGGGTGCCCAGGACAATTACGACGACTCCGACAACGGCGGTTCGGACGGAGACGGCTCGAGCCGTCGTCGTCGACGCCGTCGCCGGCGCAAGACCGGAGCAGAGGCCGCTGCCGAGGGCGCGTCGTCCGAGGACGATCCGCCCAACACCGTCGTGCACGAGCGCGAGCCGCGCAACAAGAGCCGGGCACCCCGGGACGAGGTCCAGGGAATCACGGGCTCGACGCGTCTCGAGGCCAAGCGTCAGCGCCGCCGCGACGGGCGCGATGCCGGTCGTCGTCGGCCGCCGATCCTCACCGAGTCCGAGTTCCTGGCTCGCCGCGAATCCGTCGACCGCGTCATGGTCGTGCGTGAGAAAGCGACTCCGGATCACCCGCTGACCACTCAGGTTGCCGTGCTCGAAGACGGTGTGCTCGTCGAGCACTTCGTCACCAGCAGTGCCACCGCGTCGATGGTCGGCAACGTCTACCTGGGCCGCGTACAGAACGTGCTGCCCAGCATGGAAGCAGCCTTCATCGACATCGGGCGTGGCCGCAACGGCGTGCTGTACGCGGGCGAGGTCAACTGGGACGCTGCGGGGTTGGGTGGAAACTCACGAAAGATCGAGCAGGCTCTCAAGCCGGGCGATCAGGTTCTCGTCCAGGTCAGCAAGGACCCGGTGGGGCACAAGGGTGCTCGCCTGACCACGCAGCTGTCGCTCGCGGGTCGATTCCTCGTCTACGTGCCCGGTGGAAGTTCCACCGGCATCAGCCGCAAGCTGCCCGACACCGAGCGCAAGCGGCTCAAGGAAATTCTCCGCGACATCGTGCCTCCCGAGGCCGGCGTCATCATCCGCACCGCAGCGGAGGGCGTCAGCGAAGAAGAGCTCGCACGCGACGTGACTCGCCTGCAGGCGCAGTGGGCCAGCATCGAAGAACGCTCGGCCAACGCCGAAACCGGCAAGGGCGTGCAACCACAGACGCTGTACGAAGAGCCCGACATGCTCGTCAAGGTCATCCGTGACCTGTTCAACGAGGACTTCTCCAAGCTCGTCATCGAGGGCGACAAGGCATGGACGACGACGTCGAACTACGTCGAGACCGTGGCCCCGGACATGATGGAGCGGTTGCACCGATACGAGGCCGACGACAGTTCCGTCGACGTCTTCGCCGCGCACCGCATCGACGAGCAGCTGGCCAAGGCCCTCGATCGCAAGGTCTGGCTGCCGTCCGGCGGCACCCTGGTGATCGATCGCACCGAGGCGATGACCGTCGTCGACGTCAACACCGGCAAGTTCACCGGGTCGGGTGGCAATCTCGAAGAGACGGTCACTCGCAACAACATCGAGGCCGCCGAGGAAGTCGTGCGCCAGATGCGGCTGCGAGACATCGGCGGCATGATCGTCGTCGACTTCATCGACATGGTGCTCGAGTCCAACCGCGATCTCGTACTCCGGCGACTGACCGAGTCCCTCGGACGCGACCGGACTCGCCACCAGGTCTCCGAGGTGACCTCGCTCGGTCTGGTGCAGATGACCCGCAAGAAGCTCGGCACGGGCCTCGTCGAGGCGTTCTCCACCACGTGTGAGCACTGCCAGGGTCGTGGCATCGTCGTGCACCCGTTCCCCATCGACGCCAAGCCGGACAACGACGGCGGTCGGTCGAACTCGTCGCGTTCGGAATCGGGCAACTCGGGAACGAGCAGCAGGCGTCGTCGTGGCAAGGACAACAAGGCCGAGGGCAACGATCGGTCCGACGGCAACGAGCGGGCCTCCTCGAACGATCGGGCCGGTGCGGCAGACGGTCAGGACCACCCCGTGGTCGATCCGTCGATCAAGCGGGCGCATCCGGTGGCACTGGCCATGGCGGCGCACCACGACGACGTGGTGGCCGACGTCAGCCCCGCCGATGTCGAGACACCTGCCCCCGAAGCTCCCGGCGGCGACGCCGAGGTGACCGTGGTCTCCGCCGACGATGTGGACGTTGCGGCTGCTGCGGTGGCCGACGCGGAGACGAACGTCACGGCAGTCGATTCGGCCACCGAGACCGAGGCCGAACAGCCTTCCGTCGAGCCGGTGGCACCGAAGGCTCGACGCGGACGGCGGGTGGCGCGCAAGGCAGCCGCGCCGACCGGCACAGCGCCCGACGCGGGCATGGTGATCGTCGTTCCTGCCGCGGACGACACGACCTCCGACCAGGCGGGGACGGCACCCGACGAGGTGGCGGCTCCGCTCACGGCGGCGGCCGAACAGTCCGTGGAGCCGGTGGAGGTGCCGGCGGCACGTCCTCGCAGACGGCGCGCAGCAGCGCGGCCTGCAGGGCCTCCGGTGGACATCGATGCCTAGCAGCGCGGGGCAGTTTGACCCTGGCCGTCTCTCTGCCGTAACCTTGATAAGTCGCTCCCGGTGACACCGTTCTGCTGTGCCGTAGTGGCCTTGCAGGAAACAACGGTTCTCGAGCGGGCCTAGGTGAACATCGCCGTGGCCGGCCGATAGGGAGCAAGCAAACACGTTTTACCAGACCAGTCGTGTTGCCATGCGCAACGCGAGCAAGTTCGAAGAAGCAAGGGGTAGCCCTCCGATGGCAACGTACGCGATCGTCAAGACCGGCGGAAAGCAGTACAAGGTCGCTGTTGGTGACCTCGTCAAGGTCGAGAAGATCGAGGGAGCGCCCGGCACTGCTGTCTCGCTTGCTCCGGTCCTCGTCGTAGACGGATCCGACCTGACCACAGATGCAGACAAGCTGGCGAAGATCTCGGTCGCCGGTGAGATCGTCGAGCACACCAAGGGCCCGAAGATCCGCATCCACAAGTTCAAGAACAAGACCGGATACCACAAGCGTCAGGGACACAGGCAGAAGCTCACTGTCCTCAAGGTCACCGGCATCAAGTAACCAGGTCCCCTCAGGACCTGAGTTCTTCCAAGCTGATTCACCCCGAGGAGGGTATGCAACATGGCACATAAGAAGGGCGCATCAAGCTCCCGTAACGGTCGCGACTCGAATGCTCAGCGCCTCGGCGTCAAGCGTTTCGGCGGCCAGACCGTAGGCGCAGGCGAGATCCTGGTTCGTCAGCGTGGCACGCACTTCCACCCCGGCGTCAACGTCGGCCGTGGCGGCGACGACACCCTGTTCGCACTCGCCCCCGGCGCAGTCGAGTTCGGTGCCAAGCGCGGTCGCAAGACCGTGAACATCGTTCCGGTTGCTGTAGAGGCCTAGTCCTTCTGCAGCGCTGGCGCTCACAATGGCCGACGCGACCGGGCAACTGCTCGTGTCGACCATCCACGGCGTACGTTCACAGCTCCCGATAGGGGCGGACCAGGGTCATGAGACCGGTCCGCCCCTATCGCTTTTTTCTCCCGCTTTCTCTTTCACGAAAGGATCGAAGACAGCTATGTCACGATTCATCGACCGCGTGGTGCTGCACGTCAGCGCCGGCAAAGGTGGCAACGGCTGCTCTTCGGTTCACCGCGAGAAGTTCAAGCCTCTCGGCGGCCCGGACGGCGGTAACGGAGGGCAGGGCGGCGGAGTCGTGTTCGTCGTCGACAGCAACGTCCACACTCTGCTCGACTTCCACTTCTCCAGCCATGCCAAGGCGGGCAACGGAACTCAGGGCATGGGTGGCAACCGTGAGGGTGCCAACGGCGAGGACCTGATTCTCAAGGTTCCCGACGGCACCGTCGTGCTCGACAAGAAGGGCAACGTGCTCGCCGACATGATCGGCGAGGGAACACGTTTCGACGCCGCCCCCGGCGGCCGCGGCGGCCTGGGCAACGCAGCTCTGGCCTCGAAGGCTCGGCGGGCACCCGGATTCGCGCTGCTCGGCGAAGAGGGCATCGAACGCGAGCTCGTCCTCGAACTCAAGTCCGTCGCAGACGTGGGCCTCGTCGGTTTTCCGTCGGCCGGTAAGTCGTCGCTGGTCTCGGTGCTGTCCGCAGCGAAGCCGAAGATCGCCGATTACCCCTTCACCACATTGGTGCCCAACCTCGGCGTGGTCTCCAGCGGAGACACCACCTTCACCGTCGCAGACGTTCCCGGGCTGATCCCCGGCGCGAGTCAGGGCCGAGGTCTCGGTCTCGACTTCCTGCGTCACCTCGAACGGTGTGCCGTTCTCGCGCACGTCGTCGACTGCGCCACACTGGATCCCGGCCGCGATCCGATCTCCGACGTCGACGCCCTCGAAGCCGAGTTGGCCGCGTACAAGCCGGCGCTGTCCGGAGACGCCAGCCTCGGCGATCTGGCCGATCGGCCCCGCATCGTGGTGTTGAACAAGGCCGACATTCCCGAGGGTGCCGAGTTGGCCGAGATGGTCACCGCCGAGTTCGAATCCCGTGGCTGGCCCGTGTACACCATCTCCGCGGTGACGCGTGCCGGTCTCAAGCCGCTGACATTCGCATTGGCCAAGCTCGTCGAGGAGTACCGCACCGCGCATCCGGCTCCCGAGCCGCGGCGTCAGGTGCTGCGCCCGGTCGCTCGGAACGACGACAGCTTCAAGGTCGTCAAGGATCCGGACATCCCGGACGGCTTCATTGTTCGCGGTACCCGACCCGAGCGTTGGGTGCGTCAGACGCAGTTCACCAACGACGAGGCCGTCGGCTACCTCGCCGACCGCCTCGCGCGGCTCGGAGTCGAGGACGCACTCATCAAGGCCGGCGCTCAGCCCGGTGCTTCGGTCACCATCGGCGACGTGTCGTTCGACTGGGAGCCGCAGACTCCGGCCGGTGTCGAGATCACCATGACAGGCCGTGGCACCGATGCCCGTCTCGATCAGGTCGAACGCATCGGCGCATCCGAACGCAAGCATGCCCGCCAGGTACGTCGCGGGCTCGATACCGAACAGGAGTAGACGTGGCGGCGGTGCGTGAATCCGATTCGCTCGCAGAGGCTCTCACCGATACCCGTCGCACGATCGCCGATGCCAAGCGCATCGTGGTCAAGATCGGTTCCTCGGCACTCACCAGCCTCGACACCGGTCTGGATCTGACTCGACTCGATCTGCTCGCCGACGCCATCGAGTCTCGGATGCGCAGCGGCACCGATGTGGTGGTCGTGTCCTCCGGTGCGATCGGCGCAGGGATGGCACCGTTGGGCCTGACCAAGCGTCCACGGGACCTGGCCACCAAGCAGGCCGCTGCGAGCGTCGGTCAACTCGCTCTGGTTCATGCATGGAGCTCGTCGTTCCACCGGTACGGGCGCACGGTCGGACAGGTTCTGCTGACCGCCGAGGACATCGCGCGACGAACCAACCACCGCAACGCTCAGCGCACCCTGGATCGGTTGCGCTCGCTCGGTGCCGTGGCCATCGTCAACGAGAACGACACGGTCGCCACCGCAGAGATCCGGTTCGGCGACAACGATCGCCTGGCTGCTCTGGTCGCCCACCTCGTCGGTGCGGACGCACTGTTCCTGCTCTCGGACGTGGACGGGTTGTACGACGGTGATCCCCGCAAGGGCAAAGCGACACTGATCCCGGAGGTGACCAGCCCCGAGGATCTCGACGGTGTCGTCGCCGGTTCGGGGGGAGCGCTCGGCACCGGCGGAATGGCCTCCAAGCTGTCCGCTGCGCGTCTCGCGGCCGACGCCGGCGTTCCGGTGCTGCTGGCCGCGGCATCCGATGCTGCTCATGCGCTGACTACGTCCGCGGTGGGTACCGCTTTCGCTGCCCGGCCGACGCGGTTGTCGGCGCGCAAGTTCTGGGTCCGTCATGCCGCCGATGCTGCCGGAGAACTGCACCTCGACGCCGGGGCAGTGCGTGCCGTGGTGGAGCGGCGACGATCGCTGTTGTCCGCTGGTATCACGTCGGTGACGGGTTCTTTCCACGGCGGAGACGTGGTGTCGTTGGTCGATCACGCGGGCGTACTGGTGGCTCGCGGGGTCGTCGCGTACGACTCGGGGGAACTCGCCGGGATGCTCGGGCGGTCGACAGGGGAGTTGGCCGCAGAGCTACAGCGCCCGGTGGTTCATGCCGACGATCTGGTTCCTGCCTGATCGACGTCGTCGGCCAACGCGGTCGCTACCTCGGAACACCCGGCGTGCAGTGTGAGAGAAGCGAATTCGTCGCCCCGAGTGGTGCCGCGGTTGACGATGACGATGGGCTTCGACGTCTTGGACGCGTGTCTGACGAACCGCAGGCCCGACATCACGGTCAGTGAGGATCCGAGCACCAGCAGCGCGTCGCTTCGGTCGACGAGATCGTATGCCTCGGCCACGCGCGGCTTGGGCACGCTCTCACCGAAGTAGACGATGTCGGGTTTGAGTATGCCCGAACATGATTCGCAGTCGACCATGCGGAAGTGCGCGGTCGAGGAAATGATGGCGTCGGCATCGGGGGCGATCTCGACGCCGTCCGCGGGCGCAACGGACTCGAGAAAACCGGGATTGGCGCGATCGAGTCGGCGGGCCAACTCGAAACGCGAGATCAACCGCTCGCAGTTCAGGCAGCGAACTCGGGCGTAGACGCCGTGCAGGTCGATGACGCGTCGGCTGCCCGCCTTGGTGTGCAACATGTCGACGTTCTGGGTGATGATCCCGGTGACGACGCCCGCCCGTTCGAGTCGGGCGAGAGCTCGGTGGCCGTCGTTGGGCACGGCGGCGTCCATGTGTCGCCACCCGACATGGTTGCGTGCCCAGTAGTGCCGACGGAATTCGGCGTCACCGATGAACTGCTGGAACGTCATCGGATTTCGAGGCGGTGACTGCGGACCGCGGTAGTCGGGAATCCCGGAGTCGGTGGACATGCCCGCACCGCTGACCACGGTGACGGTCTTCCCATCGAGCAGGGAAGTCAGCTGCTCGTACGGTGCCGCGGACACAGGGGTTGCATTCACTTCGTCCAGGATAGCGATCCCTCGCCGGATGGGCACCGTGGATACGCCAACGGCCCGCACCGACCTGGATAGCGTCGGTGCGGGCCGTGAGGACGTGCCAGTGTTACGCGGGTACCTCGACGAGGGGGTACACACCGTTCTCGTCGTGCGTCTCGTTGCCGACGACGGGAGGGTTGAACACACAGAGCATGCGCATCTGGGTGCGCGGTTCGACAGTATGGCGCTCGTGTCCGTTGAGCAGGTACATCGATCCCGCACCGAGCTCGTAGGTCTCGCCGGTCTCGCGGTCCGTGAGCGTTCCCTCGCCCTCGATGAGCCAGACGGCCTCGACGTGATTGGCGTAGTGGAAGTTGTTCACCGTGCCGGCCTGGATCGTCGTCTCGTGGAACGAGAATCCGACCTTGTCGCCGCCGAGAATGATTCTCTTGCTGCGCCAGTTGCCGTCTTCGCTCGAGATGTCGCGGTCGGTACCGGTGATCTCCTGCGTGGTGCGAACGATCATGTCGATGTCCTCCTTCGATATCGGTGCGTGCGAACGGGTCTCTAGGAGAGGACCTTCGCGACGGCACTTTCGATGATGTCCAGGCCGCGATCGAGCTCGTCGATCGTCGTGGTCAGCGGGGGAAGCAGCTTGACGACCTCGTCCTTGGGGCCGGCGGTCTCGACGAGCAGACGCTCGTCGTAGCACAGCTGAGACACCTTGCCGGCGAGTTCTGCGTCGTCGAACACCAGGGCCTGAACCATGCCACGGCCGCGGGTGGAGATGCCGTCGAACTTGGCGCACAGCTTCATGAACCGGTCCTGGATGTGCTCGCCCTTGACGAGGGTTTCCTTCTCGAACTTGTCGTCGGACCAGTAGTGGTCGATGGCGGCCTTCGCCGTGACGAACGACGGGTTGAACCCGCGGAAGGTGCCGTTGTGCTCGCCCGGCGACCACACGTCCAGCTCGGGCTTGAAGAGAGTCAGCGCCAGCGGCATGCCGTAGCCACCGATGGACTTGGACAGCGTGACGATGTCCGGGGTGATGCCTGCTTCCTCGAACGAGAAGAACTGGCCGGTGCGTCCGCAGCCCATCTGCACGTCGTCGACGATCAGCAGGATCTCACGGCGCGAGCACAGCTCGGCCAGGGCGCGCAGCCACTCGGGGCGCGCGACGTTGATGCCGCCCTCACCCTGGATGGTCTCCACGATCACTGCGGCCGGGCGGTTGAATCCGCTGCCGGAATCGTCGAGCACGCGCTCGAACCACTGGAAGTCCTCGGTGACGCCGCCGAAGTAGTTGTCATACGGCATCGGAGTGGTGTGCACCAACGGAATTCCGGCTCCCGCTCGCTTCATCGAGTTGCCGGTGACCGACAGCGCGCCGAGGGTCATGCCGTGGAATGCGTTGGTGAAGTTGATGATCGCCTCGCGGCCGGTGACCTTGCGAGCGAGCTTGAGTGCGGCCTCGACGGTGTTGGTGCCCGTCGGCCCGGGGAACTGAACCTTGTAGTCCAGGCCGCGGGGATCGAGGATGTTCTTCTTGAACGACTCGAGGAACTCCCGCTTGGCGACGGTGGACATGTCGAGTCCGTGCGTGATGCCATCGCTGGTGATGTAGTCGACCAATGCGCTCTTGATCAAGTCGTTGTTGTGGCCGTAGTTGAGAGCGCCTGCGCCACCGAAGAAGTCGAGGTAGTCGTTGCCGTTCTCGTCGGTGATGACCGAGTTCTTCGCGGTGGTGAACACGGCGGGCCACTGGCGGCTGTAGCTACGCACGCCGGACTCGACGGTCTCGAATACATCGGGCTTCTCTGTTGTCACGGTGTTCTTTTCGGTCATGTTCTGCTTGTTCCTTTCGTAATTCCGCGACGCGTCGGGGCCTACTGTGTAGAGCTCCTCGGCTTCGTGGCTATCAGGGAAATCGTTGGGCGCGAACAAATCCGACCTGACGATATCGGTGCCTCGCTTACGTGCGAGGCTCGTGAAGGTTGCGATCGACGCTTCGTTGTCCGGGCTGATCGTCGTTTCCAGATGCGTGATGCCCTGTGGCTCGAGGCGGTCGAGCAGCTCCATCAGCATGCGACCGGCAAGTCCCTTGCCACGCTGATCCGCATCCACGGCGACCTGCCACACGAACAGTGTGCGCGGGGCGTCCTGGCGGATGTATCCGGTGACGAAACCGACTGCGCGGCCGTCGATGTCGGATACGACGGTGGTGGCCGCGAAATCACGGCACCACAACACGTACGAGTAGCTGGAATTGAGATCCAGAACTCGCGAATCTCTTGCGATCTCCCAGAGCCGGACTCCGTCGGAGATCTGTGGCTTACGAAACTTCACTGCGTCCGGCGCAGTGAGCGGGGTACCTCTCAGCAATGCGGGCTTCATAGGAAATACAAACGTAACAAGGTCGCCGAGGCATATCGAGTGCGCCGGGAAATCGACCCCGGAATCGGACATGCTTCCCCAGGTTAACCCGTCAATGTGATGCTGGTCACTTCATCGGCGCCCGGCTGGCTGTACCCGCAACGACGGAATTCAAACCACTCGCTTCCGACGGACCGCTACTTGGGTGTCGCCAGAGCGAACGGAAGTACCGCTTCGGCACCCGCAGATCGCAGAGCCGACGTGACGCAGGTGAACGTCCACCCAGTGTCGGTCAGCAGATCGATCAGCAGAATCGGCCCTGTCACGGACGATACGTCCGGAACGTCCCACGAGTCCACCAGCCCGGCGACCCTGAACGCCGAATTGGCCGCCGAGACCGGCGGATGACCGGCCCTGACCTGCATGACACCGAGATCGTCCAATTTTCCGACGGCAGCCAATCGCTCGGCGATCGATCGCACCAGCACCGGATGGGTGGGGGAGTCGAGAGCCAGAACCGCAGTGGGTCGCTGCTTCCAGTCCCAGTTGGCGAGCACGGTGATGCACGCCTTCTCCAATGCGTCGGTGGCCGGAGCATCGGGTGCATCGAGCAGGGCACGCAGCCGGCTGCCCCAGCCGAGGTCGGTGAGTCGACCCAGCACGCGCCCGGGTTCGTGTGGGTCGGCGATCTTGCCCGAGAGCGACACACCCAGCTTCTTCATGCCACTGGGCCACTGCTTTCTGGGCTGCAAGTCGATGCCAGGCCGGTCCAATCGTGCCCGTGCCGAGTCGACTGCGGCCGCATCCACCGATGCCGACAAGTGCTCACCGGTGCAGTTGTCGCAGCGTCCGCACTTGTCGGACTCGCTACCGGGTGCGCCCAGATCCGGGTCGTCGAGCTGCCTCCGCAGGAACTCCATCCGGCAGCCGTCGGTGCCCTGGTAGTCGATCATGGCCTGCTGTTCGCGGTCCCTGGCCTGTTCGAGACGCTCGTAGCGTCCCGCGTCGTACGTCCACTGTTCCCCGGTGGCCATCCAGCCGCCACGAACGCGTCTGACCGCGCCGTCGACGTCGAGGACCTTCAGCACCATCTCCAGCCTGCTGCGATTGAGTTCCACCAGAGGCTCCAGCGCCTGCGTCGACTGGGCCTTGTCGGTGTTCAAGGCATCGATGACCTGCCGCACCAGATGCTCGCGGGGGAACGCGACGGAGGCGAAGTAGCTCCAGATCTGGCGATCCTCGTGACCGGGTAGCAGCACCACATCGGCGCGCTCGGTGGCGCGACCGGCTCGGCCGACCTGCTGGTAGTACGAGATCGGGGACGACGGTGCCCCCATGTGCACGACGAAGCCGAGATCGGGCTTGTCGAAGCCCATGCCCAGTGCGGACGTGGCGACGAGGGCCTTGACTCGGTTGGCCAGCAGGTCACCTTCGAGCGATTCGCGCTCGGTCGGATCCGTCTGACCGGTGTACGACGCTACGACGTGGCCCTGATCGGTGAGCAGCGCCGCGAGGTCCTTCGCGGCCGAGACCGTCAGCGTGTAGATGATTCCCGAACCCGGCAGGGTTTTCAGGTGATCGGCGAGCCACGCGGCCCGTTCGGTGGCGTTGTCGATCTTCACCACCGCCATGCGCAGAGAGTCGCGTGCGAGCCCGCCGCGCAGTACCAGCGTGTCGCCGCCGCCGACACCCAGCTGTGCGGCGACGTCGTCCACCACGCGGTCGTTCGCCGTCGCTGTGGTCGCGAGCACGGGGATACCGTCACGCAACTCGGCGATCAGGGTTCTGATACGTCGATAGTCGGGCCGGAAATCGTGGCCCCAGTCGGAGACGCAATGTGCTTCGTCGACCACGACCAGGCCCGCATCGCCTGCCAGGGACGGCAGCACCTGATCGCGGAAATCTGGATTGTTCAATCGCTCCGGACTGACCAGCAGCACGTCGAGCTCGCCCGAGGCGACCTGCTGATGGATGTCGTCCCACTCGGTCATGTTGCCCGAGTTGATGGTGGCAGCCCGGACGCCCGCCCGCTCGGCGGACGCAACCTGGTTGCGCATCAACGCCAACAGTGGAGAGACGATCACCGTCGGACCGAGGCCCTGTGCGCGAAGCAGTTTCGCCGCGATGAAGTAGACCGCCGACTTGCCCCAACCGGTCCGCTGCACCACCAGCGCCCGCCGCCGGTGCACGACGAGGGCCTCGATGGCCGTCCACTGGTCTTCCCGCAGCACCGCAGCCGGGCCGGCGAGTTCGCGCAACAACTCTTCGGCGCTCGCGCGCAAGTTCCCGGTCGTGGGCTCCGTGGTCGTTGTCATAGGCTCCATCGTGCAGCAAGCATCCGACATCCAACGCGGGCCGGTCGGAAACGGTCGGACCGTGCAGCCCGAGAGGACCAGCGGTGATCGATCCCGATTCCGATTCGATGCCGGCCGACCAGGGGCCCGTGCACCGTCACCTCTGGGCACTGGCCGTGGTGTTCGTCGGTGGTGCGGCGGGCACGGCGGTCCGCTACGTGATCGAGGAGCAGCTTCCGCACTCGGCGTCGCAATGGCCGACGGCCACCTTCGGAATCAACATCGCCGGTGCGTTCGTGCTCGGACTTCTGCTCGAGTCGCTGGTTCGCGGCGGGCCCGATGCAGGAGTTCGGCGCAGGTTACGGCTGCTGCTCGGTACCGGTTTCTGCGGCGCGTTCACCACGTACAGCACCTTCGCCCTTGAGACGGTGGACGGGATTCGAGGTGGGTTCACCGGACTGGCAATGGCATACGCAGTGGTCAGCGTGATTCTCGGAATACTTGCGGCCTGGGCTGGAATCGTGCTGGCAGGCAGGGTGGTTCGATGATCGCTCTGTGGATCGCGGCGGCCGGCGGTTTGGGGGCAGTCTTTCGCTTCGTCGTCGACGCTGAAGTGAAATCACGTCTCGCGGCGCGGACGAGCTTTCCCTGGGCGACGGTCGGCATCAACGTGTCCGGATCGTTTCTGCTGGGTGTGCTGGCCGGATGGGTGATGTTCCGAGCCGGCTCCACCGACGTTCAAGCCGTCATCGGTACCGGGTTCTGCGGCGGGTACACCACCTTCAGCACGGCGAGTGTCGAGACCGTGCGGTTGCTCCAGCAGGGGCGTCGACGCGATGCCGCCGTCAACGTGACAGTCACCGTGCTCGCGTCCGTACTCGCGTGCGCAGGCGGCCTGGCGCTCGCGTCGTCGATGTAGGACGGTCGATACGAGGACGAATTCACGCCTGGCTGACGCGCACCATGTTGCCGGCGGGGTCACGGAATGCCGCGTCGCGCGCACCCCACGGCTGACTCGTCGGCTCCTGCAGAATCTCGGCGGTGCCCGCCGCGCGAATTCTCTCGAAGGCCGTATCGAGGTCGTCGGCACGAAACAGCAGGCCCGGAAGCTCGCCCTTGGCGAGCAGGGCCGCGATCTGATCGCCGAGTTCCTGCGACCGGCCCGCGTGGGGCTGCGACAGGACGATCTCGATTTCGGGCTGGTCGTCGGTGGACAGAGTGATCCAGCGGTAGCCGTCGTTGGCAACCTCGCTCTTGACCTCGAGTCCCAGAGCGTCGCGATAGAACGCCAACGAGGCATCGGGGTCGTCGGTGTAGACGTGTACGTGGCTCAGTGAAAGTGACATGGGGAAAGGCTAGGACGCTCCGGCCGTCGATGCTTCTTCGATTCTGCTCGGTTCGGTGGCAGCCACAGTGCGGCGCATCGGCCGACCCAGAATCATGGCCGTGCACGTCGGCACCGCCCGGCTGTCACGGTGGTCGCGGGCGCGGTATGCGCTCGGTGTCTCGCCGACGATCTCGGTGAACCGCGAACTGAACGATCCGAGACTGGTACAGCCCACCGCGAAGCACGCCTCGGTGACGGTCACATCGCCGCGGCGCAGCAAGGCCTTGGCGCGTTCGATCCGTCGAGTCATCAGATGTGCGTAGGGCGTCTCGCCGTAGGCCTCGCGGAAGCGGCGACCGAAGTGCGCGGTGGACATCAGTGCTGTGCGTGCCAGCATGGGGACGTCGAGTGGCTCGGCGAATTCGCGATCCATCCGGTCTCGCGCGCGACGTAGAAGTCGGAGCTCGTCGAGGTCGGGGGCATTCATCCTGCGGCCGCATCTCGTAGTGCGTCGATGTCTTCGCGAGTACCCGAGGACGTACTCGCACCAGGCCTTGTCGCGGCGAAAGACCCGGCAGCGCAGGCCCATTCGACTGCCGTTCGCGGGCCGTCGAACCAGGACGCGGCCAGTGCTCCGGCAAATGCATCGCCGGCACCGGTGGTGTCGACGGCGTCGACGCGCGGAGCGGCGACCTCGAACGATTCCGAGCCGCGGTATCGAGCGCCTCTGGCACCGAGTGTGGTGATCACGTGCGCCACTTCGTTCACTCGGTTTCCGAGACGGGCTTCCTCTGCTTCGTTGACTACGAGCACGTCGGTGGCCGCCACCAGGGCGTCGGGCAAATCCTGAACCGGTGACGGGTTCAGCATCGTCACCACGCCGCGAGATCGGGCGTACTGGAATGCGGTCACCACGGTATCGAGCGGAATTTCCAACTGACACAACAGGATAGCGGCGTCAGAGATGACGGCGAGGTCGTCGTCGGTGAGGTCCCGAACGTGTTCGTTCGCCCCGGGGACGACGACGATGCTGTTCTCGGCGTGATCGTCGACGGAAATGGCGGCAATTCCGCTCGAACCCGGTGCCGTACGTAGCGCTCGGTCGTCCACGCCCGCGCTGGACAGTGTTCGGCGCAGTGTCTCACCGAATTCGTCGTCTCCGACCGCTCCGATGAACGACACGGGAACGCCGGCCTTGGCGGCGGCGATGGCCTGGTTGGAGCCTTTGCCGCCCGGTGAGGTGGTGAACGATGTGCCCAGCACTGTTTCACCGGGGTCGGGCAGGGAGGGAGTCCGGGTGATCAGATCCATGTTGATGCTGCCGAGAACGACGATGCGGGGGTTCGAAGCGGACACCGACGAACTGTATCGCTCCGGCAGTCGGCCCTGACCCCGAACTGCCAATTGCAGATTGTTGACAATCTGAATTCGGTGGGTGACGATGGCACGCATGACAGCGTCGACTCGCACCCACCTCAGCCCGGCACTCAAGCAGGCGACCCCGATCGTCGTCGATCACGGAAAGGGCAGCTGGATCATCGGCACGGACGGGCGCAAGTACCTCGACTTCACCACCGGTATCGGCGTCACCAGTACCGGGCACTGCCATCCCCGCGTGGTCGAGGCCGCGCGCGAGCAGGTGGGCAAGATCATCCACGCGCAGTACACGACCGTCATGCATCAGCCGCTTCTGGCGCTGACCGACAAGCTCGGCGAGGTGTTGCCCGCGGGGCTGGACAGCGTGTTCTACGCGAACTCCGGGTCCGAGGCCGTCGAGGCATCGATTCGGTTGGCGCGCATGGCAACCGGACGGCCCAACATCATCGCCTTTCACGGGGGGTTCCACGGACGCACGGTAGCGGCCGCGTCGTTGACCACCGCGGGCACCAAGTTCCGTTCCGGATTTTCACCGATCATGGGCGGAGTGCACATCGCACCGTTTCCCTACGCCTTCCGGTACGGCTGGGACATGGACACCGCGGTCGCCTTCGCGCTCAAGGAACTCGATTACCTGCTGATGACGATGTCCAGCCCCGCGGATACCGCTGCGTTCATCATCGAACCGGTACTCGGTGACGGCGGTTACCTACCTACGCCTCCCGAGTTTCTCGAGGGACTTCGCGAACGGGCGGACACCCACGGAATCGTCCTCATCGTCGACGAGGTCCAGGCAGGAGTCGGGCGCACCGGAAAGTTCTGGGGCCACCAGCATTCGACCATCACACCCGACATCGTCATCACCGCGAAAGGTCTGGCCAGTGGATTCCCGATCTCGGCCATCGCGGCATCGACGGAGTTGATGGGCAAGGCGTGGCCCGGATCGCAGGGCGGCACGTACGGCGGCAATGCCGTCGCCGCTGCCGCGGGTGTCGCCACGCTCGACGTCGTGCGTGAGGAAGGTCTGGTCGACAACGCTGCCGCGCAGGGCCGAGTTCTGCTCGACGGCCTGCTGGCACTGAAGTCCGAGCACTCCGCCATCGGTGATGCACGTGGACTCGGCCTGATGCAGGCACTCGAATTCGTCGACAGCGCAGGCAATCCCGATGCTGCGGCCGCCCTGCGCGTGCAACAGGGTGCGATCGACGAGGGGTTGTTGCTGCTGACCTGCGGCGCGCTCGGCAACGTGGTCCGGATCATCCCGGCGCTGATCGTGAGCGACGACGAGATGCGGCAGGGCCTGGACGCGTTGTCGCGCACGCTGAAGAACGTGCTGTGACGTCTGCTCCGGTGCGGTCCCCGGTGCCGGCACTCGTGCAGCGAGTGCTGGAGATGGGTATCGAGATCGACGATTCGTCTCGACGGCTCGCCGAGTACTCCTACGACGCCTCGAACTACCGAATTCCGCCTGCGGCTGTGGTCTTCCCCCGTAGCGCCGACGAGGTCGCCTCCGTGATGGTGCTGTGCGGGGCCGCGGGAGTCGCAGTGATCGGCCGCGGCGGCGGAACGTCCATGGCTGGCAACGCGATCGGCCGCGGAATCGTGATCGACTTCTCCCGCCACATGAACCGCGTGATCTCGGTGGACACCGACGCGCGGACCGCGGTGGTGGAGCCGGGAATCGTGATCTCGGAGTTGCAGCGTGAACTGGTGGCGCGCACCTCGGGGACGTTCACCTTCGCACCCGACCCGTCCAGCAAGACACGCGCGACGGTGGGCGGGGCAGTCGGCAACGACGCGTGCGGCAATCACTCGGTGCGCTACGGACGAACAGCCGACCACACGGTGGCCATGGACGTGGTCACCGCCGACGGGCACCTGCTTCGGGTGACCCGTAGCGGTGTGGAGGCAGTGCATTCGGAGGATGCGGCGGCAACCGATGCAGCCGAACGTATCTCGCGCGAGTTGCAGTCCCTCGCGGCCGACAACCTCGCGCTCTTCAGAGTCGAGTTGGGCCGCATACCGCGACAGGTGTCCGGATTTCACCTCTCGCATCTACTGCCCGAGAACGGATTCGACGTTGCTCGTGCACTCGTCGGGAGCGAGGGCACGTGCGCGGTGATCGTTTCGGTCACCGTCGCCGTCGTTCCCGTGCCTCCTGCGGCGTTGTTGCTCTGCCTCGGATACGAGAACGTGGTGGCTGCTGCCGCCGACGTGACGGCCATCCTCGAGTTCTCGCCTGCCGCGGTGGAGGGCATCGACGACAACATCGCCCAGACGATGGAGTACCGGCGCGGACCGGATTCCATCCGCGGTCTGCCTGCGGGAAACGCGTGGCTCTACGTCGACCTCGACGGGGCCGATACGGCCGAGGTCGAGGACAAAGCGGCCCGTCTGCTCGAGGCGCTCGGTCGTCTCGGCCGCGTCAAGGAAGGCCGCATCGTCACCGACCCGGCCGATCGAACAGCGCTGTGGCGAGTACGTGAGGACGGCGCAGGTCTGGCGACTCGACTCGCCAGCGGAGTCGAGTCCTGGGGTGGCTGGGAGGACGCCGCCGTCGCACCCGAGAACCTGTCCGCCTACCTCGCCGACCTGAACTCGCTTCTGGCCGAACACGATCTGACCGGCGTGATGTACGGACACTTCGGTGCCGGCTGCATGCACGTACGCATCACGTTCGATCAGCGCACCGACGCCGGGCGACGGGTGATGTACGACTTCCTGCGCGCCGCCGCGCGGGTGGTGGTCAAGCACGGGGGCAGCCTGTCGGGCGAGCACGGTGACGGCAGGGCCCGGTCGGAACTGCTCCCGGTGATGTACTCGCCGCGCATGCTCGACGCCTTCGCGCGGTTCAAGCGCATCTGGGATCCCCGCGGGATTCTGAACCCGGGTTCGATCACCGATCCGGAACCGATGATGGACAACCTCATGCTGCAGGGCATCCCGCAGCGGGAATGGAAGACGACCTTCGATCTGCACCAGATCGGAACGCGGGCAGATCTGGATCCGTTCGTGCACGCCACTCAGTCGTGTGTCGGCGTCGGCAAGTGTCGTACGACGTCGGGAGGCGTCATGTGCCCCAGTTTCCGGGCGACCGGCGACGAGAAGGACTCGACGCGCGGCCGGGCCCGAGTGCTGCAGGAGATGGTGCGCAGTTCGCCGACCGTTGCCGACGGATGGGCATCGAAGGACGTAGCCGAATCGCTCGACCTGTGCCTGTCCTGCAAGGCCTGTTCGTCGGATTGTCCGGTCGGCGTGGACATGGCGACGTACAAGTCCGAGTTCCTCGATCACCACTATGCGGGGCGACTGCGGCCGCTCTCGCACTACTCGCTGGGCTGGTTGCCTCGCTGGCTGAAGGTGACACATCGAACGGCACCGCTGCTCAACCGTCTGCTCACCCCGCGCATCGCGGCGCTGGCGGCTCGACTCGGTGGGCTGACCACCGAGCGGCCGTTGCCGCGCTTCGCGTCGGCGAAGGAACTTGCTGACGAAATACGGATCGGCGGAGGCCGCGCCGCCGACGTGGTGTTGGTCGTCGACACGTTCACCCAGGGTTTTCGGCCCGAGGTCGCTGGCGCGGCGCAGCGCGTGCTCGAGGATTCCGGCCGCAGCACCGAATGCCGGACCGACGTGTGCTGTGGCCTGACCTGGATTTCGACGGGCCAGCTGAAGGCCGCCCGCAAGCACCTCACGAAAGCCGTTGCTGCACTGGACGACGGCACCGACCGACCCATCGTCGTCACCGAACCGAGCTGCGCTGCGGCGTTCCGCAAGGACATGCCGGAGCTGGTTCCCACCGCGGCCGCGAGACGGGTCGCGGCGCGGGTGCAGAGTTTCGCCGGCGCGGTGATCGACCAGGCCGCTGCCGGGTGGGTGCCCTCGGCCGAGGTTCCCGATTCGGTGACGGTGCAGACCCATTGCCACGAATACGCGGTGTTCGGCAACGCCACCCAGCGCACGGCGTTGGCCGCCGTCGGTATCGAGGCGGTGCGCGAGGCCACCGGATGCTGCGGCGTGGCAGGGAACTTCGGCTTCGAGTCTCGGCACTACGAGCTCAGCATGGCCGTGGCCGAGCAGGCCCTCGCCCCGGCGGTTCGCGCAGCCGAGCCCGACACCCCGATTCTGACCGACGGATTCTCTTGCCACATGCAGGTGCGTCAACTCACCGGTGACCTGACCAGCGATGCGTCCGTACACCTGGCGCAAGTACTCGATCCACGTTCGACGAAAGGACCGCGGCCATGACCGCCAGTTCGACCAGCCTCACACGTCCCACGATCACCGCTCCGACCGAACTGTTCGTCGGGGGCGCGTGGACTGCCGCGGCATCCGATGCCCGATTCGATGTCGTCGATCCCGCCAGCGGCGAGGTCATCGCCAGGGTCGCCGACGGCGGCATCGTCGATGCCGAGAACGCCATGGCCGCAGCGGTCGATGCCGCCGCCGACTGGGCCGCGACTGCGCCGCGGGCACGCAGCGAAATCCTGCGCAGAGCATACGAATCGATCATGGCGCGGCAAGAGGAGCTCGCCGAGATCATCACCGCGGAAATGGGAAAGCCACTGGCCGACGCTCGCGGTGAGGTGGCGTACGGTGCCGAGTTCTTCCGCTGGTTCTCCGAGGAAGCGGTGCGCATCTCGGGCGATCACACCCTCACCGGAGACGGCAAGAACCGCATCGTGGTCACCCGGGCACCGGTGGGTCCGTGCATTCTCGTCACTCCGTGGAACTTCCCGTTGGCCATGGGAACTCGCAAGATCGGACCGGCGTTGGCTGCGGGATGCACGGTGGTGTTCAAGCCGGCCGAGCAGACGCCGCTGACCGCACTGGCTCTGGCGGAAATTCTGCACGACGCGGGTGTTCCGGCGGGAGTGGTCAACGTCGTGACCACCACCGACGCGTCGGGCGTGGTGGGCTCGTGGATGAGCAGCGGTGCGGCCCGCAAGATCAGCTTCACCGGATCGACTGCGGTGGGCAAGATTCTGCTCGAGCAAGCTGCGTCGACGGTGATGCGCACCTCGATGGAGCTCGGCGGCAACGCACCCTTCATCGTCATGGACGACGCCGACCTCGCCCGCGCCGTGGACGGTGCGATGGTCGCCAAGATGCGCAACATGGGTGAGGCGTGCACCGCCGCCAACCGGTTCTTCGTACACCGCAGTGTCACAGCGCAGTTCGCGGACAAGCTCGCCGAGCGCATGGGTGCGCTGTCGGTGGGGGCCGGTAGTGCGCACGGAACCGAGGTGGGTCCGCTGATCGACGAGGCGGGCCGCGCCAAGGTACAGACACTCGTCGACGACGCACTTCGGCGTGGCGCACGTGCGATCGTCGGGGGAACGGCCCCGGACGGACCCGGCTACTTCTACCCGCCGACGGTCCTCACCGACGTCGATGCGACGTCGGATCTGATGTCCCAGGAAATCTTCGGACCGGTGGCTGCAATCGTCCCGTTCGACACCGAGGACGAAGTGATCGCCCTCGCGAACGACACCGAATGGGGACTCGTCGGATACGTCTTCACCCAGGACATCGACCGGGCTCTGCGAATGGGGGAGCGCCTCGAGGTGGGAATGGTCGGCCTCAACACGGGTCTGGTGTCCAATCCGGCTGCGCCGTTCGGTGGCGTCAAACAGTCCGGACTCGGCCGCGAGGGCGGAAAAGTCGGAATAGACGAGTTTCTGGAGTACAAATACTTCGCCATTCCCCGAGGCTGAGAGAGGTTTTCGATCATGCCCAGTTCGAGACGATTGACGCCCATCGACGCACGCAACACGTCGATGGTCATTGCCGACCAGATTCGCGACCGCATCATCGACGGGTCCTACGCCCCCGGGGAGCAGATCAACGAGGCCAACGTCGCCGCGGAACTCGAGATCTCGCGGGGGCCGGTGCGGGAGGCGCTGCAGCGCCTCAATCAGGAGGGGCTGCTCGTCAGCTACCGAAATCGCGGCGTGTTCGTCGTCGAGCTGAGCAGTGAGGATGTCACCGAGATCTACGAATCCCGCGCGGCCATCGAGGTCGGTGCCGCGTGGACTCTGGTGCACGGGGATCGTGCGCGCCTGGTGTCGGCTGCCGACGAGCTCTCGGCCATCGTGATGCAGATGCAGCCGTTCATCGATCGGGCGGATTGGCGAGGTCTTGCCGAACGGGATCTGGCGTTTCACACCGCACTGGTTGCGGCGACGCGCAACAGCCGAATGTCGCGCATGTACGCCACGCTCGCTGCGGAGGCACGTATCTGCATGGCCAACCTCGAAACTGCGTACTACCGGCCCGAGGCGTTGGTGGAGGAACACCAGCTGATCGTCGACCTGTTGCTCGGATCGGATTGGGACGCACTGGAAAAGGGCGTGCACGAGCACATGGACACCGCCATCCACGACCTGACCCGTGCCATGGTCGAAGAGCAGGCCGAACACTCGGCACTGGCCACTCCTGGATAGTCGCCGGTTCGGCAACACAGCATTTACATCCGAAGTCTTGCGAACCTCTCACGCCAGCGCCTAGCCTGATTGTCAACAATCTACTAAACCGACCTCACTGAAGGGGGTGCCCGTGAACGACACACCCGACGCCGCCTACGTCACCGCACTCGGACCCGACGAGACCACAGGACGGGCCGCCCCCGGCCTCGCTCGGTACCCCGATGTTCCGAACAGCACGCCGATCACGTTCACCGACGAGGAGTACGCCTTCCGGCTCGCTGCCGTCCGCGAGCGGATGGCAGCGCAGAACCTCACCGCGCTCATCGTCACCGATCCCGCGAACCTCTACTACCTGCTCGGATACAACGCGCTCTCGTTCTACACCCCGCAGATGCTGTACGTGCCCCTCGAGGGAGAGATGTACTTCTTCGCCCGCGAGATGGACGCCAACGGCGCGTTCCGCACGTCGTGGCTGCCGCAGGATCGGACGTTCGGCTATCCCGAAACGTTCGTGCAGCGCAAGGACACGCACCCGTTCGTCTGGGTTGCCGCGAAACTGCGCGAACTGGGGTTGGTGAACAACTTCGAGCACGGCCAGGTGGGGCTGGAGATGGACTCGTACTACTTCAGTCCCAAGGCTTTCGAGGCACTGGTGAAGTCGCTGCCCGAATATCGCTTCACCGACTCCTACGAGCTCATCAACTGGGTGCGCGTGGTCAAATCGCCCGCGGAGATCGCCCTGATGCGCGGCGCCGCGAAAGTCTGCGAATCGGCGATGTCGGCTGCGTACCAATCGATCTCGGTCGGTGAACGGCAGTGCGACGCGGCCGCGGCCATCATGAACGCACAGGTACGCGGCACCGAGGAGTTCGGCGGCGACCATCCGGCCATCGTCCCGATGCTGCCCACCGGTGCCGGAGCCGACACCCCACATCTGACCTGGTCGCATCAACCCTTCGTGCGCGGCGAGACCACCGTCGTCGAACTGGCCGGAGTGTTTCGGCGCTACCACATCCCGATGGCCCGCACGATCGTGCTCGGAAAGCCGAGTCCGCGTATGGATTACCTCGCCAAGTCCACCGGAGAAGCACTGAACGACGTGCTCGCGACCGTGCAGGCAGGCGTCACCGCGACCGAACTGGCCCAGGTATGGAACACGAGCCTGGCCAAGCACGGACTGCACAAACCGTCGCGCATCGGCTACTCGATCGGCATCGCCTACGCACCCGACTGGGGTGAGCGCACCGTGAGCCTGCGAACCGACGACGAGACGGTGCTCGCCGAGAACATGACCTTCCACATCATCGGCGGAATGTGGATGGACGACTACGGATACGAAGTATCCGAGGCCGTTCGCGTCACCGAAACCGGCCTCGAAACCTTCACCGCATACCCCCGAGAACTACTGACGAAGGAGTGAGCATGACCGCATCAACGAAGGGTCGTTCCGCAGGCTCCACTCCTGCCACGAAGGGTCGTTCCGCAGGCTCCACTCCTGCCCCAACCGGTCGTTCCGCAGGCTCCACTCCTGCCATTCCCTGGGCCCTGCGGACCGACAAACTGGTGGGATCGGTGATCGATTCCTCGACATCGCTCCTCGCTGCACAGAAGCACGACATCGTCAGATTCGCCATGGGATCTCCTGCAGCCGAGACCGTTCCGGCCGCTGCGTTCACCGAGATCGCCGGCAGCGTACTGACTGCCGACGCGTTCGACTACGGTGCCACCGAGGGCGATCCCGGCTTGCTCGACGCGTTGCTCTCGTACCTCGATTCGGTCGGCGAACCCACGTCCGAGGAGCGAGTGGTGATCACCTCCGGCGGAATGCAGGGGCTCGACATCGCGTGCAAGCTGTTCGTCGATCCGGGCGACCTGGTGATCGTCGAAAGTCCCACGTACACCAACGGAACCGCCACCGTGCTCAGCTACGGAGGCGACATTCTCGAGGCCCCGATGGACAGTGACGGCCTCATCGTCGAGGCATTGCCGGAGCTCGTCGAGCGTGCTGGTCGGGTGCCGAAGATGATCTACGTGATCCCCAACTTCCAGAACCCGTCCGGGGTCACCCTGTCGCTCGAGCGCCGACAGCTGCTGATCGAGCTGGCGCACCGGTGGGGATCGGTGATTCTCGACGACGATCCGTACGGCCTGCTCCGCTTCTCGGGTGATCCGATTCCCAGTTTTGGCACGCTCAGTCCCAACGACCCGTTGATCTTCTCTGTGCGGACCTTCTCCAAGATGATCGCCCCAGGCCTGCGCGTGGGGTGGGTGGACGCCGCACCGGAGGCACGGCAGTTGATCGTCAACGCCAAGCAGGCCATGGACACGTGCACCAACCTGCCCGGTCAGCGGATGGTGGCCGAGTACATCCGGCGCGGCCTGCTCGACGAGCATCTTCGATCGTTGGCCTCGGTGTACCTGCCCCGCAAGGTCGCGATGCAGAACAGCATCGACAAGTACTTCGGCGAGTCGATGTCCACGACGGATCCCGAGGGTGGGTTCTTTCTCTGGGCGACGTTGCGCGGCAACGACGTCGACTTCTCGACGCAGGACCTGTTCGAGACGGCGCTGGCAGAGGGTGTGGCCTACATACCCGGGCCGGCGTTGTCGGTGGGTGGGAAATTCCACGATTCGCTGCGGCTGTGCTTCGCCTCGTCGACGCCCGAACGCATCGACGAGGGAATCAGACGGCTGGCGGCAGCGGTGGACAAGTCGAAGCACCTGCTCGCCTCCGATCCCACCCGATGACCGTTTCGACTTCCGAAGGCGCTCTTCTCCGTTCGATCGACGAGCACGAGATCGTCTCTCTGACTACGGCATTGATCGACGCCGGCGGCGAGAACCCCGGCGACACCGAGGAGAAGACCGCGAAGGTGCTCGCCGAGCACTGTCGCGCACTGGGATTCGACGTGCGGACCGTCGAGGTGGCTCCGGGGCGACCCAACGTCATCGTGTCCATCGGATCCGACGAGCGGCCGGGAGTGCTGTTCGTCGGCCACTCGGACGTGGTTCCCGCGGGTACGGGCTGGACCACCGATCCGTTCTCCGCAGTCGTTCGAGACGGCCGAATCTTCGGCCGCGGGGCCTGCGACATGAAAGGCGGCCTGGCCGCAGTGGTCGCGGCGATGACGGCAGTGCACCGTGCCGGTCTCGCGGACGAGTATCCGATGACCTTGGCGTGTCTGGTCGACGAGGAGGACACCGGTCTCGGTATCCGAGCATTCGTCGCCGCGCTTCCGCACCGGAAGTACAGCTGCTGCGTGGTGGCAGAGCCGACGGACCTGGTCACCATCGTCGGATGCCGAGGGGCGGCAAATCTGGAGATCGAGGTGCGTGGCCGTTCCGCGCATGCGGGGCAGCCACGCAACGGGGCCAACGCAATTTCCGCGGCAGCGCGCATCATCGGGATCATCGAGGGCTCCCAGGCCGAGTTGGATGCCAATCCCGACCGCGATCTGGGTCCGGCCACGTGGAATGTGGGGACGATAACCGGAGGCACCGGCACCTCGATGGTCGCCGATCGCTGCGTGCTCACCGTCGACCGCCGTCTGGTACCGGGAGAGAGCGCTGCCGGTGTTGTCGGCGACCTGCGATCGCGCATCGAATCGGCCGGGGTGACCGGCCGCGACATCGACGTCCGCATCGGAATCGCGATGGAGATGCCGGGTTTTCTGACCAGCGTGAGCGATGGATTGGTCACCACCGCAGTGCAATCGGTCCTCGACACCGGATCTGCACGTTCGACTGACATCTGGACCGCATCGTGCGATGGTGGTTTCGTGGCACAACAGATGGGTATCAAGACCGTCGTGCTCGGTCCGGGGGAGATCGAAAGCCAAGCACATCGGCCGGACGAGTCCGTCGCCGTGCAGCAATTGACCGACAGCGCAAGGGCGTACGCGTTGATCGCCACCAGAATTGCTGCGCTACCAGCGCTTTAGCGTTGCACGAGGGGGTGGGCCGAACCGTATGTTCCGCATCGTCGTAATGTCGAACGCTGCGAAGTACCACACCGACGCTCCACTTTGACCACAAAAGCGAGAGGTATTTCGACCGTGACCGAAAAATCAGGGTCGGCAGCATCGCCGACCGGATATCCCCCGAGCACCGACACTCTGAGCCCGGACGAGACCAAGGTTCTCCATCGCGCCATCGGCGGATCCGCGCTCGGTAACGCCGTCGAGTGGTTCGACTACGCGGTGTACGGCTACCTTGCCGTGTACATCGCCGCCAACTTCTTCCCGTCCGAGGACGGGGGAGCGAGCCTGCTCTCCACGTTCGCCGTGCTGGCCGCGTCGTTCATCATCCGCCCCATCGGCGGCATCGTGCTCGGCCCACTCGGAGACCGCATCGGACGCCAGAAGGTCTTGGTTCTGACCGTCTCGATGATGACGTTGGCAACAGCGACCATCGGCGTGCTGCCGACGTTCGACACCATCGGCATCGCCGCACCGCTGCTGCTGCTCGTCTGCCGATTGGTGCAGGGCTTCTCCACCGGTGGTGAATACGGCGGCGCAGCTGTGTTCATGGCCGAATACGCGCCGGACAAGCGCCGCGGATTCTTCGGATCGTTCCTCGAATTCGGCACCCTCGCAGGAACCGTGGGCGGTGCCACCCTGTGCACCCTGCTCAACGTCGCGCTCGGCGACGAAACGATGGAGGCGTGGGGCTGGCGAATCCCGTTCCTGGTGACTCTGCCGCTCGGCATCGTCGCACTGTGGTTGCGTACCCGGCTCGAGGATTCTCCCGTGTTCGCCGAGGCCAAGGAAGACGGCGGTACGGTCGAGGAAGGCGCAGGTGGGGCCATGGCCTCGCTCAAGACCACGATGACGTACTGGCAGCGGATCCTGATCCTGATGGGATTCGTGCTGCTGCTCAACATCGCCTACTACACGGTGCTGACGTTCTTGCCCTCGTATCTCAGCGACACGTTGGGGCACAGTACGACTCAGTCCAACTTCACCCTCGTGGCGATCATGATCATCATGATGGCGATCATCAACCCCATCGGTGCGCTGTCCGACCGAGTGGGCCGAAAGCCGTTGCTGCTGGCGGCCTGCATCGGGTACTTCGTGTTCAGCGTTCCGCTGTTCCTGCTGATCATCAACACCGGACTGATCGGCCAGAGCGTCGGCCTGCTCGGTCTCGGAGTGTTGCTGGTGATCATGTGCTCCTGTGTGTCGTCGACCCTGCCAGCACTGTTTCCGACTCAGGTGCGTTACGGAGCGTTCGCCATCGGGTACAACGTCTCGACGGCGCTCTTCGGCGGTACGGCTCCGCTGATCCTGACGTTCCTGATCGACCGAACCGGATCGAACCTGGTCCCGGGTTGGTACATGATGATCGCGGCTGCCATCGCCTTCGTGCCGATTCTGCTGATGCCGGAAACCGCCGGCCGCTCGTTGCGCGGAACCCAGTGCCCCGGCGACAACGACGACGAGGTGGCCGCGTCCGGCGTCGAACTCGTCGGATACAAGAAGAAGTAGTGGCACCTGTTCTCGTCGTTCTGCACGCCGGCGACCTTCCCGACGGTCTCGACTCCGTCGCGGAGGTCGCCGACGTCCGGTACGCCACCGCCGACACCCTCGGTGATGCGGTCGACGGGGCCGACGCGCTGCTGCTGTGGGACTTCTTCTCTCCCGCAGTCCGATCCGCGTGGCCCCGCTGCGGCTCGCTGACATGGATACACATCGCCGCGGCAGGCGTCGACTCGTTGATGTTCGACGAGTTGGTCGATTCCGGTGTGATCGTGACCAATTCGCGGGGCGTGTTCGATCGGCCGATCGCGGAGTTCGTGCTGGCCCAGATCCTGGCGTTCGCCAAGGACTCCGAACGTTCTCGCGCACTGCAGCAATCGAAGGTCTGGCAGCACCGCGAGACCGAACGAATCGACGGTGCCCACGCGATGATCGTGGGAACAGGAGCGATCGGTCGGGCCATCGCCACCCTGCTCACTGCAGTGGGGATGTCGGTCTCGGGCGTGGGGCGAACAGCGAGAGAGGGTGATCGCGACTTCGGAACCGTGTACGCCAGCGACGATTTGGGTGCCGTGGCAGCACGAGCCGACTATCTGGTGCTCGTCGCGCCACTCACCGAACAGACGAGGGGACTCGTCGACGACGCGGTGTTGGCCGCGATGACGCCCGGATCCCGGGTGATCAACGTCGGCCGTGGGGAGTTGCTCGATACCGATGCACTGCTGGCACACCTTGCCACCGGGCACATCGCGGGGGCTGCACTCGATGTATTCGACACCGAGCCGCTCTCGGCCGACCACCCGTTGTGGACGGCCGAGAACGTCATCGTCACCCCGCACATGAGCGGTGATGCCTTGGGGTGGAAGCAGCGGCTCGCGGAGTTGTTCGTGGACAACGCACTTCGGCATTTTAAGGGCGAACCCCTGCGCAACGTCGTGGACAAGAAGCTCGGGTTCGTGGTGTGAGCCCTCAGTAGGCCCGCTCGTACTGCGGTGCCACGGCCGGGAGCATCTCGACGCCGAGTTCGCGAGCTGCGCGCCGCGGCCAGTACGGATCACGCAGCAGTTCGCGTGCCAGCAGTACAGCCGTTGCCTCGCCCAGCGAGACGATCTCCTCGGCCTGCTTGGGTTCGGTGATCATGCCGACCGCAGCGGCAGGCATCGTGGTCTCGTTCTGGATTCGCCGGGCGAACGGAACCTGGTAACCGGGACCGACCGGGATCGTGGCGTGCACGTTGCCTCCGGTGGAGGTGTCGACCAGATCCACCCCGTGCTCGGTGAGTATCTGCGACAACGCGACAGTCTGATCCGACGTCCAGCTCGCAGCCTCCAATTCGGCTGAATGCTCGCTGTTCTCGGGCTCGTCGAGCCAGTCCGTGGCCGACAGCCGGACGAACAGCGGCAGCTCCTCGGGCCACACCTCACGCACGGCGTCGACGACCTCGATCAGCAGACGCGTGCGGCCCGCGAAATCTCCGCCGTACGAGTCGGTACGGGTGTTGCTGGCGGGAGACAGAAACTGGTGCAGCAGGTATCCGTGCGCCCCGTGCACCTCGGCCACCTGGAATCCTGCCCTCAGCGCGCGCTGGGCGGCGGTCCGGAAGTCGTCGACGATCTTCGCGATGTCCTCGGTCGTCGCCTCCCGCGGGCTCGCGTAGTCACCGAACGCAACCTCGCTGGGGCCGACGGTTTCCCAACTTCGGGGGTCCTCGGCCGGCAAGGACTTGCCACCCACCCAGGGAGCAGCGGTCGACGCCTTGCGCCCCGCGTGTGCCAGCTGAATGCCCGGGACGGTTCCGAAGGACGAGATCTCGGCGACGATTTTTGCCAATGCATCGGCCTGGGTGTCGTTCCAGATGCCCAGGTCCGACGGGCTGATGCGTCCCTCGGGGCTCACGGCGGCGGCTTCGGTGATGATCAGCCCGGCACCGCCGATCGCCCGGCTCACCAGGTGGGTGCGGTGCCAGTCGCCCGCGACACCGACGTTGTCACCCGCCTCGTCGGCCGAGTACTGGCACATCGGTGCCATCCACACCCGGTTCGGGAAGGTGACGTTGCGCAGGGTCAGAGGCTCGAACAGCACACTCACAAGGGGTTCCTCCGGTCTTCGGGCAGCGCCGACGTTCGGTCGACGATCTTCACGCTGTGCTGCAACGACGCGGCGATGCAGCTTCATTCCCGGCCCCTATTAGTGTGTAGTTCATGACAGCTTCCGTCTCGGCCGAACCGGTGACCAGCACTGCCGACGAGCGAGAGAACGTGCACGCCGCAGCACGCCGAGCGCGCTCCGCATCGCGGGCGCTCGCGCTGCTGACGACCGCAGAGAAGGACGCGGTGCTGCACGCTGCGGCAGATGCCGTCGTCGCTGCCTCGGAGTCGGTACTCGCCGCGAACGCAGTCGACATCGAGAACGCGCGAGCGGCCGGTACCGACGAGGGTCTGCTCGACCGGCTGCGGCTGACCGCGTCGCGCATCGACGGCATCGCGGCGGGACTGCGTCAGGTGGCCGGGTTGCCCGATCCGATCGGCGAGGTCATCCGCGGTTCGACGCTGCCCAACGGGCTGGAGATTCGTCAGCTGAGAGTTCCGCTCGGTGTGGTGGGGATGGTCTACGAGGCCCGGCCCAACGTCACCGTCGACGCGTTCGGCCTCGCGTTCAAATCCGGCAACGCGGTGCTGCTCCGCGGTTCGTCGTCGGCGGCGCAGTCCAATGCGGCGTTGGTCGAGGCACTGCAGGGAGCGTTGCGCGGTCACGGTCTGCCCGAGGCAGCGGTGCAACTTCTGGGAAGTGCCGATCGTGCCACGGTCACGCACCTCATTCAGGCTCGCGGTTTGGTCGACGTGGTGATTCCGCGTGGTGGAGCCGGTCTGATCGCTGCGGTCGTGCGCGACGCCACGGTTCCGACCATCGAGACCGGCGTCGGAAACTGCCACGTGTACATCCATGCCTCTGCCGATCCGGAGACGGCCGAGAAGATCGTGCTCAACGCGAAGACCCGGCGAGTCAGTGTCTGCAACGCCGCCGAGACAGTATTGGTCGATGCCGCGGTCGCCGAGACCATGGTTCCGCGCTTGCTCCAGGCCTTCCAGATGCACAGCGTCACGGTGCACGGGGATCTGCCCGGGCTCGTGCCTGCACACGACGAGGACTGGTCGCAGGAGTACCTCTCACTCGACATCGCGCTGAAGGTGGTGGGCGGTATCGACGAGGCGATCGAGCACATCGACCGATACGGCACCGGCCACACCGAGGCGATCGTCGCTGCCGACATCGGTGCCGCGCGCGAGTTCACCCAGCGGGTCGACGCGGCGGCAGTGATGGTCAACGCCTCCACGGCGTTCACCGACGGCGAGCAGTTCGGCTTCGGGGCCGAGATCGGCATCTCGACGCAGAAGCTGCACGCGCGTGGACCCATGGGATTGCCCGAATTGACCTCGACCAAGTGGACCGTGTGGGGCGACGGACACGTCCGAGACTGACAACCCTCGAAGTACCGGCCAGACCCGATCATCAGGAGCTGTGACATGGATCGTGCCCTACCGACGACACCCCCGCTGTTCGCCAGCGTGGACGACGTCCAGAGGCGCCTGGCCGAGACGGGCTATCTGGCCGACAAGGCCACTGCCACCTCGGTATTTCTCGCCGATCGCCTCGGCAAACCGCTGCTGATCGAAGGTCCGGCGGGAGTCGGCAAGACCGAGCTGGCCCGTGCCGTCGCGCAGACGACCGGGGCCGAACTGGTGCGGCTGCAGTGCTACGAGGGTGTCGACGAGGCTCGCGCGTTGTACGAGTGGAACCACGCCAAGCAGATTCTGCGCATCCAGTCCGGTACCGCTGCCGACTGGGACTCGACCAAGCTGGACGTGTTCTCCGAGGAGTTCCTGCTTGCACGCCCGCTTCTGCAGGCCATTCGCCGGACCGATCCCACGGTTCTGCTCATCGACGAGACCGACAAGGCCGACGTCGAGATCGAAGGACTGCTGCTCGAGGTACTGAGCGACTTCGCGATCACCATTCCCGAACTCGGCACGATCGTGGCCGAGCGGACGCCGTTCGTGGTGCTCACCTCGAACGCCACCCGTGAACTGTCCGAGGCCCTCAAGCGTCGGTGCCTGTTCCTGCACCTGGACTTCCCGGACGCCGACCTCGAGCGTCGGATTCTGGCCAGCAGGGTTCCCGACCTACCCGAGGCGATCGCCGAGCAGATGATCAAGACCGTGCGGGTACTGCGCGCGATGCAGCTCAAGAAGCTGCCCTCGGTGGCCGAGACCATCGACTGGGGACGCACTCTGTTGGCGCTCGGTATGGACACCCTCGACGACGAAGCGGTTCGCTCCACACTCGGTGTGGTGCTCAAGCATCAGTCGGACCAGGTTCGTGCGGCAGCCGAACTCCGGCTCAACTGACATGCAGGCCCCACACGGAATTCCCGGTCACCTCGTCGGTTTCGTCGACGCACTGCGTCGGCGTGGAATTTCGGTCGGGCCGTCGGAGACGGTCGATGCCGGACGCGTCCTGTCGGTTCTCGATCTGCTCGATCGGGAGGCCGTGCGCGAGGGTCTGGCCTGTGCACTGCTGCGCCGTCCGACGCACCGCGGAGTGTTCGACGCCCTGTTCGACCTGTGGTTTCCGGTGGCATCGGGTACCAGGGACTCGGGGCAGATCGATACCGCCCTGCCCCGCACCGATGCCGGCGACGTCGACATCGATGCTCTCCGTGAGCTGTTGGTCGATCTGCTCTCGGACGATTCGGCCGAGGCCGCCGAGTTGACCCAGATGCTGGCGGCGCAGATGGTCGAGGAACTCGGACAGTACAAGTCCTCGAACGGGCCGTCGTTCTCGGCATATCAGGCGCTGCGCGACGTAGCGCCGGAAACGTTGCTGCGCAAGATTCTCGACGGATTGCTCGGGCGCAGCGACGACGCACCCGATCGCCCCACCGACGACTACGAGTCCGAGGTTGCCAAACGCACTGCAGCGCAACGTATCGCAGACCTTCGCAAGATGATCGAGAGCGAGACGAGGCGTCGGTCGGCAGAAAAGCTGGGCCGTGAGCGAGTGGCGAGCTACGGGGTGCCCAAGCTCGCGGAGGAAGTCGATTTCCTGCGGGCCTCGGACACGGAGATGGCGGCGCTGCGACGCAACGTCACCCCTCTCGCCCGGTTGTTGGCATCGCGACTTGCGGTGCGGCGCAGCCGAAGCAGGCACGGCTCGATCGATCTGCGGCGTACGCTGCGCAAGTCGATGTCCACCGGCGGTATTCCGATCGACCTGGTCGAGCGCAAGCCGCGGCGAGCGCGCCCCGAACTGGTTGTGTTGTGCGATGTCTCGGGCTCGGTGGCAGGATTCAGCAATTTCACGCTGTTGTTGGTGCATGCACTGCGAGAGCAGTTCTCGCGCGTGCGCATCTTCGCGTTCATCGACTCCACCGACGAGGTGACGCGATTCTTCGATTCCGGTGCCGACCTCGGAGCGGCGATGAGTCGCATCGTTCGCGAGTCCGATCTGGTGACGTACGACGGCCACTCGGACTACGGCCATGCATTGACGACGTTCGACGAGAAGTACGCGCACGCGGTCACCAGTCGCAGCTCGGTGCTGATTCTCGGGGACGCCCGCACCAACTACCGCGAGCCGAAGTTGCCGGCGTTGGCGCACATCGTGTCGGTGGCCAAACATGCGTACTGGCTCAATCCCGAACCGAAATCGCAGTGGGGTTCCGGCGATTCGGCTGCCAAGGTGTACTCCGACGTGATCGCGATGCACGAGTGCCGATCGGCTCAGCAGCTCGCCACCGTGGTCTCGCGTTTGCTGCCGGTGTGATGCGTGTGACGGCCGGCGGCACCCCGGCCGTAGAATCGGTGGTTGTGCAGCGCGAATCCGACCCCGGCGACGACACCGGTAGGCAGTCCGTCCGCCGTTTGGGCGTGATGGGCGGCACCTTCGACCCGATTCACCACGGGCACCTCGTCGCGGCCAGCGAAGTGGCGAACAAGTTCCGTCTGGACGAGGTCATCTTCGTCCCCACCGGAAACCCGTGGCAGAAGGAAGGCAAGACGGTCAGCCCGGCAGAGGATCGCTACCTGATGACGGTCATCGCGACCGCGTCCAATCCGCGTTTCTCGGTCAGTCGGGTGGACGTCGATCGGGAGAAGTCGACCTACACCGTCGACACCCTGCGCGATCTGCGGTCGCAGCATCCCAACGCCGAGCTGTACTTCATCACCGGGGCGGATGCGCTCGAGTCGATCCTCACGTGGCAGAACTGGGAGGAGTTGTTCGAGCTCGCCAAGTTCGTCGGTGTCTCGCGTCCCGGGTTCGAGCTGGGCGTCGAACATCTCGCCAATCACCTTCGGTCGTTGCCCGCGGACACTCTCACATTGATGGAAATCCCTGCACTCGCGATATCGTCGACGGACTGTCGACTTCGAGCCGGTGAGAATCGGCCGGTCTGGTACCTGGTACCGGACGGCGTCGTGCAATACATCTCGAAGAGGAATCTCTACAGACCACGAGGCGCTCAGCGTCTCGACGGATCCGTCACCATGTCGGAACCAGCGCCCCAGAAGAAGCAACCGGCAGGGTCGGTCACCAGCGCAATGACCGCGAACCCGAGCCATACGAGTGGGAGTACACCGAAGTGACTGCAACAGCCGAAGCCGCCGAGATGGCGCGTATCGCCGCGCTCGCAGCCGACGACAAATTGGCCGGCGACGTGGTGATTCTCGACGTCTCCGATCAGCTCTACATCACCGATTGCTTCGTCATCGCCTCGGCACCGAACGAGCGTCAGGTCAACGCGATCGTGGAGAACATCGAGGATCAGCTGCGTGAGGCCGGACACAAGCCGGTCCGTCGCGAGGGCACCAGGGAAGGCCGTTGGGCACTGCTGGACTACTCCGACATCGTCGTGCACGTCCAGCACAACGAAGAGCGCAACTTCTACGCTCTCGAGCGGTTGTGGAAGGACTGCCCGACGATCGAGGTTCCCGGTCTCGGACAGCATCCGGCTCCGGAATCGGAGCAATGATCAGACGGCTCATCCTGCTTCGGCACGGTCAGACGGAATACAACGCCACCGACCGCATGCAGGGTCAGCTCGACACCGATCTGTCCGAACTCGGCCGCAGCCAGGCGAAGACGGCCGCCGCCGAGCTCGCGACGCGTGAGCCGATCAAGATCGTCTCCTCGGATCTGCGGCGAGCTCTCGACACCGCGAACGCGCTCGGAGATGCAGCCGGTGTCGCGGTTTCGGTGGACGAGCGTCTGCGCGAAACTCACCTCGGTCAGTGGCAGGGACTCACCCACACCGAGGTAGACGACATCGCCCCCGGTGCGCGACCGGCCTGGCGCGCCGACGCCACCGTCGCCCCGCCCGGTGGGGAGAGCCGCATCGACGTCGCGCGACGCAGCGTGCCGCTGGTTCGTGAACTCGCAGCAGGCGTGCCCGAGTGGGGTGCCGACGGCAGTGAGCGACCGCTCGTCCTCGTCGCGCACGGAGGTCTGATCGCGGCACTGACCGCCGCGCTGCTCGATCTGCCGACCGATCGCTGGCCGGTGCTCGGTGGCCTCGCGAACACCAGCTGGGTGCAACTCGGTGCGCACGGGCCCGGTGAGAACCCGTCCTGGCGACTGGACGTGTGGAACGCCTCGGCGCGAGTGGCCAGTGACGTCCTCTGACACGACGGCGCAGCCCGCGCTGCTCGTGCTCGCGGACTCGCTGAGCTACTACGGACCCGAGGGCGGACTGCCCGTGGACGATCCGCGGCTCTGGCCCAATCTCGTTGCAGCGGAACTCGGTTGGACGGTCGAGTTGGTTGCGCGCATCGGCTGGACGAGTCGGGACGCGTGGTGGGCTCTGACCCAGGATCCGCGGGTGTGGGCAGCCATTCCCCGTGCCGGTGCTGTCGTACTCGGAATCGGCGGCATGGATTCACTCCCGTCGCCGTTGCCGACTGCGCTCCGGGAACAGATCAGATACGTCCGACCGCCTGCCCTTCGGCGCGTGGTTCGCGCGGGATACCAAGCGGTGCAACCTGTTCTGTCGCATCTCGGTTGGCCCGTGGCGCTGCCGCCGCGGCTCAGCGTCGAGTATCTGGAACAGACCCGCGCGGCACTGGCGTACGTGCGCCCCGAACTTCCGGTCATCGGTACCTATCCGTCGGTGCACCGCTGCGATGCCTACGGCAAGGTGCACTCGGGTCGCGAACCAGCCGTACGCGCACTGCGCGCATGGAGCGTGGACAAGAACGTCCCCATGGTCGACCTCGCCGACGCCGTCCGACCGAACATCGAGTCCGAGAACGCGAACCCCGACGGCATCCACTGGGGATGGGACGCCCATGTCGCGGTCGCCGAGGCGATGCTGGAGGTGCTGCGACCTGTCGCCGCCGGATCGGTGACCGGATCGCCATGACCGTCGCCGTCGTCACCGACTCCTCGTCCTGTCTGCCGGCCATACTCGCCGCCGAACGCGGAATCGCGTTGGTGCCACTGCACGTGCTGGTCGACGGAATCGACCATCGCGAGGGCGTAGACGACATTCCCGAGCAGACCACCTCGGGCAAGCCCGTGACCACAGCGGGGGCTTCCCCGGGCGAGCTGACCGAGGTCTATGCCGCGGCTCTCGAACGCAGTCGAGGTGCCGGTGTGGTGGCCCTGCACATTTCCCGGGGACTGTCGAGCACGTGGGAGGCAGCACGCCAGGCCGCAGATCACGTGGGCTCGGCCGTCCGAGTCGTCGATTCCGCCTCGGCCGGCATGGGACTGGGCTTCGCGGTGCTCGCTGCGGCCGCGACGGCCGCCGGGGGAGCAGAACTGGACGAGGTGTACCGCGACGCCGTCGCCGCGTCGGCGACCTCGCGATGCTTCATCGTCGTCGATCGACTGGACCACCTGCGACGTGGAGGCAGAATCGGTGCCGCCGCGGCGTTGCTCGGCACTGCGCTGGCCATGAAGCCGGTACTGCACATCAGCGACGGCAAACTCGTGTTGAAGGAGAAGGCGCGCACCTCGTCCAAGGCTTTGAACAAGCTGGTCGACGCAGCCGTCGCTGCCGCGACCGAGGTCGGTGACGAATCGGGGGTTGCGCTCGCGGTGCACCACATGCTGTGCCCGGAGCGAGCCGAGGACGTAGCCGCGATGCTGACCTCCCGAATTCCGCACTCGACCAGCATCGACGTCTACCCCTTCGGTGCCGTTCTCGGTGCTCACGTCGGCCCCGGCGCGGTCGGTGTCGTCGTGGCTCCGGGACGCCGATAACCGGGCCCGGCCCTCGGTTCATCCACAGCCTCCGGGTTGTACACAGGGCAATCGGCGACCTGTAATCACCGGGGAGTGAGCCGATCGCGGGCACTAGCGTCCTCGAGCATGGGCGGCAACGACGATCGGGCGCACACGGTGGCGCGATTGAACTCCGTGCGCAGACAACACGATTCCGACCGCGATCGCGTCGCGCCCGAGGATCCACGGCCCGACGCCGGATACACCGGACCGGATTGGCTGCTGCCGCAAGCGGAACGATCGGGCACCCCGTGGTCGGCCTTGCTGCCGTCGCGATGGCGATCTGCCCGCGTCGACCCCGGGAAACCGGGGGCGATGGCGATGGCGGCGGCCGGGGTGTTCGTCGTGCTCGTGGCGGGATTCGCGGTGCTTCGAGACGCACCGACCCCGGCACCTGCGCCACCGCTCGCTGTGGTCGCGACCGGCACGGCTGATGCCGACGACACGGCGGATGCCGACGACGTGGTCGATCCGGTGCCGAGTGCCGACGCCGAACTCGTGGTGAGCGTCGTCGGGCTCGTGACGAGCCCCGGATTGGTTCGGCTGCAACCGGGTTCGCGAGTCGCCGACGCGCTGGCCTCGGCAGGCGGCGCAGTGGAGGGTGCCGACCTGCTGGCACTCAACATGGCCGCGCGAGTCGCCGACGGTGATCAGATCGTCGTCGGAGCAGTGCCGCCGGATGCCCCTCCACCGGTCAGCAGTACGACATCCGGGATCGGCACACCGACAGACGGTAGTAGCGGCGCACCGGTCGGTGTCGGAGGGTCCACACCCGATGGGACGGTGGACCTCAACGCCGCGACCGTCGCAGAACTGGACGCGTTGCCCGGGGTCGGGCCGGTCACCGCGACCTCGATCGTCGGTTGGCGAGAGACCAACGGCCGCTTCGCAACCGTGGATCAGCTGTCCGAGGTGGACGGGATCGGGCCCGGCCGACTGGCGAAGATCCGAGACCTGGTGCACGTCGGATGACCACCGAGGCCGCCACGACCGGTGCCGAGCAGACCGAGGATCGTCAGCCCTTCGATGTGCGACTGGTCCCGGCCGCTGCGGTGTGCTGGTCGATCACCGCGATCGGAATTCTCGGAGGCCCGGGTGCTGCTCTCGCTGCTACCGCGTCTGCGGTTGCGGTGGTGCTGCTCATCGCAGTATCCCTGCACCGGTTGTCGATTCGGCGCGCCTTGCCTGGTTCGAGTCGGTCCGGTGCGGTCGCGGTGATCGTGCTGGCGCTGTGCTTCGGCGGTGCGATCTGGCTTCAGATGCGCTCGTTGGCCGAACATCCCGTCGCAGCGGCCGCGGAGAACCGAGCGTGGATCACCGCGTCTGTGCTGTTGGAGGAGGACCCACGCCGGTTGTCGTCCGCCGGACCGTCGACGGTGATGGTGAAGGCCGAGATGACGCGCGTCGATGTGAGCGGCAAGGCACTGCACGTCGGTGGTCGGGTGTCGATCGTTGCTCCGGAGTCGAGTTGGTCGGCACTGCTGCCGGGTCAGGAGGTCACCGTGCGGGGCCGGCTCGGTGCGCCGATCAGACCGGACATGAGTGTGGCCGTCATCCGCACGTCGGGTGCGCCCGTCACCGTGACCGAGCCCGGGGCGATCTCCGCTACCGCCGGCACGTTCCGGTCGAATCTGGCAGCGGTAGCGCAGAATTCGATGCCACCGGATCGTGCAGGTCTGTTACCCGGGCTCGTGGTCGGAGACGTCTCGCGGCTGGACGAGACGGTGGCCGAGAACTTCCGGGCGGCAGGCCTGACGCATTTGACGGCTGTGTCCGGAGCAAATTTTTCCATCGTGATCGGCGCGGTTCTGTTGGTGTTGCGAGGTATCGGAATCGGGCCCCGCGCGACGGTTGCGGTGGCGTTCGTCGTGCTCGTTGCGTTCGGGATCGTGGCCAGGCCGTCGCCGAGTGTGTTGCGTGCCGCAATCATGGGGTCGATCGGCCTGCTCGCCCTCGTCACCGGCAGACGGCGGCAGGCGGTACCGGCGCTGTGCGGAGCGGTGTTGGGTTTGCTCGCGTGGTGGCCGAGGTTGGCGGTGGATGTCGGATTCGTGCTGTCGGTGTTCGCCACCGCAGGGCTCGTGCTCGTCGCGCCGATCTGGGTCGACTGGCTTAGAGCGCGCGGCTGGCCCAGAGCGGCAGCGGAGGTGGTGGCCGTAGCCGCGGCGGCGCACGCGGTGACGGCACCGGTGGTTGCGGCCATGGCCGGAACGTTCAGCGTGGTGGGAGTGGCGGCGAATGTGTTGGTTGCACCTGTCGTCGCTCCGATCACGGTGGTGGGGATCGTCACGGCAGTGATCGCTGCCGTCAGCGGCTCGCTGGCGGAACTGGTCGCGCAGCTGGCGTCCGCACCGCTGTGGTGGTTGATCACGGTGGCGGAGAGGGCCGCGTCGGTGCCGGGCGCGGGCATCGTCGTCCCCGACGGCGTCGGAGGCGCAGCACTCGCGGCGTTCTCGACGGTCGCGCTGCTGACGGCGTTACGTTTCACCGTGTTTCGTTGGCTGGCCGCGGCGGTGGCGATAGCGGCACTCGCGATGTGGACGGCACACGTTCTGTGGTGACCGCTCGGACGAAGCGGATGCCGAGTGTGTCGGCCGCGCATGGCACGATCATGGTCGTGACTTCGAGTGTGGCTCCTCTGCATCTGGTTCTCGGCGACGAGGAACTTCTGATGGATCGCGCGGTAGCCGCGATCGTGGCTCAGGTGCGTGCGAATGCTGCGATTCCAGGGGAGGACCTGCCGGTCACGCGGTTGCGCACCGGCGATGCCAGCGCTCCGGAGCTCGCCGAACTGCTCAGTCCCTCGCTGTTCGCCGAGGACCGTGTTCTCGTGCTCGAGGCCGCCGCCGAGGCAGGTAAGGACGCCGCAGCGCTGGTACTCGACGCGGCTACCGATCCGCCCGAGGGTGCTGTGGTGGTCGTCATGCACTCCGGCGGCGGCCGGGCCAAGGCGATGGTCGGAGCGCTGCAGAAATGCGGCGCACATGTGCACGAGTGCGCCAAGCTCACCAAGCCCGCCGAACGCATCGACTTCGTGCGCGGAGAGTTCCGTACCGCCGACATCCGGGTGAGTGGCGACGTGATCGAGGCGGTCGTCGAGTCCGTCGGCAACGAACTTCGCGAATTGGCTTCGGCCTGTTCGCAGTTGGTCTCCGATACCGGGGGCAAGGTCGACCTCGCCGCGGTGCGTCGGTACTACTCCGGCAAGGCCGAGGTCTCCGGATTCGACGTCGCGGACAAAGCGGTGATAGGAGACCGAGCCGGCGCTCTGGAGGCTCTGCGCTGGGCGATGCACCGGGGCGTGGCGCACGTGCTGCTCGCCGACGCGTTGGCCGATGCCATCCGCACCATTGCGTTGGTGGGTTCGGCGGGCCGCGGAGACCCGTTCCGAATGGCAGGGGAGCTGGGGATGCCGCCGTGGAAGATCAAGAAGGCGCAGGGCCAGGCGCGCGGCTGGAACGGCCGATCCATAGCCCAGGCGCTGCGCGTGGTGGCGCAGCTCAATGCAGACGTCAAAGGTCAAGCAGCGGACGCGGACTATGCGGTGGAGAAAGCAGTGGCCGAGGTCGCATCACTGGGTAGGTAGCGTCGGCAGAGTGCAGAGAGCACGAAAAAGCCCGCTGCATCCTGACCGGATGCGGCGGGCTCGATCGAGCTCAGTGATGGATCAGAGCTTGTTGACTGCGAGAGCCAGTGCCGACTTTTTGTTGGCGGCCTGGTTCTTGTGGATGACGCCCTTGCTGGCGGCCTTGTCGAGCTTGCGGCCTGCATCGAGAAGAATCTCGGAAGCCTTGTCCTTGTCGCCCGCAGCCTGTGCCTCGCGGAACGAGCGGATGACGGTACGAAGCGAGGACTTCACCGACTGGTTGCGCAGGCGTGCACGCTCGTTGGTGAGAATCCGCTTCTTCTGGGACTTGATATTGGCCACGCGTAAAATCCTTGTCGTCTTCGTCGGTATTCCGGTCAGGGCGATCCATGCTGGAATGCCCGAAGTCTGCTGCTGAGCGTTGGAGCCCTGCGCCGAAGATCGAGAATACCAGTACCGCTGGGCAGAACCCAATTCGGACTCTCCCCGAACACCGTTTCAAGAATTTAACGCTTCCACCGCGCCTAACTCCTGTCTCTGTAGCAACATGGCCAGAATGAGTCCGCGATCGGCAACGCATGCCGCCACCAAGGCCAAAGCGACCAGAACCAAGACAGCGGATCGCGTCGAACCCGAGCTCGACGGGGTGTTCGGGGGATACTCCGACGTCGGCAAGTACAGTCTCGCCTTCGACGAGATGTTCGACGCGGACGGGCGCACCCGAACTCCGTACAAGGGCATCCACACTGCACTCGCCCCGGCGAACGCGGTGGACCTGGACGCGAGATCCGACGCGCTGGGACGCGCCTTCATCGACCAGGGCATCACGTTCTCCCTGTCGGGCCAGGAACGCCCGTTCCCGCTCGACCAGGTTCCCCGCGTCATCGCAGCAGGTGAATGGTCACGACTCGAGCGCGGAATCAAGCAGCGCGTCAAAGCCCTCGAGATGTTCCTGGCCGACATCTACGGCGACCAGGAAATCCTGCGCGACGGCGTGGTACCGAAGCGGCTGGTGACCTCCTGCGAGCACTTCCACCGCGAAGCGGTCGGAATCACACCGCCCAACGGTGTGCGCATCCACGTCGCCGGCATCGACCTGGTTCGTGACGCCCAGGGCACCTTCCGAGTGCTCGAGGACAACCTGCGGTCGCCGTCGGGCGTGTCCTACGTCATGGAGAACCGGCGCACGATGGCCCGGGTGTTCCCCGACCTGTTCGCCAGCCATCGCGTCCGCGCCGTCGGCGACTACGCCTCGCACCTGCTGCGAGCACTGCGCGCATCGGCCGCCCTCAACGAGGCCGATCCGACCGTGGTGGTTCTCACTCCCGGCGTGGCCAACTCGGCGTACTTCGAGCACTCGCTGCTCGCGCGACTGATGGGCGTCGAGCTCGTCGAGGGACGGGACCTGTTCTGTCGAGACAACATCGTCTACATGCGCACCACCGAGGGCGAGCGTCAGGTCGACGTCATCTACCGGCGTATCGACGACGACTACCTCGACCCCATGCAGTTCCGGCCCGACTCGGTGCTGGGAGTGGCAGGTCTGGTCAACGCTGCCCGCGCAGGCAACGTCGTCATCTCGAGTGCCGTCGGAAACGGCGTCGGCGACGACAAGCTCGTCTACACCTATGTTCCGACGATCATCGATTACTACATGGGCGAGAAGCCGCTGCTGGCCAACGTCGACACGTTCCGGTGCTGGCTGGACGACGAGTGCGAGGAAGTCCTCGACCGCATCGACGAACTGGTCATCAAGCCGGTGGAAGGTTCGGGCGGCTACGGCATCGTCTTCGGACCCGACGCCTCGCCGAAGGAACTCGCCACCATCAGCAAGAAGGTTCGCGCAGATCCGCGCGGTTGGATCGCCCAACCCGTCGTGCAGCTCTCGACGGTGCCGACCAAGATCGGTGACCGATTGGTACCCCGCCACGTCGACCTGCGTCCGTTCGCCGTCAACGACGGCGACGACGTCTGGGTGTTGCCGGGCGGCCTGACCCGCGTGGCGCTGCCGGAGGGATCCCTGGTGGTCAACTCAAGCCAGGGCGGTGGCAGCAAGGACACCTGGGTGCTCGCCACCCGAACCTCTCAGGAGGAGCAGGAACTTGCCGGCGAGGAGATCGTCAGCGTTCCGCCGGAGTCACCGATGGCCGAACAGGGCCCGGAGCTGACGATGGACCAGCAGATGAATCAGCAGCAACAGCAACAGCAGCAACAACAGCAGGCAACGAACTCGGACTCGAACGGCGGTGGACAGTAAATGCTCGCGCGCAACGCAGAGTCGCTCTACTGGATCGGACGGTACGTCGAGAGAGCGGACGACACTGCCCGCATTCTCGATGTCACCGTCCACCAGCTACTCGAAGACGCCACGGTCGATCCCGACCACACTTCGCGAGTGCTGTTGCGAGTACTCGGGTTCAAGCACGAGCCCGATGTCTCGCTCGACGTGTGGTCTCTGACCGAGGTCGTCGCCTTCAGCCGCGACGGACTGGGTTCGATCGTGGACTCGCTGTCGAGTGCCCGTGAGAACGCCCGTGGTGCGCGTGAAGTGACGTCCAGTGAGATGTGGGAATGCTTGAACACCACGTACAACGGGCTGAACGAGCGCATCAAGGCGTCCAAGCGCACCGGCCCGGCCGAGTTCTTCAGCTACATCGAGGAGCGTGCCGCGATGTTCGCCGGTCTCGCGGACTCCACCCTCAGTCACGACGACGGCTATCGCTTCCTCCTGCTCGGTCGCTCGGTCGAGCGCATCGACATGATCGTGCGGTTGTTGCTCTCGCGAGCCGGTGACCGGCCGTCGTCGCCGGCGTGGGTCACCGTGCTTCGCTCCGCCGGTGCACACGACACCTACCTGCGCACCTACCGCGGCGCGCTCGACGCGCAGCGAGTTCTCGAATTCATGTTGTTGGACAGGCTCTTTCCGCGATCGGTGTTCTACGCACTCAACGAGGCGGAACGTTCGCTCGATCAGCTCGACCATCAGCCCAACAGTCGAGTCGGTGCGCGCGCCGAGGCTCAGCGCCTACTCGGTCGCGCTCGTAGCGAACTCGAATTCCTCCGTCCCGGTGAAATTCTCGACGATCTGCAGGAGCGCTTGCTCTCGCTGCAGGAAACCTGCCGTGAACTCGGTGACGCGATCTCCAAGCAGTATTTCCACGCCGCTCCGTGGGTCGCGTGGACCGATGCCGGCTCCGGAACATTCGAAGATCAATTGGAAGGTGAACTGTGAGCTGGCGTATGCGTGTCGTGCACACCACGGGCTATCAGTACGACGCACCGGTGACGTCGTCGTACAACGAGGCTCGGTTGACGCCGCGAAGTGACAATCGGCAGAACGTGATTCTGAACCGAGTCGAGACCAACCCGGTGACGCGTTCCTACCGCTACACCGACTACTGGGGCACAGCGGTGACGGCGTTCGATCTGCACGCACCGCACACCGAGCTGGAGGTCACCGGATCGTCGGTGGTCGAGACCGATCCCTTCGTCTACCCGGACGAGAACGCCTCCTGGGAGGAACTCGCGAGCGAGCCGGTCATCGACCGCTTCAACGAGGTCCTCGACAACACCGAATACGTGCCGAAGAACAGGCAACTCGCATCGGTGGCGAAGAAGCTGTCGAAGGGCCTACCGCCACAGGAATCGGTGGTGGAGATCTCCAACTGGGTCAACCAGGAGATGTCCTACGTGCCGGGAACCACCGGCGTGCACACCTCGGCCGTGGAAGCGTGGTCGGAGAAGAAGGGCGTCTGCCAGGACTACGCCCATCTGACGCTGCTGATGCTGCGCAGCATCGGCATCCCCAGCCGGTACGTCTCGGGTTACCTGCATCCCAAGAAACAGGCCGCGATCGGTGCGACGGTTGAGGGTCAGAGCCACGCGTGGATCGAGGCCTGGACCGGTGCGTGGTGGGGCTACGACCCGACCAACGCCATCGCCGTCAACGAGCAGCACGTCTCGGTCGGACTCGGCCGCGACTACGCCGACGTGCCGCCGCTCAAGGGCATCTTCTCCGGCGGCGGTTCGACGGCTCTCGACGTGGTCGTGGAGATCACCCGGTTGGCGTGAGCCTGGTACGCGTTGTGCGCCCGTTCATGGGCGCACAACGCGCACCCATCAGTTCCAGCCGAAGTCGCGGCGCAATCTCTGTGCGACGGAATCGAATTGGGGCTTGCTCAGAATCGCACCCTCGCGTCGGATGCCGTCCTCGGGCACGTCGAGCACTCGATCCAGACGAATCCAGCTCGGTCGGCCTTCGGCGTCCCACGGACCGGACCCGATCGACTGCCAGTCACGGTCTCCGTCGCGGCTGCTCTGACTCGACAACATCAGGCCGAGCAGATCGTTGCCCTCGCGGCCGATGACCAGGACCGGGCGGTCCTTGCCCTGGCTGGCGTCCTCCTCGTAGGTGACCCAGGTCCAGACGATTTCGCCGGGGTCGGCCTTGCCGTCCAGGTCGGGGGAGTACTCGATGGTGCGGGCGCGTTGCGCCGTGGGCCTGGTCTGCGACGCCACCGGTCGGCCAGGACGAGGAGTCGGAGCAGACGTGCGTGTGGCCGTCCCGCTGATCGCGTCCTTGCCCTTCTGCAGGGCTCCGGACTTCTGTAATTGACGCAGCAGTCGGGGACCCTCGCGCATCGCGATCTTGCTCAGTTCCTTGCCGAATCTGCTCCAGTTGCCAGCCATGCGGCGAGTGTAGCGATGCAGACTCTGCTGCTCATCGCCCGAACCGCGGCGACGAGAACACCCGAGTCGGACAGCCGGGGACGGCGCACCGTTCTCGGCGTGGGACGATAGGGAAACCCGTTCGCTCATTTCGAACACGCCAGCCGAAGGATACGAGTGCCCAGCTTCGCCGACACGACGTTCACCGATCCGTCCAGGATCAGGAACTTCTGCATCATCGCCCACATCGACCACGGCAAGTCGACGCTGGCCGACCGGATGTTGCAGCTCACGGGCGTCGTCGACGACCGGTCGATGCGCGCTCAGTACCTGGACCGGATGGATATCGAGCGCGAGCGCGGCATCACCATCAAGGCGCAGAACGTCCGGCTCCCGTGGGTCGTCGACGGCGAGGAATTCGTGCTGCACCTCATCGACACGCCCGGCCACGTCGACTTCACCTACGAGGTATCGCGCGCCCTCGAGGCTTGCGAAGGTGCAGTGCTGCTCGTCGACGCCGCGCAGGGCATCGAGGCGCAGACGCTCGCGAACCTGTACCTCGCTCTCGACAAAGAGCTCACCATCATCCCGGTGCTGAACAAGATCGACCTGCCCGCCGCCGACCCGGACCGATACGCCGCCGAGATCGCCCACATCATCGGGTGCGAGGCCGACGACGTGCTCCGCGTGTCCGGTAAGACGGGTGTGGGCGTCGAGGAACTTCTCAACGAGGTCGTCAAGCTGGTTCCGGCCCCGGTCGGCAACCCGGACGGGCCTGCCCGCGCGATGATCTTCGACTCGGTCTACGACACCTACCGCGGCGTCGTCACCTACGTTCGCGTCGTCGACGGTGCGCTGAATCCGCGCGAGAAGGTCACGATGATGTCGACCGGCTCGACGCACGAGCTGCTCGAGGTCGGGATCGTCTCACCCGATCCGAAGGCGACCAAGGGCCTGGGCGTCGGCGAAGTGGGTTACCTCATCACCGGTGTGAAGGACGTCCGTCAGTCGAAGGTCGGCGATACCGTCACCACCTTCCGCAAGGGTGCGACCGAGCCGCTCACCGGCTACCGCGAGCCCCGTCCGATGGTGTACTCGGGCCTCTACCCGCTCGACGGTTCGGATTACCCCGACCTGCGTGACGCTCTCGAGAAGCTGCAGCTCAACGACGCGGCACTGACGTACGAGCCGGAGACGTCGGTGGCTCTCGGCTTCGGTTTCCGCTGTGGCTTCCTCGGTCTGCTGCACATGGAGATCACCCGCGAGCGGCTCGAGCGAGAGTTCAACCTGGACCTGATCTCGACGTCGCCGAACGTGGTCTACCGCGTCGAGATGGAAGACGGTGCCGAGCACATCGTCACCAACCCGTCGTACTGGCCCGAGGGCAAAGCGCGCGAGGTGTTCGAGCCGATGGTCAAGTGCACCATCATCTCGCCGAGCGAGTTCATCGGTTCCATCATGGAACTGTGCCAGGGACGACGCGGAGAACTCGGGGGCATGGACTATCTGTCCGAGACCCGCGTCGAGCTGCGGTACACCATTCCGATGGCCGAGATCATCTTCGACTTCTTCGACATCCTGAAGTCCCGAACACGCGGATACGCCAGCCTCGATTACGAGGAGATCGGCGAGCAGGCCGGTGCGCTGGTCAAGGTCGACATCCTGCTGCAGGGTGAGGCCGTCGACGCGTTCTCGGCGATCGTGCACAAGGACAACGCCGCGGCCTACGGCAACAAGATGACGACCAAGCTCAAGGAACTGATTCCGCGCCAGCAGTTCGAGGTGCCGATCCAGGCCGCCATCGGATCTCGCATCATCGCCCGCGAGAACATCCGCGCGATCCGCAAGGACGTGCTGGCCAAGTGCTACGGCGGCGACATCAGCCGTAAGCGCAAGCTGCTCGAGAAGCAGAAAGAGGGCAAGAAACGGATGAAGACGATCGGCCGCGTCGAGGTGCCGCAGGAAGCCTTCGTTGCCGCACTGTCCTCGGAATCCTCGTCGGACAAGCCCAAGAAGTAACCTCACACCCTTTCTGTCGACTGCACGCCCCCGCTCGCATCGGAGCCGGGGCGCGCAGTTGTCAGTGAGGGCGCGCGGTCCCCACCACCTCCAGTCGCACATGGCGGGCGAGTACATTTCGAACCTGTGACGACGCCGATTCTGAAGCAGCTGCGTGTTCCCGTTGTCGGTGCGCCGATGGCAGGCGGCCCGAGTACTCCCGAACTCGCCCGTGCGGTGTCGGAGGCAGGTGGACTCGGCATGATCGCCGGTGCGCTGTTGACACCCGAAGCCTTTGCGGCGCAGATCGATTCGGTGCGCAGTCTGCTGTTCGGTGTCAATCTCTTTCTGCCGGAGGAGCCATCGGGTGCGGATGTGGCGTCCTATGCCGAGCACCTGACGTCCTGGTTCGAGCGTTTCGACGCGGAGCCGGGAGAGCTGGTGCGCCGGGACGACTTCTACGCCGATAAGTTCGCCTGGCTGGTGGCACACCCGGTACCGCTGGTGTCGAGTACGTTCGCGACGTTCGACGCGGACGAGGTCGCCCAGTTGCACGCCGTGGGAACCGAGGTGTGGGCCACCGTCGCCACCGCGTCGGACGCATCGGTGGCCACCGCGAACGGGGTGGACGCGCTCGTGGTGCAGGGACCCGAAGCGGGCGGGCACCGAGGCACGTTCGACGGGTCGGCCCCGGACGAGCCACTGACCGAACTGCTGATCGCAGTGCGTGAGACATCCGACCTAGCGCGAATCGCCGCGGGGGGACTGATGGACGGCAACGACATTGCGCCACTGCTCGATTCGGGTCTTGCGCACGCGGCTCAGCTCGGTACGGCGTTGTTGAACACACCCGAGGCCGGCACCAAACTCGTACACCGCGAGCAACTGACGCTCGCTCCCGACACCGCGGTGACCAGGGCATTCTCCGGCCGCCCAGCGCGGGGTCTGGTGAACGAATTCATGCGCGAGAACTCCGACGCCGCGCCGCTGGCCTATCCCGATCTCCACTACCTGACCGCGCCGATGCGAGCGAAGGCCGCGGCGGCAGGCGATCCGTCGGGACTGTCGATGTGGGCGGGCACCGGTTTTCGCCGGGCACAGGCAAAGCCTGCGGCCGAGCTGATCGCCGAATGGGCGAGGCAACTCGGCCGCTGAGCCCTCCTTCTCAGGGGTTGGAGTGGGCGGGCTGGAAGTGCCCTGCCACCTGAGCTTCCTCGGCGCGGATGACGTGCACCACCGCGTTGATGAGTGCGAGGTGGGTGAATGCCTGCGGGAAGTTACCGAGGTGACGGCCGGTGCGGTGGTCGATCTCCTCGGCGTAGAGCTTGAGTGGGCTCGCGTATCCCAGCAGACGCTCGCAGAGGTGCTTGGCCCGAGGGAGCTCACCGATCTCGACCAGCGCCGATACGAGCCAGAAGGAGCAGATGGTGAACGTCCCTTCCTCGCCGGCCAGACCGTCGTCGGTGGTGTCGGTTCGGTAGCGCAGGACCAGGCCGTCCTCGGTCAGCTCGTCGGCGATGGCGAGTACCGTCGCACGGATGCGTTCGTCCTCGGCAGGCAGGAATCGAAGCAGCGGTGCGAGCAGCAATGATGCATCCAGCGACGGGTCACCGTAGCGCTGAGTGAGTACACCCCGAGAATCGGTGCCGTTCTCGAGAATGTCGGCCTTGATCTCGTCGGCGATCTCGTTCCACTTGGCCGAATACTCCTTCTCGCCGTGGATGTCGGCGAGCTTGGCCCCGCGGTCGAGTGCGACCCAACACATGAGCTTCGAGGAGGTGAAGTGCTGCGGTTCACCGCGCACCTCCCAGATGCCGCGATCGGGCTTGCGCCAGTTGGCGATCGCCTCCTCCACCTGTCGCTTGAGCAGGGGCCACAGGAATTCGGGGACGTGCTCTCGCGACTTGACGTGGAGATAGACAGAGTCGAGCATGGTGCCCCAGATGTCGTGCTGCTCTTGGTCGTAGGCTCCGTTGCCGATACGTACCGGACGTGCGCCGTCGTATCCGGACAGGTGCGGCAGCTCGCTCTCGTCGAGTGTCTTCTCGCCGCCGATGCCGTACATGACCTGGAGCGGATTGACCTCGCCGTTCGCCGTTGTCGCCACATCGGACATGAACGCGAAGAAGTCGTTGGCCTCACGGTCGAGTCCGAGTGTGTAGAGGCCCCACAGTGCGAACGTCGAGTCGCGTACCCACGTGTAGCGGTAGTCCCAATTCCGTTCTCCACCCGGCGTTTCCGGAAGCGAGGTGGTCGACGCTGCCAGCAGTGCGCCGGTGGGGGCGTAGGTCAGTCCCTTGAGTGTCAGGGCACTGCGCTGCAGGTAACCCCGCCACGGGTGATCGGGGAACCGGCCGATCGTGATCCATTGCCGCCAGCATTCGGACGTGCGCCACATCTTGTCCGCGGCCTCCTCGAACGTCTGCGGCGCAGGCAGATCCGACCAGGACAGAGCGACGAACACGTTGTCGCCCTCCGTCATTCGAGTGCGGGCGCGGGCTTCACGTCCTTCGATGCCGATGCGGAGATTGGTGGTCAGCTTCAACGTGGGCTGATCGCCGCCCGCACTGGCCTCGCAGGTGGCGGTGGTCTCCTCGTACACCTTGCCGGTGTACTCCCACTTCGCCGGCGCGCGGTGGTAGTCGAAGGCAGGCTCGCAGCTCATCTCGAGTTCGACTGTGCCGCTGACGCACTTGATGGTGCGCAGCAGGATGTGTTCGGCGTCCCAGTCGCTCGGCGCGCGCTTGTGGGTGCGAGAGCGCTGATCGGTGTTGTGCCACGGTCCCATGACGAGTGCGTCGCGGACGATGAGCCAACCGGTCTCGGTCTGCCACGTCGTCTCGACGATCAGGCCACCGGGCAGATACCGCCGTGCCGCGGGCACCGACTGACCGTACGGCCCGACACGGAAATGGCCTGCACTGCGATCGAGAACCGCACCGAAGATGCTGGGGGAGTCCGGCCGAGGCACGCACATCCACTCGACCGATCCGTTTCGAGCGATCAAGCAGGTCGTCTCGCAGTCCGAAAGGAACGCATAGTCGTCGATCGGCGGAAAGGCGCTCCGGTAGGACGTCAGGGTGGACACCGGTGCGTCGGTGCTGCCCAACGCTCCCTGGACCTCGACCCCGCCCAACCCTGGATGCCCCGACCCCATGGCGGGCTCGTCGGCCACCGGGGGCACTGGCGAAAGATCTTCGTATGCCGTCATGGCGTAATCATCGACCGATAGATGGCATGCGTCCACTGCTGGTCGTCGATCGGCGTGGCGTGAGAGCGGAACGAGCTGGTTTAAGCTGCGAGGGTGGAATCGATCGCACGCTGGTGGGACGGCGTCGAACTGTGGGTGACGGGTTTGCCGTTCGTGCCACAGTCGGTAGTCGTGCTGCTGGTCATCGTGCCTACCGCGTTCCTGCTGGCACGCGTGTTCGACCGCGTGCTCGCGGTGGTTCTGCACGTGCTCGGGCGTGATGCACGAGCTGCTCGCGACGCGGAGCCGACGGGTGCGGCCACCACTACGACGAAGGATGGACAGTAATGCCACGGTCTCGGGTCACGTTGGCGCTCATCGCGCTACTGGTGCTGGTCGTCATCGCCTGGTTGCTCACTCGATAGCCGATTAGAGTCGGTCCGGAACCTCTGCTAGATTTCTGACCGTGTCTTCTGCCGCCGAGTACCGCGTCCGCCATCAGTTGGCGTTGATCGCTGTCGGCATGCTGGCAGTCGCCGATATCGACTGTTGTTGATTCTTTCCTTCGTCGAATCGGTTCCGTCGATCCGTTGCCCACGCGCCTACTTCTCGCGGTCGGGCGGTTCACGACGTACTTTCTGCCGCTCACGGTGATCTCGCGATGACTCGCGGCCACGGTGGTGCTCCGGTTCGACCTCGGGAATGTCGACTCTGCCCAGCTCGCACTCACTGCACACCATCATGAAAGGCCTTTTCTCGATGAGGCATAGCTCTCGATACCTGCTGACCACGTTCGCGGCCGTGGGAACCCTTCTACTCACTGCTTGCGGCGGTGGATCGAGTGACGTCGTCGGCGGTGAGCCGGATACCGCGAGCGGCCCCGCATTGACCCTCGTGGGTTACGCCGTCCCCAAGAACGGTTGGGACGCAATCGGTCCGGCATTCGCGGCAACCGAAGACGGCGAAGGAACGGCGATCAACGCGGACTACGGCGCATCGGGCAATCAGTCGCGCAAGGTTGCCGACGGCGCGCCTGCCGATATCGTCAACTTCTCGGTCGAACCCGACATCACCCGTCTGGTGCAGGCAGGCAAGGTCGACGAGGACTGGAATCAGAATGCCTACGGCGGAGTGCCGTTCGGCTCCGTGGTGACCATCGTCGTACGCGAGGGCAACCCCAAGAACATCCGTACGTGGGACGATCTGATCAAGCCCGACGTTCAGGTCATCAGCCCCAGCCCGCTCAGCTCGGGCTCGGCCAAGTGGAACCTGCTCGCTCCCTATGCGGCGAAGAGCAACGGCGGCCAGGACAAGCAGGCCGGTCTCGACTTCGTTCGCACACTCGTCGCCGATCACTTCCCGGTTCAGCCCGAATCCGGCCGCGCCGCAACCGAAGCCTTCCTGCAGGGCCAGGGTGACGCGTTGCTCAGCTACGAGAACGAAGCACTCCTGATCGAGGAGCAGGGACAGAACGTGGAGCACGTCGACGTTCCCGTCACATTCCGCATCGACAATCCCGTGGCAGTGATCAACGACAGCGCCAATCTCGATCGCGCCAATGCGCTGAACGATTTCGTCTACACCGACGAGGGCCAGAAGATCTGGGCGGAGGCCGGTTTCCGACCGACGAACCCGGACATCGCCTCGGAGTACTCGGACAAGTTCTTCACCCCCGAAAAGCTGTACACCATCGATGATCTCGGTGGCTGGACGCAGGTCGACGCGGACCTGTTCGGCGACACCGGCGCAATTGCCACGATCTATCAGGAAAGTACTCGGTAGAGATCGATGCCATCTTCGACCACCGAAGCCGCAACTGCGGATTCGCCAGTCCCGCCCGGTACGAGACCTCGGTTTCGTGCCGGGCGGGAAGGCCGAAAGTTCAGGGGCCCTGGGTCGGTGGGGCCACTCGGTCTCGGGGTCGCCGTGTTGTGGCTGAGCGTCATCGTGTTGCTTCCTCTGGCGGCGTTGACGGTCCAGTCGTTCGACGACGGTCTCACCGGCTTCTGGAACGCGGTCACCGAGCAACGCGCGCTGGCCACGTTCAAGGTGACGTTGCAGGTGTCGGTGGCGGCGGCCGTGGTCAACCTCTTTCTCGGCACCCTCATCGCGTGGGTCCTGGTGCGGGACGAGTTCCCGGGCAAGCGATTCGTCAACGCCCTGATCGATCTGCCGTTCGCACTGCCGACCATCGTGGCCAGCCTGGTTCTGCTGTCGCTGTACGGTCCGGCGAGTCCGGTCGGGTTGGTGTTCAACGCAACCAAGCCCGCGGTGATCGTCGCGCTGCTGTTCGTCACATTGCCGTTCGTGGTGCGAGCGGTTCAACCGGTGCTGATCGAGCTCGACAAGGACGTCGAGGAGGCCGCGGCCTCGCTCGGCGCGAACAACTGGACCATCTTCCGTCGCATCGTCCTGCCGGTCCTGCTGCCGGCGATCCTCAGCGGTGGGGGGCTCGCCTTCGCGCGCGCCATCGGTGAATTCGGGTCGGTGGTGCTCATCGGCGGCAACATCCCCAACGACACACAGGTGGCGTCGCAGTACATCCGTGAGCTCATCGAGTACGACCGCCCAACCGATGCGGCGGCGATCTCCGTGGTGCTGCTGGCGATCGCGTTCGCAGTGCTGTTCGTCCTTCGCGTGGTGGGCAATCGCCTGGCCCGACGTGAGGAGCAGATCTCGTGAAAATCGGTCTGCCGATCAAGCTGACGCTGCGCACCGTAGCTCTGCTGTATCTCGCCGTTCTGGTGCTCTTTCCACTCGCCACCATCCTGTTTCGCACGTTCGAGGACGGCGTCGTCGCCTTCTGGGAGCAGATCACCACCCCGGCTGCGCAGTCGGCACTGCAGCTGTCGTTGTTGATCGTCGCCATCGTGGTTCCGATCAACATCGTGTTCGGTGTGGTCACCGCACTGGCGCTCGTACGAGGACGGTTCCGCGGCAAAGGTGTCCTGGAAGCCATCGTCGATCTGCCGTTCGCGGTGTCGCCGATCATCACCGGCGTTGCGCTGATCCTGCTGTGGGGTGCCAACGGATGGTTCGGCGGCGTCGAAAGCCTCGGCTTCAAGGTGATTTTCGCGCTTCCCGGCATGGTCATCGCGACGATCTTCGTCACGCTGCCGTTCGTGGTTCGCGAGGTCGAACCCGTGCTGTACGAGATCGGTGAGGAGCAGGAGGAGGCCGCCTCGACGCTCGGTGCGTCGTCGTGGCAGACGTTCTGGCGCATCACTCTTCCGGCGATCCGATGGGGGTTGACGTACGGCGTCGTACTCACCGTCGCACGGTCGCTCGGCGAGTTCGGTGCGGTGATCATGGTCTCGACCAATCTGCCCGGTATCTCTCAAACGCTCACGCTGCTGGTCAATTCACGGTACGAGGACTTCAATCAGCAGGGCGCGTACGCCGCGTCCACGCTACTGATGGCGATAGCCGTCGTCGTGCTGCTGCTGATGACGGCCCTCGACAAGAAGAGGACGAAGTAATGACCGAGACATCCCCCGAGATCGAGATCTCCGTCGTCGGTGCCAACAAGCACTACGGCGACTTCGCAGCGCTCGACGACGTCAGCATCGACATCCCCAAGGGATCGTTGACGGCGCTGCTCGGGCCCAGTGGCTCGGGCAAGTCCACTCTGCTGCGCTCCATCGCCGGCCTCGAACAACTCGACTCCGGTCGGGTGGTCCTCGCCGGCCAGGATGTGACATGGGTCAGCCCGCAGCGCCGTGAGATCGGATTCGTCTTCCAGCACTACGCGGCGTTCAAACACCTCACAGTGCGTGACAACGTCGCCTTCGGCCTGCAGATTCGCAAGCGGCCCAAGACCGAGATCGCCAAGAAGGTCGACGAGTTGCTCGAGATCGTCGGGCTCGCCGGGTTCCAGAGTCGGTACCCGGCGCAGCTGTCCGGTGGACAGCGGCAGCGCATGGCGTTGGCCCGTGCACTCGCCGTCGACCCTCAGGTGCTGCTGCTCGACGAGCCCTTCGGCGCGCTCGACGCCAAGGTGCGTGCCGATCTCCGCACGTGGCTGCGTCGACTGCACGACGAGGTCCACGTCACCACCGTGCTGGTGACCCACGATCAGGAGGAGGCGCTCGACGTCGCCGATCGGATCGCGGTGCTCAACAAGGGCCGCATCGAACAGGTTGGTAGCCCGGAAGATCTTTACGATCGCCCGGCCAACAACTTCGTGATGTCGTTCCTGGGGCAGGTCGCCAAACTGAACGGACTTCTGGTGCGGCCGCACGACATTCGCGTCGGACGCGATCCGTCGTTGGCGCAGGCTCAGGCCAGCGGAACGGCCGAATCGGCCGGTGTGACGCGGGCCGTCGTCGAGCGGGTGGTGCACCTCGGCTTCGAGGTGAAGGTCGAATTGAAGAATGCGGCCACCGGTGAACTGTTCGCGGCGCAGATCACCCGCGGCGACAGCGAGGCTCTCGGTTTGCGCGAGGGCGAGACGGTGTACGTGCGAGCGACTCGGGTGCCGAAAATCGCAGACGCTAGCGACGCCGACGCGATTGCTGGTGCACCGGTTCGTTGAACCGGTGCGGTAGCGCGATCGGGTCCGGAGTCGCACCAGCTCGTGCCGCAGGAGTGGAGCCTGCGGAACGACCCATCGAGACTGCGGAGTCGTAGCGCCGCGACACCAGATCTGCGAGCGCTGGATGTGCTCCGATGACCTCGGCGTGCACCACGTTCGGTAGGCCTGCGACCGAGGCTTCGATCCTGTCGGTGAGCAGTCCCGGGGCCAGGAACCAGGGTGCCACGACGATGCGGCCGGCTCCCAGCGCGCGCAGCTGTGCGATTGCATCGATGGGGGACGGGGATACCGAGGTCGCAAAGCAGGTCACAGCTCCAGCCCAGTTTGTTCCGGCGAGCAGTTTCTGCGCGATCACCCGGGTGCGCTGATTCGCCGGTGCCACCGAGGAGCCGACCGCGGCAAGAGCGATTCCGACCGTCGAATCGGTTACTGCGACACCGGTGTCGGTGATGCGGTCGCGGACTGCGTCGATGAGGAGTCGGTCGTCTCCCAGAACGTCGGCTTGCGTTATCGAGACGTGCGGGTGTCGCGTTCTCGCGGCCTGCAGTAGCTCGGGCAAATCGACTTTTGCGTGAAAAGCCTTGCCCAGCAACATCGGAACTGCGACGATGCGTCCGTGTCCGGCATCGGCCAGGTCGTCGACCACCTGATCGACGCCGGGCTCGGAGAGATCGAGAAACGCCACGCGCACGTCCAGATCCGGTCGCCGCCGACGCAGGGCGTCGACGGCGCGGTGGATCGTGGCGCGCGAGCGCGGGTCACGGCTGCCGTGGGCAACCGCGATCAGTGCGCTCACGCGGGAACTGCCGACCCCAGCTCGACGGCAGCCAGAGCGTTGCCCACGAGCCCGGCAGCCAACGTGTTGCCGCCGGCCGGATCGATCAGCAGGAAGCTGCCCGTGTGCCGGTTGACGGCGTAGTCGTCTGCCACGATGGGTTCGGCGACGCGCACCGAAATTCGGCCGATCTCGTTGAGCTCCAACGACTCCGGACCTTCGTGTGCGGTGAGCTCCTGCTCGTCGAATCGATCGATCAGTGTCCCGACGATGGCCTGGGTGGTGCGAGTGCCGTGCTTGAGCAGCAGGCGAGCGCCCGGGCGAAGCGGCTTCTCGGCGAGCCAGCACACCGTGGCCTCGAAGTCGCCGATAGGCTCCGGTGCGTCCTGCGGGGAGGCGATGGTGTCGCCGCGCGAGACGTCGACATCGTCGGCGAGGACGAGGGTGACACTGCGTCCGGCATGAGCGGTACGCAATTCGCCGTCCGCGGTATCGATGCGCTCGACTGTCGTTCGGGTGCCGGAGGGCAGGATGACGACCTCGTCGCCGACGTCGACGGAGCCCGCCGCGACTTGGCCGGCGTATCCTCGGTAGTCCGGGAACTCCGCTGTGCGCGGCCGGATCACGTACTGCACGGGGAATCGCAGACCGACTCGGTGCGGTTCGGCGTCGACCGGAACCGACTCGAGGTGTTCGATGAGGGTGGGTCCGTCGTAGTACGGGGTCTTGTCCGACTTCACCGCGACGTTGTCGCCGTGCAATGCGGACACCGGGATCTCGATGACGTCCTCGCTGGACCAGCCGAGCGAGGAGGTCAGCGAGTTGAACTCGGCCGAGATCTCGGCGAACACCGTTGCGGGGTCCTCGACCAGATCGATCTTGTTGACCGCGAGCACCAGACGCGGAACGCCGAGCAGAGCGAGAACCGCTGCGTGCCTGCGAGTCTGAGTGATGACACCCTTCCGGGCGTCGACCAGCAGGATGACGAGCTGGGCCGTCGACGCACCGGAAACGGTGTTGCGGGTGTACTGCACGTGGCCGGGAGTATCGGCCAGTACGAACGAGCGGTGCGGCGTCGCGAAGTAGCGGTAGGCGACATCGATGGTGATGCCCTGTTCACGCTCGGCGCGCAGGCCGTCGACCAGTAGGGACAGGTCCGGTGTGGCCAGCCCCTTGTCCACCGAAGCCCGAGTGACGGCATCGATCTGGTCGGCCAGAACGGATTTGGTGTCGTAGAGGAGCCGTCCGACGAGCGTCGACTTACCGTCGTCGACGCTTCCCGCGGTGGCGAGGCGAAGAAGCTGCGTTCCTGTGCTGCTCATCAGAAGTATCCTTCTCGTTTGCGATCTTCCATGGCAGCCTCGGAGACGCGGTCGTCGCCGCGGGTGGCTCCGCGTTCGGTCAGCCTGGACGCGGCCACCTCGGCGAGGATTGCCTGGTTGTCGGCGGCCTCGGACAGCACTGCGCCGGTGGTGGATCCGTCGCCGACGGTGCGGTAGCGCACCGACAGGGTCTGCAGCTCCTCGTTCTCGGCCGGTCCGCCCCAGACGCCGGGCGTCATCCACATGCCGTCACGCTGGTAGACGGGGCGCTGATGAGCGTAGTAGATGCTCGCCAGTTCCACGTCGTCACGGGCGATGTAGCGCCAGATGTCGAGTTCGGTGAAGTTGCTGAGCGGGAACACGCGCACCTGCTCGCCGGGGGAATGCTTGCCGTTGTACAGGTTCCACAGTTCGGGTCGCTGCTTCTTGGGCTCCCACTGGCCGAATGCGTTGCGCAGCGAGAAGATTCGCTCTTTGGCACGAGCTCGTTCCTCGTCGCGTCGGGCACCGCCGAAGACGGCGTCGAACCGATTCTCGGAGATCGCGTCGAGGAGGGGCACGGTCTGCAGCGGGTTGCGGATGCCGTCGGGGCGCTCGGTGAGGCGTCCGTCGGCGAGATACTCCTCGACGCTGGCCACGTGCAGGCGCAGGTTGTACTTGGCGACCACGTGATCGCGGAAGTCCAGTACCTCCTGCAGGTTGTGTCCGGTGTCGACGTGCAGCAGTGCGAACGGCAGGGGAGCGGGCCAGAACGCCTTGATCGCCAGGTGCAGCAGAACTGTCGAGTCCTTGCCGCCGGAGAACAGGATGACGGGGCGCTCGAACTCGCCCGCCACCTCACGGAAGATGTGGATGGCCTCGGATTCGAGTGCGTCGAGGGTGTCGAACCGATCTGCGTCGAGATGGGTCCGACCGACGGTGGCCGAGGTGAGATCGAGTGTCATGAGGCGTGCAACCCACATTCGGTCTTGGCCTTGCCGGCCCAACGACCGCTACGCGGGTCGGCTCCGGGGGCAGGTTTGACGGTGCACGGTGCGCACCCGATGGACGGATAGCCTTCGTCGACGAGGGGATTGACCAGAATCGAATGTTCGTCGATGTAGGCCTGCATCTGCTGGTCGGACCACGGCGCGATCGGGTTGATCTTGACCAGACCGAAGGCGTCGTCGAACGAGATGAGCGGGGCGTTGGCACGGGTGGGGGCCTCGACCCGGCGGATACCGGTGACCCAGGCGCTGTAGTTCGCCAGTTCCTTCTTCAGCGGGGCGACCTTGCGCATCGCACAGCAGCGATTGGGCTCGCGGGCGAACAGGTCCTTGCCGTCGATCGCATCCTGTTCTGCGACAGTCTTCTCGGCTCGGGCGTTGACGACCCGGACGCCGTAGACGGACTCGACGGCGTCGCGCGTCCCGATGGTCTCGGCGAAGTGGTAGCCGGTGTCGAGGAACAGCACGTCCACACCGGGATGAACCTGTGCCGCGAGGTGAACGAGCACCCCGTCCTGCATGTTGGAGGCAACGATGAAGTCGTCACCGAAGTTGTCCTCGGTCCACTGCAACAACTCCAGCGGACTCGCCCCGTCGAGTTCGCGGGCACCGCGCTCGGCGATGTCCTTCAATTGATCTACCGTCAAATTCAGCCTGGTACTCATCGCAAATCCGCCTCGTCTGCTCGCACGGCCCACTGAGCGAACCGTTCGCCGTCCTCGCGGTGCTTGTCGAAATTGCGCACCACTCTGTCGATGTAATCTCCCAGCTCGGAGCTGTTGACCTTGTGCTGGCGCAACTTTCGGCCGAACGCACTGTCCAGGCCGAGGCTGCCTCCGAGATGAACCTGGAAACCCTCGATCTGATTCCCGTCCCCATCGTCGACCAGCAGGCCCTTGAACCCGATGTCGGCGATCTGCGACCGCGCGCACGAGTTGGGGCAGCCGTTGATGTTGATGGTGATCGGAACGTCGAGCTTGCTGTTGATGTCGGACAGGCGCTCTTCGAGCTCGGGGACGAGAACCTGTGAGCGCTTGCGGGTTTCGGCGAACGAGAGCTTGCAGAACTCGATGCCGCTGCACGCCATCAGATTCTTGCGCCAGTGCGAGGGCCGGGCAGGTAGGCCCAATGCATCGAGGTCCGAGATCAGCTGCTCGAGCGTGTCGTCGGGAACGTCGAGGACGATCAGCTTCTGGTACGGCGTGAATCGCACGCGATCCGACCCGGCCTTCTCGGCGGCGTCGGCGACGGCGGCAAGGATGGTGCCGGAGACACGGCCCGCGATGGGTGCCACCCCGACGGCGTTGAGGCCGTTCTTGAGCTTCTGGATCCCGACGTGATCGCGGGGTCGAGCGGGCTTCTCGGGAGCCGGGCCGTCGATGAGCTTGCGGTGCAGGTATTCGTCCTCGAGGACCTGGCGGAACTTCTCGATGCCCCAGTCCTTGATGAGGAACTTCAGGCGCGCCTTGGTACGAAGCCGACGGTAGCCGTAATCACGGAAGATCGAGACGACGCCTTCCCACACGTCGGGAACGTCCTCCAGCGGAACCCAGACGCCGACTCGCTGCGCGAGCATCGGGTTGGTGGACAGGCCGCCGCCGACCCACAGGTCGAGTCCGGGCCCGTGCTCGGGATGCACGACGCCGACGAACGCGCAGTCGTTGATCTCGTGCACCACGTCCTGCAGGCCCGAGATCGCCGTCTTGAACTTGCGCGGCAGATTGGAGTACTCGGGCTTGCCGATGTAGCGCTCGACGATCTCGTCGATGGCGGAGGTGGGGTCGAGGATCTCGTCGACGGCCTCGCCGGCGAGCGGGGAACCGAGCACCACGCGGGGGCAGTCGCCGCACGCCTCGGTGGTCTTCAGGCCGACTGCTTCGATTCGACGCCAGATCTCGGGGACGTTCTCCACCTCGACCCAGTGGAACTGCACGTTCTCACGGTCGGAGAGGTCTGCGGTGTCGCGACCGAACTCCTGGGAGATCTGCGCCAGAGTGCGCAGTTGCTCGAGGTTCAGCGCACCGGCATCGCACCGGATCCGCATCATGAAGTACTTCGCCTCGAGGAGGTCGATGTTGTCGTCACCGGTGAAGGTGCCGTCGTAGCCCTGCTCACGCTGGGTGTAGAGGCCCCACCAGCGGAAGCGGCCGCGAAGATCGCCCTTGTCGATGCTGTCGAAACCCTGCTTGGAGTAGATGTTCTCGATGCGGGCTCGCACGTTGAGCGGGTTGTCGTCCTTCTTGGACTGCTCGTTGGCGTTCAGTGGCTCCCGGTACCCCAGTGCCCACTGTCCCTCGGCTCGACGCTTGGTCGGCCGCGGCGTGCGCTCCCGTGGTGTGACGGAGGCAGCGTCGGTGGTCGCGTCGCTGGTCGACGACATGCATTGCTCCTGCATCTTTGTGCTGGCCGGTACCCGGTACGGGAGCGCAGATCAGTGCTCGCTCGACGACAGTGGGTAACCGGTGGATCGAATGGACGTGCTCGAAGGAGGGCTGGTCAGCAGCCGGTCGTGTATCGACACGACGCGCTGCAGACACGGCCGAGATCGACATGGCGGCGCGCCACGAGTCGAATTCCTGAGTCGGTCACGGGAGTCATTGTGCCACGTCATCGGGGCGATGGACGACCGCGGCGGCTATTTACCCCGATTTCGAGGTAAATAGGCTGGCAGGGCGGGTGGGATCGGGTAAGCCCGAACTCTGGGACACTGGAGGGCGTGAATACCGTCGTACCCGTCCCGTCCACCTTCGAGTTGCCGACCGAGGCGTTCGACGGAGTGGGGGACCGCGCGTTCGGGATCTACGTGCACGTTCCGTTCTGCGCCACGCGGTGCGGGTACTGCGACTTCAACACCTACACGGCGGGTGAGCTGGGCACATCGGCGTCGCCGCAGTCCTGGTTGGAGGGTCTGCGACGTGAGTTGGACACCGCCGCGGGGCTGATGAAGTCCCGCACGGGTCGCGTTCCGACGGCAGACACCGTCTTCGTCGGCGGTGGCACCCCGTCACTGCTCGGGGGCGACGGTCTGGCCGACGTCCTGGGTGCGGTCCGGTCCAGTTTCGGATTGACCGACGGCGGCGAGGTGACCACGGAATCCAACCCGGAATCGACGTCCCCGGAATTCTTCGACCGGCTCCGTGACGTTGGCTTCACCCGCATCTCGCTCGGAATGCAGTCCGCTGCACCACATGTGCTTGCCGTCCTCGATCGCACCCACACGCCCGGTCGAGCGGTCGCCGCGGCAAAGGAAGCGCGCGCGGCCGGTTTCGAGCATGTCAATCTCGACCTCATCTACGGCACTCCCGGCGAGCGAGACAGCGATCTGGACCAGTCCCTCGCGGCAGTGCTCGAGGCCGGTGTCGACCACGTCTCGGCCTACGCGCTGATCGTCGAGGACGGCACCGCCATGGCCCGCAAGGTTCGCCGCGGTGAGTTGCCTGCACCCGACGACGACGTGCTGGCGAGCCGTTACGAACGCATCGACACGGCGATGAACGCCGCGGGGCTGTCCTGGTACGAGGTGTCGAACTGGGCCACCGACGCCGACGCGCAGTGCCGCCACAACATCGGCTACTGGGACGGCGGCGACTGGTGGGGCGCTGGGCCCGGCGCACACAGCCACATCGGCGGCACTCGGTTCTGGAACGTCAAACACCCGGCCGCGTACGCCGATCGCCTTGCCGCAGGACACCTACCGGTGCACGGCAGCGAATTGCTCAGCGCCGAGGATCGACACCTGGAAGAGCTGATGTTGACCGTCCGACTCCGCTCGGGAGTGCCGATGAGGTTGCTCGGGCCGGCCGAGCGCGCCGCTGCCGAACAGACCGTCACAGACGGGTTGATGGTGCGCCGCGGAGAACGACTTGTGCTCACCGACCGGGGCCGATTGCTGGCCGACGCGGTGGTGCGCACCATCGCTGCCGCCTGAACAGTCTGTTTCAGGCGCTCAGTGCGTCGTAGTCGAACACCCTGGCGTGCAACACCGTTCGATTGCGCAGTGCCGCACGCACTGCGCGATGCAAGCCGTCTTCGAGGTAGATGACGCCGCGGAACTGCACCGCGTGGGGGAACAGATCGCCGTAGAAGGTGGAGTCCTCGGACAGCAATCTGTCCAGCTCGAGCACCTTGGTGGTGGTGACGATCTCGTCCAGACGCAGCTGGCGTGGCGGGATTCTCGACCAGTCCCTGATGGACAGACCGTGCTCGGGGTACGGCTTTCCGTCACGCACACCCTTGAAGATCATCGCGAGCCTCGAGCCGCTGGACCGAATCGAAAGAACGTTTCCACTCGGACCACAGTAAGGCCTTGCACGAGCATGCGTTCGCCGGCTACTAGACTCGAGCGACGATTGGAAACGAGAACGGAGGTGGGCACCGATGTCGAGCACCGACGACAGGCGGTTCGAGGTTCTACGAGCGATCGTGGCGGACTACGTGTCCACTCAGGAACCCGTCGGTTCACGTGCCCTGGTCGAACGCCACAATCTGGGGGTGTCCAGTGCAACGGTGCGCAACGACATGGCCGTGCTCGAGGCCGAGGGGTACATCGCGCAGCCGCACACCAGTTCCGGTCGGGTGCCGACCGACAAGGGCTATCGGCAGTTCGTCGACCGAATAGCGGACGTCAAGCCGCTGTCCGCGGCCGAACGCCGCGCCATCCTCGAGTTCCTCGAGAACGGCGTCGACCTGGACGACGTGCTGCGACGCGGCGTCCGATTGCTGGCTCAGTTGACCCGGCAGGTTGCCGTGGTGCAGTACCCCACGCTGTCGGCGTCCTCGGTTCGCCACCTGGAAGTGGTGGCGCTCACCCCTGCCCGGCTGCTGTTGGTGCTCATCACCGACTCCGGGCGAGTCGATCAGCGCATCGTCGAACTCGGTGACGTCATCGACGACGAGAATCTTGCGCAGCTGCGGCGTCTTCTCGGCGGTGCACTCGAGGGCAAGCGTCTGGCGGCGGCATCGGCTGCGGTGGCCGAACTCGCCGAGAACGCTCCACCTGCGCTACGCGACGCGATGATTCGATCGGCCACGGTACTGGTGGAATCGCTGGTCGAACACCCCGAGGAACGCCTCGTTCTCGGCGGGACGGCGAACCTGACGCGCAATGCCGCCGATTTCGCCGGCGACGCGGGGTTTCCCGGATCGCTCAGGGCGGTACTCGAGGCGCTGGAAGAGCAAGTGGTCGTCCTCAAGCTGCTCGCAGTGACGCAGGACACCCGCACCGTTACGGTGCGGATCGGCGAGGAGACGCAGGTCGAGGAAATGCGCGGGACATCGGTGATTTCCACCGGGTACGGGTCGGCTGGCATGGTCCTCGGAGGAATGGGTGTTCTCGGGCCGACCCGAATGGACTACCCAGGAACAATTGCGTCGGTCGCCGCGGTTGCCAGGTACATCGGCGAGGTCCTGGCCGAGCGCTGAGACGAGCGAGAACCGATCGAACGCCGGCGGCGGGGGCACGGACGGCCGGCACACAGCTTCACCGAACGAGATTCATCTTCTAGGACGAAAGAGACGACGTGGCACGGGATTATTACGGGACTTTGGGCGTCGGCCAGCAGGCGACGGACCAGGAGATCAAGCGCGCCTACCGCAAGCTGGCGCGAGAGCTGCACCCGGACGTCAACCCGGACGAGGCCGCGCAGGCTCGGTTCAAGGACATCTCCACCGCATACGAGGTGCTCTCCGATCCGGAGAAGCGTCGCATCGTCGACCTCGGCGGCGACCCGCTGCAGCAGGGCGGTGGAGGCGGCGGCGGTGGTGGATTCGGTGGTGCCGGGTTCGGCGGCGGCCTGGGAGATGTGTTCGAGGCGTTCTTCGGCGGCGGCGCGGGCGGATCCCAGCGCGGGCCCAAGGGGCGCGTCCAGCCGGGAGCGGATTCGCTGTTGCGTACCAAGCTCACCCTGGACGAGTGCGCGACGGGCGTGACCAAGCACATCACCGTCGACACGGCGATTCTCTGCGACCTGTGCACGGGCTCGGGCACCAACGGTGACTCCAAGCCGGTTCGCTGCGATACCTGCGGCGGTGCCGGTGAAGTGCAGTCGGTGCAGCGCTCGTTCCTCGGCCAGGTCATGACCAGCCGTCCGTGTCCCACCTGCCGCGGCGCAGGCGAGACCATTCCCGACCCCTGCCGCAAGTGTGGCGGCGACGGTCGCGTCCGGTCGCGGCGCGACATCTCGGTCAAGGTGCCCGTCGGCGTGAGCAACGGCATGCGCATTCGACTGGCCTCTCAGGGCGAGGTCGGTCCCGGCGGCGGACCCGCGGGAGACCTGTACGTGGAGATCGTCGAACAGCAGCACGAGGTGTTCGTGCGCGACGGTGACGACCTGCACTGCACCGTCCGTGTTCCGATGGTCGACGCTGCTCTCGGCACCTCGGTCAACATCGACGCGATCATCGACGGACCCACCGAGATCTCGATCGAGCAAGGCACACAACCGAATTCGACGACGGTGCTGCGCGGTCACGGTATGCCCAAGCTGCGGTCCGGTATTCGCGGCGATCTGCACGCGCACCTCGAGGTCATCGTGCCGACCAAGCTCGACAGCAAGCAGACCCATCTGCTCGAACAGCTCAGGTCGATGCGCGACCGCGACTCGGCGGAGGTCGTCACCACCGGTTCGGCGCACAGCGGCGGCCTGTTCTCGCGGTTGCGGGAAGCGTTCAGCGGTCGCTGATCGATGGCCCCCACGGTCTTCTACCTCTCGCCTCTACCGAACGTCGGCGAGCTCGCGGTGCTCGACGGCAAGGAAGGGCACCACGCCGCGACGGTGAGGCGCATCCGGGTGGGCGAGCGGGTGTTGCTCGGTGACGGAGCGGGCGGCCTGGCCGACACGGTCGTCGCCGCAGCGGAGAAGAACCGGCTCGAACTGACCGTGCAATCGCGCAGTGAGATGCCGCGCCCCACTCCGGTGGTGACGCTGGTGCAGGCATTGCCGAAGGCGGACCGATCGGAGCTCGCCGTCGAGCTGGCCACGGAAGCGGGCGTCGATGCTGTGGTGCCCTGGCAGTCCGCGCGATGCGTCGCACGGTGGGAGGGCCCAAAGGCAGCCAAGGGCGTCGCGAAGTGGCGCAGCACCGCGGCGGAAGCAGCCAAGCAGTCGCGTCGGGCATACATCCCCGAGGTGTCCGAGCTGCACGATTCGCGGGAGGTCGACGCCTTCGTACGCGGCGTCGTGGAGCGCGGCGGAATCGTCGCCGTGCTGCACGAGGCGGCTACTTCGGCGTTCCGGGACCTGCCGTTCGACTCGGTTCCCGAGGTCGTGATCGTCGTCGGACCCGAGGGTGGTCTCGACGACAGGGAGGTCGCCGCTCTCACCGAGGCGGGTGCGACGCCGGTGGTGCTGGGCCCGACGGTGCTGCGGACCTCCACGGCAGGAGCTGTGGCTCTGGGCGCGCTGGGCGTCCTGACCTCGCGGTGGACCCAACTCCCGCCCGACTTCCAGAACGCATGAGCGCGCGGATCAAGATCGCGTACGGCGATCATCCGGAGCAGTTCGGTCACCTCTACCTGCCGGCGGAGTCGATGGATCACCGGACGCCGGTGGTCGTGGTGGTGCACGGCGGGTTCTGGAGCGGACAGTTCGGGTCCAGTCTGGGTACTCAGTTCGCCCGCGCAGTCGCCGCAGCCGGAGCGGTGGCGTGGAACATCGAGTACCGACGCGTCGGCGCAGGTGGGCACTGGCCGGAGATGCAGTCCGATGTGACTGCGGCACTCGACGTGGTTGCCGGGGAACTGCAGCACCATGCTCCGGTCGGGATCGACGACGTCCGCGTCATCGGCCACTCCGCCGGCGGTCACCTGGCCGTGTGGCTCGGCGGCGAGACCGGCACGAAGGTCCGCCCGTCGCGCATCGTCTCGCAGGCCGGAGTTCTCGATCTCGAGCCGCGCGGTGCGTCGGGACGGACGAACCCGGCGGTCGAGGCGCTGTTGCAGGCCCGATACGAGGACGACCCCGAGCTGTACCGGTCGGCCTCGCCCGCGGCCCGCACGCCCATCGGCATCCGGACGATCGCCCTGCACGGATCCGAGGACATCCAGGTGCCCGCGGCGCAGAGCGAGAGGTACGTAGCGTTGGCGCGCGCTGCCGGAGACGACGCGCGACTGACGATCGTGCCGGGGGAAGATCACTTCGCTTTCCTGAATCCCGATTCCCGGTGTTGGGCGCTCTCGCTCGACGCCGTGCTCGGTGCCACCAGCGAGTAATGGGAATGCGCATCGTTGCTGCGGCGTTAAACTCGATCCATACCCAATGCACGTCCGAGAAGCCGACACCAGAGAGCAGGCCATAGCCACCACGTGAGTGAACACAGCGAATTTCCCGCCGAGCGCGAGGTTCGGTCCACCCTGGAACTCGCCCCCGAAGCAGTGATGCCACTGCTGGGACAGTCCGACGAGAACCTGCGGGCGCTCGAGCAGATGCTGACGGCAGATATCCACGTACGAGGAAACGCCGTGACGCTCACCGGAAAAGTGGCCGATGTGGCGCTGGCCGAACGGGTGATCTCCGAGTTGGCCGCGCTGGCCAAGCGCGCTCAGCCACTGACTCCCGATGCAGTGCGCCGATCGATCGCCATGCTCACCGAAGGCGTCTCGGATTCACCGGCCGAGGTGCTGAGCCTGGACATCCTCTCGCGCCGCGGCAAGACGATCCGGCCCAAGACGCTGAACCAGAAGCGCTATGTCGACGCGATCGACGCCAACACCATCGTGTTCGGCATCGGCCCGGCCGGCACCGGCAAGACGTACCTGGCGATGGCGAAGGCCGTGCAGGCATTGCAGACCAAGCAGGTCAGCCGCATCATCCTGACGCGTCCGGCAGTGGAGGCGGGGGAACGGCTCGGCTTCCTTCCAGGAACGCTGCACGAGAAGATCGACCCCTACCTGCGGCCGCTGCACGATGCGTTGCACGACATGATGGACGACGAGGCGATTCCGAAGCTGATGCAGGCCGGGGTCATCGAGGTCGCCCCGCTCGCCTACATGCGCGGACGCACTCTCAACGATGCATTCATCATTCTCGACGAGGCGCAGAACACCACCGCCGAGCAGATGAAGATGTTCCTGACCCGACTCGGATTCGGGTCGAAGATCGTCGTCACCGGCGACGTGACCCAGGTCGACCTTCCCGGAGGTGCGCGATCGGGGTTGCGGGCAGCCTCGGAGATCCTCACCGACGTGGACGACATCCACTTCGCGCAGCTCACCAGCAGCGACGTGGTGCGCCACCGCCTGGTCTCGGAGATCGTCGACGCGTACGAGCGGTTCGAGTCGACATCGGAAGGCGTCATTCCCAACAGGGCGCAACGCCGCACCGGTGGACCGCGTTCGGCGAGAAGATGATTCAGACATACGGACCGACAGATGCAGGCAACGAGAGCGTGGGTAGTGGCTAGATGAGTATCGAAGTGTCCAACGAGTCGGGGATGGACATCTCCGAACCCGAGCTGGTCTCGGTCGCGCGGTTCGCGATCGCCGGCATGGACGTGCATCCCGCTGCGGAACTGTCGATGGTGCTGGTGGATTCGGCAACGATGGCAGATCTGCACATGCGGTGGATGGATCTGCCCGGCCCGACCGACGTGATGTCGTTTCCGATGGACGAGCTCGAGCCGGGCGGTCGTCCCGATGCGCCCGAGCCCGGGCCGGCGATGCTCGGCGACATCGTGTTGTGCCCGTCGTTCGCCGCGGATCAGGCTGCCGCAGCGGGGCATTCGCTCGAACACGAGCTCGCTCTGCTGACCGTGCACGGTGTGCTGCACCTGCTGGGTTACGACCACGCCGAGCCGGACGAAGAGAAGGAAATGTTCGAGCTGCAGAACCGGCTGCTGGCCGAATGGTACGAGGACGCCAGGCGTGCGGAGGAGGCCGCCGAACAGGCCGCCCGCGACGCCAGGCTACTCGGCAAGGCCGGTTTCGTGGACGGACTCGACCGATGATCTGCGTCGTCGAACAGGTGCAAGTGTGGGGTCCTAGCGCGTGAGCAGTGCTGTTGCGCTCATCGTGTTCGCTGTCCTTCTCGTGCCTCTCGGCGGCCTGTTCGCTGCCGTCGATTCCGCGCTGAACACGGTCTCACGTGCGCGAATCGACGACATGGTCAAGGACGAGCGCCCCGGTGCCACCGGCCTCGTCGTCGTGGTCGGTGACCGCCCGCGATACGTCAATCTGATGGTGCTGCTGCGCATTCTGTGCGAGATCGGCGGCACCGTGTTGCTCGCGGGTGGCCTGACGCAGTTGATCGACTCGACCACCGCATTGGTGATCAGCGCGGTGGCCATGGTGTTGGTCAGTTACGTCGTGATCGGTGTCGGTCCGCGAACCCTCGGTCGGCAGAACGCGTACTCGATCGCGTTGGCGGCCGCATTGCCCCTGCGTGCACTCGGGTGGCTCCTCGGACCGATCAGCAGACTGCTCATCCTCATCGGCAACGCGATCACCCCCGGTAAGGGATTTCGCAACGGCCCCTTCGCCTCCGAGATCGAACTCCGGGAACTGGTGGACATGGCCCGCGAGCGCGGCGTCGTGGCCGACGACGAACGGCGAATGATCCAATCGGTGTTCGAGCTGGGTGACACCTCCGCCCGCGAGGTCATGGTCCCGCGCCCCGAGATGGTGTGGATCGAGTCCGACAAATCAGCAGGACAGGCCACCTCGTTGGCTGTGCGCAGCGGCCACTCCCGCATTCCGGTGATCGGCGAGAACGTGGACGACATCGTCGGCGTCGTGTACCTCAAAGACCTTGTGCAGCAGACGTATTACTCCACCGACGGCGGCCGCGGAGTGCAGGTGTCCGACCTGATGCGTCCGGCCGTCTTCGTTCCCGACTCCAAGGCACTCGACAGTCTGCTCGCCGAGATGCAGCGCGATCGCAACCACATGGCCCTGCTCGTCGACGAGTACGGGGGCATCGCCGGGCTGGTGACCATCGAGGACGTGATCGAGGAGATCGTCGGCGAGATCGCCGACGAATACGATTCCGACGAAGTCGCGCCCATCGAGGAACTCGACGACGGACGCTATCGGCTGTCCTCGCGGGTGCCGCTCGAAGACCTCGGCGAGATCTTCGGCATCGAGATCGAATCCGAGGAAGTCGACACCGTCGGCGGACTCCTCGGTTACGAACTCGGCCGAGTACCGTTGCCCGGTTCGCAGGTGATCACCCACGGCCTGCTGCTGCGTGGAGAAGGTGGCGCAGATCCCAAGGGGCGCGTCCGCATCGCCACGGTCCTGGTCGAAAAGCTCGAACCCGAAGAAGATTCCACCGAGGACGACGACTCGTCCGAGGCCACTCGTCAACACTGAAATCTGGAGGTGCTCTTGTCCGAGCAGAACAACGGTGAGTTCCGATCCGGATTCGTCTGTTTCGTAGGCCGACCGAACACCGGCAAGTCCACGTTGACCAATGCGTTGGTGGGATCGAAGATCGCCATCACGTCCTCGCGTCCCCAGACGACGCGGCACACCATTCGCGGGATCGTGCACCGAGAGCACGCGCAGCTGATCCTGGTCGACACCCCCGGCCTGCACCGACCGAGAACGCTACTGGGGCAACGCCTCAACGACCTGGTGCAGGACACCTACTCCGAGGTCGACGTCATCGGACTCTGCATCCCCGCGGACGAGAAGATCGGGCCCGGCGACCGGTGGATCCTCGAACAGGTGCGGCACATCGCGCCCAAGACGACGCTCATCGGAATCATCACCAAGATCGACAAGGTCAAGAAGGAACGCGTCGTACAGCAGCTGATGTCGCTGTCGAAGCTGCTCGGCGAGAATTCTCACGTCATCCCGGTTTCCGCCGAATCGGGCGAGCAGATCGAGAAGCTCGTCGACCTGTTGGCGTCGGAACTGCCACCGGGCCCGGCGTTCTACCCCGACGGTGAGCTCACCGACGAGCCCGAGGAAGTCCTCATGGCCGAGCTCATCCGTGAGGCCGCGCTCGAAGGCGTCCGCGACGAGCTGCCGCACTCTCTTGCCGTCGTCATCGACGAGGTCTTGCCCCGCGAAGGCCACGACAACATGCTCGACGTGCACGCAATCCTCTACGTCGAGCGGTCGAGTCAAAAGGCCATCATCATCGGCAAGGGTGGCTCGCGACTCAAAGAGGTCGGCACCGCGTCGCGACTGCAGATCGAGAAGCTACTCGGTACCAGGATCTACCTGGACCTGCACGTCAAAATCGCCAAGGACTGGCAGACCGACCCGAAGCAAATGGGCAAGCTCGGGTTCTGACCTGGAGCGGCTTCGCCGCATGTGCACGGCTGGACCCATCGGTCGTTCCGCAGGCTTCACTCCTGTCCCGTAGTGGGCTACGAGGTTTCGCTCACCTGGGTCCACCAGGGATCGGGGCGCTTGCGGTGCCACTGCAGCACGTTCTCGAGTTGAGCGGCAACCGAAACGAGCAGTGGCTCGGAGGATTCGTGGCCCATCAACTGCAGGCCGATGGGTAGGCCGGCGGCGGTGAATCCTGCGGGCACGTTGACGCTCGGCCACCCCAGCACGTTCCACGGCCACGTGTAGGGACAGTGCTCGGTGATGACTCGATCGGTGTCGGCGTTGGAGATGCCGTCGATGGCCTCGATCCGGGGCGGCGGGGTGGCGGTCGTCGGGGCGAGCACGATGTCGTACTCGTCGAAGAACCGGCCGACACGACGCCCGATGCGAGGTTCGGCGGCGCGCGCTGCGCGCAGTGGCGCTCCGGCCAGAGCCCGGCCGGTCTTGGCGTTGGCTCGGGTGCGTGGGTCGGCGAGAGACGGATCGGGGAGACGGTCGAGCCAGGTGGCCACACCCGCCAGCGAGCGGGGTAAGAAGTTGAGCCCCAACAACATTCCGTATGCCGGATCGTCGACGACCACTCGGTGCCCGAGTAGCCGCAGTACCGCGGCCATCTGGTAAGCGGCACCGGCGATCTCCGGGTCCAGCGGGGCAGGCGTCGGAATGAACGGCTTACGCAGGCTCAGCGCGATCCGCAGCGAACCGGGGTTGCGTCCGACGGCATCGGTGACGGTCAGCGGCGTCGGACGATGCAGATCTCCGTCGTGACTGCCCGAGACCACGTCGAGGAGCAGTGCCGCGTCGGCCACGGTGCGCGCGAGCGGGCCGATGACGGTGATGCCGTTGAACGCCTCGGGCTCCGGCCACGACGATATGCGTCCGCGTTGCGGCTTGATCCCCACGAGATTGGTCCACGAGGCCGGAATCCGCACCGAGCCGGCACCGTCGGAACCCAGAGCGGCAGAGACCAATTCGGCAGCCACCGCGGCAGAACTGCCACCCGAGGAGCCGCCTGGGGTGCGCTCACGGTCCCACGGATTGCGGGTGTGCCCGAAGGTGCCGCCGGTGAACGGCCACTGGCCGAGTTCCGGGCTGTTGGTCTTTCCGACGATGACGGCTCCGGCCGCACGCAGTCTGCGTACCACCTCCGAATCCGCGGTAGCAGGTGGAAAGTCGCCCGCGCATCCGAAGGCGGTCGGTTCGCCCGTGACGTCCACGTCGTCCTTGACGGCGACGGGAACGCCGAGCAGGGGAGCGGTGGTGCCGGCGGCGCGCAGACGATCCGCTTCGGCCGCCTCGGCGAGGGCTGCATCGCGGCGCACGATGCGGAACGCGTTGAGCGTGGGTTGGCTCTTCTCGATGCGATCGAGTGATTCGGAAACCGCCTGTACCGACGTGATGCGACCCGACGCGAGAGCGGTAGCCTGAGCGACGAGAGTCGACCGATGGAAATCCACGCCTGCACAGTATCGACTCCTCGTCAGCGCGGGAATGGTCACCGCCGCAGCCCGCGTGGGACACTGGGTGACGTGAGGCCATACCGTGACAACGCAGTCGTCCTGCGCCAGCACAAGCTGGGTGAGGCCGATCGCATCGTCACGTTGTTGACCAGGGAGAACGGAATCGTGCGGGCCGTTGCCAAGGGGGTTCGCCGCACCAAATCCAAGTTCGGTGCGCGGCTGGAACCGTTTGCGCACATCGACGTTCTGCTCTATCCGGGGCGCAACCTCGACATCGTCACCCAGGTGCACACGGTCGACGCGTTCGGCGGAGACATCGTGGCCGACTACGGTCGCTACACCACCGGTTGCGCGGTTCTCGAAACTGCCGAACGGCTGGCAGGCGAGGAGCATGCACCCGCGCAGCGGCTTCATCAGTTGACCGTCGGTGCCCTACGTGCCCTCGCGCAGCACGTCAGACCTCCCGAGCTGGTGCTCGACGCGTACCTGCTGCGCGCGATGGGTTTCGCCGGATGGGCTCCCGCACTGACCGACTGCGCGCGGTGCGCAGCGGTGGGCCCACATCGAGCGTTCCATGTCGCGGCCGGTGGAGCCGTGTGTGTGCACTGCCGACCGCCGGGTTCGGCGACGCCGTCTACCGGGGTTCTCGATCTGATGGTCGCGCTCGAGCGGGGGGAGTGGGATTACACCGTCACCACTTCCGATGCGGTCCGCAAGCAGGCCAGTGGACTGGTGGCGGCTCATCTGCAATGGCATCTGGAACGACAGCTGCGCACGCTTCCGCTCATCGAACGCTCGCACCCGCATCAGGTACCGCTGGCGCAACCTGACTCCGTGTTCGCCGACACCGTCGGGCAGGATGGGGACCGTGATTCGACGACGAGAGCAGGGGCCTCGGCCTGACGAACAGTCGACGGTGCGCCCTCCCGATCCGCATCCGTCGGGCGCTCGTCCGCCGATCCTGCAGCCGGAACTGATTCCTCGCCATGTCGCACTGGTGATGGACGGCAACGGTCGGTGGGCACAGGATCGCGGTCTGCCGCGCACCGCAGGGCACGAGCAGGGTGAAGCGGTACTCATGGACACCGTCTGCGGGTGCATCGAGATCGGGGTGCAGTGGCTGTCCGCATATGCATTCTCGACGGAGAACTGGAAGCGCAGTCCCGACGAGGTCAAGTTCCTGATGGGCTTCAATCGTGACGTCATTCGTCGTCGACGCGACGAGATGAACGAGATGGGCGTTCGGGTTCGCTGGGCCGGCCGACGACCGAGGTTGTGGGGCAGTGTCATCAAGGAACTCGAAGTCGCCGAGGAGTTGACCAAGCACAACACCGTGATGACGCTGACGATGTGCGTCAACTACGGTGGCCGGGCCGAGATTGCCGATGCCACAAGGGAAATCGCCAGGCAGGTGGCTGCGGGCAAGCTGAACCCCGAGAAGATCACCGAGGCCACCGTCGCCAAGTACCTCGACGAATCGGATATGCCCGACGTGGATCTGTTCCTGCGTCCGTCGGGGGAGCAGCGGACGTCGAACTTTCTGCTCTGGCAGTCGGCCTATGCGGAGTTCGTGTTCCAGAAGAAGCTCTTCCCGGATTTCGACCGACGGGATCTGTGGGAGGCGTGTATCGAATACGCCTCGCGGGACCGACGGTTCGGTGGAGTCAAGTATGAGTGACACCGCGAACGGGACGCCGGACGAGGGGCTTTCGTTGCAGGCCCGTGCCCAGTTGGCGCTCTCGCAGTTCGCGACGGTCACACTCGGTGACGAGGGTTCTCTCGGTTTCGACTATGCGGGTGCTCTGTGCTCGCTGCGTGCCGTGCGACTCTCGCCCGAGCTCGAGGTTCTCTCGCTCACCGCAGTCCTGGCGTGGGACCGGCCGTTGAAGCCGGCTCTGCACAAGAACGTCGCCGACCGCAATGCGGATTCGCAGTTCGGCGCGATCTCGGTCAACACCCACGACAAGCTCGCGGATGTGCTGTTGCGCTACACCTTTCCTGCGAACGGTCTGGACGACGAGGCCATGCTGACGATGCTCATCCTGGTGCTCGCCGGAGTCGAAAAGGCGCGTGAGGGCCTACTTCCCTGATCGGTCAGCTAAGGTTTGCCTGTACTTACTTCCCAGTAGAGGCGGATGCGATGACTGTGCGGTGGACCCGAATGCTCACGGCGGTGGTGGCGGTGATCGCCCTCGGTGTGGCCGGGACAGCTTGTTCGACTGCCGACAACGGCGACACGGCGACGCAATCGGCTGACGGTGTATTTCCGGTCGTCATCGATCACATCTACGGCAGCACGACCATCGCCGAGAAGCCCACGCGCATCGTCACACTCGGGGTGTCCGACGCCGACGCCGTCATCGCGCTCGGCACAGTTCCCGTCGGTAACGCCGGGTACACGTTCTACGAGACCGGACTGGGTCCGTGGACCGACGAGTTGGTCGGTGATGCACCGTTGACGCTGCTGGGCTCCGAGTCCGAGCCGAACTTCGAGCTGATCGCCTCGCTGGCACCGGATCTGATCACCGGGCTCAACGCGGGCTTCGACGAGGCCACGTACGCCAGGCTCAGTGACATCGCCCCGACGGTCGCTCGACCGGCCGGATCGGCCGCCTACGCCGTCGATCGTGAGGTGGCCACCGACACCATCGCTCGAGCGATGGGCGAATCAGAACGCGGCGAGGAGCTGAACGAGCAGACCACCGCTGCGCTCGAGCAGGTGCGAGCCGCACATCCGGAGTTCGCGGGTAAGACTGCAGCCGTGGTGCTTCCGTACGACGGCCAATTCGGTGCATATCTGCCCGGTGATGCCCGCGGCACGTTCGTCACCTCGCTGGGCTTCGAGATTCCGGAACCGATTCTGGCCCAGGACGACGGCACCAACTTCTTCGTTCCGGTCTCGGCAGAGAACATCTCGCAGCTCGACGCCGACGTGGTTCTCTACCTCGGTACCGGCGAGGACATCGACGTCGTGGCCGAGAACCCGATCTTCGGAACGCTGACAGCCGCCCGAAACGATGCGATCGTTCCGTTGTCCATCGATCAGCGTGGAGCGATCACGTACAACTCGGTGCTGTCGATTCCGTTCGCCATCGACGCGGTGGTGCCTCGCGTGGCCGACGCCGTCGCCTGAGCGGATTCAGCGAGCGGCAGCGCTGCACTGACTGCAGGTGCCGAATATCTCGATCGTGTGGCTGACGTCGCTGAAACCGTTGGATTCGGCGACGCTCTGCGACCACTTCTCGACAGTGGGACCTTCCACCTCGACGGTGAAGCCGCACGAGCGGCACACCAGGTGATGGTGATGCCCCGAGGAGCAGCGCCGGTAGACGGACTCCCCGTTGTCGGTGCGCAGTACGTCGACCGTCCCGGCGTCCGCCAGGGTCTGAAGCGTGCGATACACCGTGGTGAGGCCGATACCCTCACCGCGCTTGCGTAATTCGTCGTGCAGATCCTGTGCTGACTTGAACTCTTCGATGGTGTCGAGCAGGTCCGAGATCGCGCTGCGCTGCTTGGTGGCTCGCACCCCGACGACGACGGGTCGTCTGGGGGTGGCGGTGTCGGTGGACTTGTCGGTCACAGGTTCCGGCCTTCCTCGGCATGGGCCACGGCGTCGACGACGATGTGGGAGAGGTGATCGTCGACCAACCGATACAGGACCTCGCGTCCGTTGCGTTCTCCGCGCACCACACCCGCTGCCTTGAGTACCCGAAGGTGCTGGCTGATCAACGGTTGCGTGACACCGAGGGCGACGACGAGTTCGTGAACGCACCGCTCGGACTCGCGCAGCTGCAGCACGATGGCGATGCGTACTGGGGCCGCCAGTGCCCGCAGGATGTCGCCTGCCGCAGCCAGAGTTTCCTTCGGCGGAATGTGAGCCGGGGGAGCGTCGGCGAACGGATCGCCGGAGTGCAACGGATGCTCGGGGTCTTGCCGGTGGGGCGAACTTGCTTCCACTGTCGAGTCCGTGGACACGGTTGCGGCTCCTTCGGCCGCCGGTTCGTTGCCGGCGGACTCTCCCTGCACGATCGACGTCATGGCACCAGGTTAGTGCAGTAGTTGTTATTGCAAATCGTATTCATTGTGATATGCACAAGTGCGCATGTCAACTTCCGCACTCGACCGCTGTTCGGATTCGACCGCCGAGCCAGATAGTCTGATCAGGGCGAAAACGCCCACGTCACCTCTTACACGATGTAACCGAAGATGGAGAGCTCCGCCAGTGGCACCCAAGTCCAAAGTCGAAACCGTCGCCAACCTCGCCAAGCGCAGAGGCCTCGTCTACCCGTGCGGCGAGATCTACGGCGGTACCAGGTCGGCCTGGGATTACGGTCCGTTGGGCGTCGAGCTCAAGGAGAACATCAAGAAGCAGTGGTGGCGCAACATGATCACCAGCCGTGACGACACCGTCGGGCTGGACTCCTCGGTGATCCTGCCGCGCGAGGTGTGGGAGGCGTCGGGCCACGTCGAGACGTTCTCCGACCCGCTGGTGGAGTCGCTGCACACGCACAAGCGGTACCGCGCCGACCACCTCATCGAGGCCTACGAGGAAAAGCACGGCCACCCGCCGGAGAACGGCCTCGCCGACATTCGCGATCCGGAAACCGGTGAGCCCGGCTCCTGGACCGAACCGCGTGCATTCTCGGGCCTGCTCAAGACCTTCCTCGGCCCGGTCGACAACGAAGAGGGCCTGCACTACCTGCGTCCCGAGACCGCACAGGGCATCTTCGTCAACTTCGCCAACGTGCTGACCACCTCACGCAAGAAGCCGCCGTTCGGCATCGGCCAGATCGGCAAGAGCTTCCGTAACGAGATCACGCCCGGAAACTTCATCTTCCGCACCCGTGAGTTCGAGCAGATGGAGATGGAGTTCTTCGTCAAGCCCGGCGAGGACGACGAGTGGCATCAGTACTGGATCGACTACCGCATGAAGTGGTACACCGACCTCGGTATCGATCCGGAGAACCTGCGGCTCTACGAGCACGCCAAGGAAAAGCTGTCGCACTACTCCAAGCGCACCGTGGACATCGAGTACAAGTTCGGCTTCCAGGGCAGCGCGTGGGGTGAGCTCGAGGGCGTCGCGAACCGCACGGATTACGACCTCTCGGTGCACTCGAAGGCGTCGGGCCAGGATCTGAGCTACTACGAGCAGGCCACCGACACCCGCTACACCCCGTACGTCATCGAGCCGGCGGCCGGTCTGACGCGTTCGCTGATGGCGTTCCTCGTCGACGCGTACACCGAGGACGAGGCACCCAACGCCAAGGGTGGCGTCGACAAGCGCGTCGTGCTCAAGCTCGACCGTCGTCTGGCCCCGGTGAAGGTCGCGGTGCTCCCGCTCTCGCGTAACGCCGATCTGACGCCCAAGGCGAAAGATCTTGCGCAGCAACTGCGTCAGTACTGGAACGTCGAATTCGACGACGCCGGAGCCATCGGTCGCCGCTACCGTCGTCAGGACGAGATCGGCACCCCGTTCTGCATCACCGTCGACTTCGAGACTCTCGACGATCACGCCGTCACCATCCGCGAGCGCGACACCATGGCGCAGGAGCGTGTGGCACTCGATCAGGTCGAGGGCTACATCGCGTCTCGTCTGATCGGCGCGTAGGAACCTCACACATACGACAGGGCCCGATCTCGCGATGAGATCGGGCCCTGTCGTGTGTCTGTCGAGAAACTAGAAGCGGCCGCCGCCACCGCCGAATCCGCCGCCGCCACCACCGCCGCCGAAGCCCCCGCCACCGCCGAATCCGCCACCGAAGCCGCCGCCACCCCCACCGCGCAGCACACTGTTGATCAGGATGCCGCCGAGGACTGCACCGGCGACGTTGCCGCCGCTGCTGCCACCGCGCGGACCGTGGCGATTCTCCCAGTTCTGCACGTCGGACTGGGCGATCTGCGATGCGCGCGAGGCCAATTGGCTGGCAGCGTGCGCGTGCTTGAGGGCCTCGTCCGGGTTTTCGGGTTCGAGCTGACGCGCCGCACCGAGGTGTCGTTCGGCCTCGGACAGGCGCGTTCTGGCGTCGGCACCCACTCCGCCGCGGCGCGTCGAGATGTAGTCCGCAGCGGCGGTGATCTGCGCCTGAGCGGCCGCGATATCGCGATCCAGGCGGGCCCGAAGTTGGTCCTCGGCGGCCTTGTCTGCCGACGCCTCGTCGACGATCTTCTCGAGTTCGGCATCGGCTTCGGCGAGGGCGGTGTAGCTGCCGAGAGGGTCCGAGGACTGCGCCGTCTCCGCGTTCTTCAATGCCGTCTGTGCGGCTGTCATGGCTGCCTGCAGTTCGGCCCCGCCGTGTTCGGCCAATCCACGAGCCTGCTCGATGTCGCGTCGCACGTCCGCGATGGCGTCGGGCAGGGTTGCGATGGCATGCCTGATGTCGTCACGGGCATGGTCGACGCCATCGAGCAGGGTCTTGGCCTGGTCGACGGCTCGCTCGGCCGTGCGAATCGCGGTGACCGCCGGCCCCTGCTTGCCGGGCGGGAGTGCCGCCGCAGAGCGTCCGGCCTCGATGTTCTCCTCGGCCAGCGCCATGCGCTCCTTGGCCATCGTGACGTTGTCGGCAATCGAGTTCAGCGCCGATTCGGAGAAGTCCGAATGCAGCTGAGCAAGGACCGATTCGGACTGCGGAATTCTCACCGTCAAGCCGACGACAGCCTGGGTCAGCTCGTCGAGGTGGGCGTCGGCGTTCATCACAAGATCGCGGAACCCGTCGAATTCCTCCACCCGCGAGTCCAGCTCGCGATCGGCCTGGCCACACGAGGAGATGATCTCGACGAGCATTGCGCGACGCTGATCGGGTGTTTCCGGAATGGCGTCGTCGAGGCGCTGACGAATCTCGAACGCCGAGGCCAGGGCCTTCTTGGCGTTGTCGTAGGCGGTGATGAACGGCGCGGCGGCGGAATCTCCGAATTCTCCACGGGCGAGGTTCAATTCCTCTTCGCTGGCGCGCACCGCGTTGTCGGTCTCGATCAGAATTTCCTTGGCCCGCGTGTCGAGGACGTCGATGGGGAAGGCGGCCAGTGCGGCCGGGTCGCTCGGGTCGATCTTCGCCACGGCCTCGACCTCTGCCGCGACTCGGGCCTTCTTGCGGCGCGACGAGTAGACGACGGCTCCGCCGCCTGCCACGGCCAGTGCGCCGACGCCGATCAGCAGCGGTGCCGACGAGCCACCGCTGCCGCTCGAGGCATACGCGTCGCCGAGTGCACCAGCTGCCGCAATGGCCGCACCGGACCAATCTTCCTCGCGCAGTGCAGGTTCGACATCGTCGACGCGGATCGAATCTTGCTCGGAGCTGGTGATCTGAGACAGGCCGGTGTTCACCGCGAGGTAGTACGAACGGTCCACGGTGGCCACGGCGAGCAGAACGTCGCGCTGACCGAGGTCACTTCTCTGGTACGTCTGCTCGGCCCAGTTCGCCGCCGACATGTTGTCGAAGTCCGCGACATAGGTGACCCACAACCGAACCTGGCTGCTGCCGTAGAGATCGTCGATCGTGGTCTGCACCTCGGCGAGTGCATCCGGGTCGAGGGCCTGGACGTTGTCGGTGATCTGTGTGGCCAGGCGCGACGGAGCCTCGGCGGATGCAACTCCCGGCGCGAGCAGGACCGCGGCGAAGAGGGTCAGAGCACCCACGGCGGCGAGACGACGAAATCGATGGATTGCTTCTCGAACGACTGGGGCGCTGGTGTGCCGCCGGTGCTGGACTGCCATGGCCTGAAATCTACCGGCTGCGCGCCCGTGAGATCGAGCAGGTCGATCCGGATGCATGACAGTTGTCACCTCGCAATCGTGACGCCCGAACGAGGTCGGAGCCGCTCGGCCGCAGCAGAGTGATTCCCATGACCACAACGAAAGCAGTCGAACTGCGAAGCGTCACCAAGACCTACGGCTCGGTCCGGGCTGTCGACGGGCTGAGCCTGTCCATCGAACCGGGCGAGGTCGTCGCATTCCTCGGACCGAACGGAGCGGGAAAGACGACCACCATCGACATGATGCTCGGCCTGGCGACACCCACCACCGGAACGGTCTCGGTGTTCGGGGGAACGCCCGCCGACGCCATCGCGCAGGGGCGCATCTCGGCCGTCATGCAAACCGGTGGGCTGCTTCGCGATCTGACCGTCCGCGAAACCGTCGAGCTGACCTCCGCGCTGTTTCCCACACCCGCTCGGTGAAGGAGGTCCTCACCCGGGCCGGCATCGCCGATATCGGAGACCGTCGAGTGGCGAAATGCTCCGGCGGTCAGCAGCAAAGGCTTCGATTCGCGCTCGCTCTGCTGCCCGATCCGGATCTGCTGGTGCTGGACGAGCCGACCACCGGCATGGACGTCGAGGGGCGCCGCGACTTCTGGAACGCCATTCGCCAGGACGCCAGCACCGGCCGCACGGTGCTGTTCGCAACGCACTATCTGGACGAGGCCGACGCGTACGCAGACCGCATCGTGCTGGTGCGGCACGGCAAGATCGTTGCCGACGGCAGCGCCGCCGAGGTGAAGAACCTGGCGGCAGGACGCACCGTCACCGCCACGCTGCCCGGCGTCGACCAGTCGGTGCTGCTGGCTCTGCCGGGGGTGGACCGCGTCGACACACGTGGCGATCGGGTGATCGTGCACGGACGCGACTCCGACGCCGTGGCCCGGTACCTACTCAACGACGCGCACGCGACCGATCTGGAAATCGTCTCGCGCAACCTCGAAGACGCATTCCTCGCCCTGACCACCGATTCTGAAAACGACAGAGCCGAAAACGACACAGCCGCAAACGACCTCGCCGGGAGCATTCGATGACCACGACCGCACACTCCGCAGCCACCCGCACCTCCGCCAGAGCTGTTGCCTGGGGCGGATTCTCGCCGACTTTCCTCGGACTCGAGATCCGCAGGCTCTTCCGGAACAAGCGAACTCTGATCTTCACGTTGGTGATGCCGCCGGTGTTCTTCGTCATCTTCGGCACGCAGTCCGACTACCGGACCAACTACCCGTTCGCGCACGGCAACGTCACCGGTTACATCGCCATCAGCATGGCCGTCTACGGCGCGATGCTCGCGACCACGAGCGGGGGAGCGATGGTGTCGGTCGAACGGGCGCAGGGGTGGAGTAGGCAGCTCCGCCTGACGCCGTTGAAGCCCGTGGCCTACATCATCACCAAGGTCCTGGTGGCCATGACGATGGGTGCCGCCGCGATCGTCGTGGTGTTCGTCGTCGCGAAGTTCTTCGGAGCGGACATGCCGATCTGGGTGTGGATCAGCTGCGGAGTGATCGCGTGGCTCGGCTCTGCAGTGTTCGCCGCGTTCGGGCTGTTCATGGGCTACCTGCTGCCCTCGGAGAACGTCATGCAGATCCTCGGACCGGTGCTGGCTTTCCTGGCGTTGGCCGGCGGACTGTTCGTCCCGCTCGGTGACAGCGGCTGGTTTCCGATGCTGGCCCAGTTCACCCCGCTCTACGGCCTGGCGACCGTGTCCAGGGCACCGTTCACCTCGGCCGACACCGGCACCCTGGTGATCGCCGTGGTGAACCTGGTGGTGTGGGCGACGGTGTTCGTCGCCGGAGCGGCGCTACTGTTCCGGAAAGACACCAAGCGTGCGTGAGACCGAAACCGCTGATCATGTCGTCCACAGAGATACCGTGGGCGACATGACCACGTTCACCGCCGACCTTCCCGAGGGACGGATCTGGCGGTTCGGCTGGATGTTCGGTGCCATCTGGCTGGTGTACCTGATCTATCCGTTGAACGACATCCTCGCTCTGGAATACACGCCGGCGAAGGTTGCCGGGGTCATGACGATCGTTGCCTTCGGTGCCGTGTTCACGTCCACTTTCTGGCGTTTTCGCAACGGACACCGCCGAGGAAAGCCGCTGCCGGTCTCCCAGGCGTGGATCGCGCTCGGAGTCATGATCACGCTGACCGTGTTCATGAGCGTATGGATCGGAACTACCGCATTCGGCGCGACCGTCTACATCGCAGTACTGGCCATGATGACCCTGCCGGTCAGGCAAGCGTGGGTTTTGGTGTTGGTGATGGTCGCGCTCGTCGAAGCGGTGCCACGCTTCATCTCGTCCTGGGAGCCCGACACCTTCTTCGCATTTCAGCTGCTGATCAGCGCGGCCGCGGCGTGGGGGATCACGCAGGTCTTCCAACGCAATCACGAATTGGCCGTCGCCAGGCAACAATTGGCCGATCTGGCCATCGTGGCCGAACGCGAGCGCATGAGCCGGGACGTGCATGACATCCTGGGCCACTCGCTGACCGTTATCACCGTCAAGAGCGAACTGGCGGGCAGGCTCATCGAGATCGACCCCGCCCGCGCGGCCGTCGAGATCGCCGAGTTGGAAACCCTTGCTCGGCAAGCGCTCGCCGATGTGCGCAGTACCGTCGGGGGCATGCGCCAGGTCGACGTCGGATCCGAGTTGGCCAGTGCACGAACGGCTTTGACCGCGGCGGGGATCGAAGCAGATCTGCCCTGCGACGCCGACGTGGTGCCGCTGCGGCATCGAGAACTCTTCGGCTGGGTGCTCCGGGAAGCGGTGACCAACGTGGTTCGACACTCGCGTGCACGGCAGTGCCGGGTGACGCTGACGGCGTCGAGCATCTCCATCGTCGACGACGGGGTGGGACCGGCAGACCAGCAGTCCGGCGGCAACGGTCTGCGCGGTCTCGGTGAACGGGTGACGGCAGCGGGTGGTTCACTGACGATCGCCCGGGTGCCGACCGGTGGGTTCAGGGTGGAGGTACACGGTGAATAGGACGCAGGCGCGATGACCATCACGTTGTTGCTGGCCGACGATCAGGCCCTGGTGCGCGGCGCACTTGCGGCCCTGCTGGGGCTCGAACACGATCTCGAGGTCGTCGCCGAGGTGGGACGTGGAGACGAAGTTGCCGCCGCCGTTCTCGAACATCGACCCGACGTCGTCCTGCTCGACGTCGAGATGCCCGGCAAGAACGGTATCGAGGTCACCGCCGAACTGGCGCTCGTGGCCCCGCAGTCGAGGGTGCTGATCGTCACTACGTTCGGGCGACCCGGCTACCTGCGACGCGCCATCGATGCGGGTGCGTCGGGTTTCGTGGTCAAGGACACTCCCGCCAAGCAGCTGGCCGACGCCGTTCGTCGCGTACACATGGGGCTTCGCGTCGTCGATCCGACGCTGGCGACCGAAACCCTCACCGATGGCGTGTCTCCGCTGACGGCCCGAGAGCAGGAGGTTCTCCGCGCGGCTGCCAGGGGCGGGACCGCTGGGTCCATCGCTGCTCAGGTCCACCTCTCGGAGGGCACGGTGCGCAATCATCTGTCGTCGGCGATCGGAAAGACCGGCACCAGTACCAGGGCCGAGGCGGTCCGGGTGGCCGAGGATCGAGGGTGGCTGTAGGTCGTTCGAGGCGCGCCGTGACGGTTCCGATGCCTGGGCCTGGCAAACTCGAGGAGTGAATTCAACTCTCGACCGAGATTCGTACGGCGATCCGTACGACGACCGGTATGCCCCGGACCCAGGTCCCGAGCGCCTCGGCTTCTTCGGAACGCTCGGCCGCTGGACCGGTCGGCTGGTCGCGGGAGTGGTACTGATGTCGTTGGTGCTGGTCGCGGGAACAGCGGTGCGGGTATGGCAGGTGGCGCGCATCGACGACTATTCCAAGGCCGACGCCATCGTCGTACTCGGCGCTGCGCAGTACAGCGGCACGCCCTCGACGGTGTTCGAGGCACGACTGTCCCAGGCCGCGTCGCTGTACGAGCAGGGAATCGCCCCCGAGATCGTCACCGTCGGTGGCAAGCAGGAGGGCGACCTGTTCACCGAGGCCGCGTCGGGCCGCAACTATCTGATCGATCAGGGAGTTCCTGCCGACGCCATCATTGCCGTCGAGACCGGCTCGGACACCCTCGAGAGCATCGAGGCGGTGAGCAACGTCTTGCGTGAGCAGGGGAGTTCGTCGGTGGTGTTGGTCAGCGATCCGTGGCATTCACTACGCACCCGAACCATGGCGCGCGACGCCGGTCTCGATGCCTGGACTTCGCCCACGCGCACCGGGCCCGCGGTCTACACCAGAGAATCGCAGGCGCACGGGATCGCCAGAGAGACAGGCGCTCTGCTGTGGTATCAGCTGACCCACTTCACCGCGGACTTCTCCTACACGGCGGGCCAGTAGATGACCGGCACGTACTCGGCGCACGACGTCGAACGATTCGTCACCGAACCCCCGAAGACTGCGGGACTGCGGGCCGGGGCAGACAACGCCTCGCATCGAAGCGCGTTCGCACGTGATCGAGCGCGCGTGTTGCATTGCGCCGCATTGCGCAGGCTCGCCGACAAGACTCAGGTCACCGGTCCTCGAGACGGAGACACCCCGCGCACGCGATTGACGCACTCGCTCGAAGTCGCGCAGATCGGCCGCAGTATCGCCGAGGGGCTCGGCAGCGATCCGGATCTGGTGGACCTCGCCGGGCTGGCGCACGACATCGGCCACCCGCCGTACGGACACAACGGCGAACGCGCCCTCGACGAAGTGGCTCAGGATTGCGGTGGGTTCGAGGGCAACGCGCAGAATCTGCGCATCCTGACCGGTCTCGAGCCGAAGATCCTCGACTCCGACGGCCGCAGCGCAGGACTCAACCTGACCCGGGCATCGCTCGATGCCGCTACCAAGTATCCATGGATCAGGCCCGCCCCCGGCGCGAAGTTCGGTGCCTACGACGACGACTCCGCCATCTTGGGTTGGGTACGTGACGGCGCTCCGGACAAGCACAAGTGCCTCGAAGCGCAGAGTATGGACTGGTCCGACGACGTGGCGTACTCGGTGCACGACGTCGAGGACGGTGTGATCGACGCCCGCATCGACCTACGGGCGCTGTCCGATCCGATCGAGCGACGCGCCCTCGCCGAACTCGGCGTCTCGGAATTCCGCGGACTCGACGTGGAGGAACTGATCGAGGCCGCAGATCGACTGTCCAGGATGCCCGTCGTGGTTGCGGTCGGACGCTACGACGGCACTCTCGCTGCGTCCGTGGCGCTCAAGCACATGACCAGCGAACTGGTAGGCCGCTTCGCCACCGCCGCCATCGAGGGCACCCACGAGAAGTACGGCACTGCGCCGCTGAGCCGATACGACGCCGATCTGGTGGTGCCGTCGATCGTCGGCTCGGAAGTTGCACTGCTCAAGACGATGGCGTTGCGGTACGTGATGTCCGATGCCGGACACAAGATCCGCCAGGAGCGCCAACGCGACCGTATCCACCGCGTCGCCGAGTGGTTGATGCGCTCTGCTCCTGGCGAACTGGACCCCATTCTGGTGCCTGCGTGGCAGCGGGCCGACAGCGATGCGGAACGCACTCGTGTGGTCGTCGACCAGATCGCCTCGTACACCGAAAGTCGACTCGAACTGATCGACAAGCGGTCACTCGGAGCTCAGGCCAGCTGGGGCTGATCGCTCCGCCGACCGAATGTGGGTAGGTCCGGATCGGGACTAGACTGCCCTTCGTGGCCGGCCGAATTCCTGAACGCGACATCGCCGCCATTCGCGAACGCACACGGATCGAGGACATAGTCGGCGACTACGTCTCGCTCAAGCGCGCGGGCGGCGACTCCATGAAGGGGCTGTGCCCCTTCCACGACGAGAAATCCCCGTCGTTCCATGTTCGCCCCAATCACGGTCACTATCACTGCTTCGGCTGCGGCGAAGGCGGTGACGCCTACTCCTTCCTGCAGAAGATCGAGCACATATCGTTCGTCGAGGCCGTCGAGCAACTGGCCGACCGGCTGAACTACTCGATCTCCTACGAGGGCGGAGGTCCGTCGGTTCAGCGCGACCGCGGCACCCGCGCGCGCCTGATCGCCGCCAACGCGGCAGCGCAGGAGTTCTACGCAGGCAGGCTCAGCGGTCCCGACGCCCAGGCCGCTCGGGACTACCTCACCGAACGCAACTTCGACGGGCACGCTGCCCTGGCCTACGGCTGTGGGTACGCACCCGACGGCTGGGACACCCTCACCAAACATCTGCTGGGCAAGGGTTTCGAGGCCAAGGAGATCGTCGACGCCGGGCTGGCCACACCCGGCAAGCGCGGAACGCCCATCGACCGCTTCCGGCGCCGGCTGGTGTGGCCCATTCGCAGCCAGAGCGGCGACGTCATCGGCTTCGGTGCGCGCAAGCTGTTCGACGACGACACGATGCCGGGTAAGTACATCAACACCCCGGAAACCATGCTGTACAAGAAGTCTCAGGTGTTGTTCGGCCTCGATCTTGCGCGCAAGGAAATTGCGAAGTCCCATCAGGCCGTCATCGTCGAGGGCTACACCGACGTGATGGCGATGCATCTGGCAGGCGTCAAGACTGCGGTGGCGTCCTGTGGAACCGCATTCGGCGAGGACCACCTGGCCATGCTGCGTCGACTGATGATGGACGACAGCTACTTTCGCGGCGAAGTGATCTACACCTTCGACGGCGACGAAGCCGGCCAGGCCGCCGCGATGAAGGCGTTCGAGGGTGATCAGAAGATCGCGGGTCAGACGTTCGTAGCAGTCGCCCCGGACGGAATGGACCCGTGCGACCTACGGCTGAAGTCCGGCGACAACGCCGTTCGCGATCTGGTCGCCAGGCGTACCCCGATGTTCGCCTTCGTGGTCAAATCACTTCTGCGAGAGCATGATCTGGACACGCCAGAGGGACGCGTCGAGGCGTTGAAGCGAACCGTCCCGGTGGTCGCCCGCATCAAGGACGCGTCGTTGCGGGACGAGTACGCCCGGCAGTTGGCCGGGTGGACCGGCTGGGACGACACCGCAATGGTGCTCGCCCGAGTGCGCGACGAGGCGAAGAAGGGTGCCAGGGGCGACACGAGCGGCAAACGCGTCCCGTTCGAGAAGCGTCAGGCTGCTCCCGTGGAGGCCCCCACGGGACCTCCACGTCCCAACCCCACCGATCCGTCTCTGTGGCCGCAGCGCGAAGCCCTCAAGGCGGTACTGCAGATGCCTGCGATGGCAGGCACGGTCTTCGATTCGCTCCCGCCGGAAAGCTTTCATCACCCGGCGTACTCGGCCGTGCGCGACGCGGTGGCCGCTGCCGGCGGCACCGCTGCAGGCCTGGGCGGAGGGGAGTGGGTCGACGCCGTGGCCAAACAAGCCAAGGACGCCGTTGTCGTGTCGTTGGTGACCGAGTTGGCCGTCGACCCGATGCGCGTGGCCGACGACGCTCTCACCCGCTACATCTCGGGCGTACTCGCACGGCTGCAGGAGGTGTGGGTCGGCCAACAGGTGGCCGAACTGAAATCGAAACTGCAGCGCATGTCACCGGTGGAGAAGCCCGACGACTACAACGCGCTGTTCGGCGACCTCATCGCCCTCGAGCAGTACCGCCGCAGTCTGCTCGAGCTCGCCGTCGGAAGTGTGGCCGAGGTCGGTTAGCGCCGCAGCTGATCGCGGGGAACGAAGACCTGGGTCTCGTCGTCGATCGGCTGCATCGGCTCGAGCCGCGGTTGCGTGTTCAGGGAATCGGACAGCTTCTGACGGCCGACCTCGATCGCCTTCTTGGTGGCGGGGCTCGACGCAACGGCGTTCGCAGTCTTGCGAATCTGCTCGTACCGGCCCCGTCCTGCCTTGGCGCCGAGCACATAAGCAGCTCCAGCCGCCAGTACCAAACGAATCATCAGTAGGTCCTTCCATAGAGCGTGCGGCTGTTCTTCCATCTTGCCCGACGAACCTCGAGCAGGGCGATTTGGTACTCGGCAGGGGGTGTGCGCTATTGTTTCCAACGGCTCGCACGAGAGTGTGACGCCGCGTGGTAATCCCCCATAGCTCAATTGGCAGAGCATTCGACTGTTAATCGAAGGGTTCCTGGTTCGAGTCCAGGTGGGGGAGCGCAGTCCCCGTTCGGTTCGCCCGGGCGGGGATTTTTGCTGTCCGGAGTGAGCCGCACGAGCCGCCCGGCACTGCTCGTGAACGTACCGAAACAAGTGGTACCGAGAGTTCGAGTTAGTTAACAGATCGTGACGGTTATTTCTGTATATCGATTGAATGAATCCCTTCGACCGATGCCAGTTTTGTCGGTCTCCCGCGACATACTGAACGAGCGATCCCGGTGGCTCAACAGTGCTATAAAAAGCCGGGTCGGTCGGTTTTAAGGGGCTTCATGAGTTTGAGTTACGCAGCAACAGTTCCACGGCACCTCGTGCATCGGAGGTCGCCGGGCGACGTTCTATTGACCGATTACGAGACCGTCGAGGGAACCCATCGGGCGGCCGTTCAGTTCCCCACGTCGCATCGCATGTTCGCGCCGGTGCGCCGAACCCACGACTCGTTGATGGTGGCCGAGGCTCTGCGCCAAGCGATCAGCCTCTTCTGCCACGTCAACCACGGGGTGCCACTCGATCACGTGGTGTTCATCGAGCACTCCCGTTTCGAGATCCTGGACCCGCTCTCGGTCGACGACATCGACGATTCGCTTGTCGCAGAGTCGATCACGACCGACGTGACGTTCGAGAACGAGTCGCTGGACAACATGAAGCTGTCTGCCCGACTACTGAACGGCACCCACCTCGTCGCGTCGGGGACGGCGTCTGTGCGGACCATCGGACCCGAGGTGTATTCGCAGTTCCGCAAGTCGACCGTTGCCGACCCCCACTTCCGTTTCCTGCCGGCCGGAACCGAGGTGGTCCCGGCGTCCTCCGTCGGCCGTCTCGATCCGTCCGACGTGGTGCTGGCACGGCACACATCCGACGGCACCATCGTCGTCGCGCCGGATCCGCGAAACCTGGCGATGTTCGACCATTCGGTCGAGTATCTGCCGGGAGTGACGATGCTCGAGGCGGCCCGTCAGGCTCTGCGTCTGGCGACCGAAACACCGACGTTGGATTTCACCTCCTGCGAGGTGAGATTCATGGGATTCGCCGAGTGGACCAACCCGTGCACGGTGATCGTCGACACGGACTCCACCGACGGCGTCTTTCGTATTCAGTTCGAGCACGACGGCGAGGTGCTGTCGGCGATGTCCGTCACGGTGACGTCCGAACCGTGGTTGGCCCCTACCGATCGCTCCAGTCGATAAGGGCGTCTTCGGCGACTGTCATCACGCGCGGGAGGCGTCGGCGCGGCACCACCGAGGGCAGCAACATCTGCCACATCTCGGTCAGCCGCTGCTGTAGATCGGCGCGTCCGGTCAACATCTCCGACACCGTCTGTACGCCGGTGAACGAGGCGACGATGTATCGACCGAGCGTGTGCGCGTCGATACCGTCGACGATGTCGCCCTCGGCCTGAGCACGTGCGGCCAGATCACCCATCTTGCCGATCCAGTCCTCGAATGCGCGCGCATTGGGGCTGTCGGCGATGGCCGACTCCAGCGTCAACCGCATACCCCCGCGGGCGATGGATTCGGTCTGCAGTTGGCGTCCCAATTCCTTGCTCACCAGGATCAAGGCATCCAATGCCTTCGGCGTCCGCTCCATGATGAGGGCACTCGCGCTCGCCGCCATGGACAGTTGCGCGTCGATAACTGCCTGCGCCAAATCTTCCTTGGACGAGAAGTGAAAGTACATCGCGCCTTTGCTGACCCCGGCATGGGCGATGATCGTGCTCAAACTTGCTGTGCCGTAACCGAACTTCTCGAAACTGGCGGCGGCTCCTTGGAGTACGGCCTGCCTGGTGGACGCTGCACGCTCCTGCATCGGTAGACAATAACTGTTACCCGGGTTCGCGGCACGACGGCGCGAAGGACTTCTCCCTCCGAATTGATGGCAGGCTGAGGCGATGGTCCACACCAGTGCAGGAATTCTGTTGTATCGCGTCGGTGTCGACGGTCCGGAAGTCCTGATCGCTCACCCCGGAGGACCGTTCTGGGCGCGTAAGGACGACGGAGCCTGGTCCATCGTCAAGGGGCTGATCACCGATGGTGAAGACCCCTGGACGGCGGCCCGACGGGAATTCCGAGAGGAAGTCGGTGTCGATGTGCCGGCCGGAGAACACATCGAACTCGGCACCGTCAGGCAGCGCGGCGGCAAGATCGTCATCGCGTTCGGCGTCGAGGCCGATCTGGATGTCTCGAATGCGGTGAGCAACACATTCGAGATCGAATGGCCGCCGAAATCCGGTCTCATGAAGTCGTTTCCCGAGGTCGATCGCGTCGAGTGGTTTCCGCTGGCGCAGGCGAGAACGAAACTGCTCGCCTCCCAGCACCCCTTTCTGGACGCGGTGGAGGCGGTTGTCGCAGCACCGTAGTTTCGGTGCGGGTTCCCGGGGTATCCACCGGCCGGAAATGGCGAGAGTCGCGGATGCAGAGTGGGAAACAGATCATGACACCTACGGGTACGGCAGGGGTGACCGCTCACGCGGAGACTGCTCTCGTGGAGACAGTGTGGGGCGGCCGGATAGTGGCATCGGGGTTCGTGGTTCTGGCCACAGGACTGTCGTGGGTCTTCGTCGCGTCGGCAATGATCGGACAGTGACCGAGAATCGGTCGGCCGATACTGCTCGGCGACAACGACGAAGGACAGCACTGTGACCGACAGCATTGCCTCAGCAACACCACCCTCGACGGAGGTGCCCGCACGTGCCTGGAAAGCGCTCGTGGTCCTGCTGTTGGGCATGTTCATGGCGCTGCTGGACACCACCATCGTCAACGTGGCACTGCCGACGATCAGCACCACGTTGGAAGCGTCGGAATCGGTTCTGTCGTGGATCATCTCGGGGTACGCACTTGCGTTCGGATTGGCTCTCATCCCGGCGGGCAAGGTAGGCGACCGCATCGGTCACAAGTGGGTCTTCTTCACCGGTCTGGCACTCTTCACCCTCGCGAGTTTCGCGTGCGGGCTGGCTCAGGACGATCTGCAACTGGTCGTCGCGCGAGTCGTTCAGGGCTTGGCGGGCGGCATGTTCGTTCCCGCCGTCACCGCGTTCATCCAGCTGTTGTTCCCAGGGCCGGTGCGGGGCAAGGCCTTCGCCATCATGGGTGCCGTCATCGGAGTGTCGACCGCGCTCGGTCCCATCGCCGGCGGCCTGATCATCCAGGCTTTCGGCGACGAGAACGGCTGGCGGCTCGTGTTCTGGGTCAACCTGCCGATCGGGATCGTCGGTCTCGTCGCGGCTGCAGTGCTACTTCCGGGCAAGACCGATACCGAACCGGCTGCGCGCCCAGGAATCGACTGGCTCGGACTGGTGCTCATCTCCGCGGGTCTCATCGCGCTGCTCGTTCCGCTGATCGAGGGCCAGGAACTGGGCTGGCCCCTGTGGACCTACCTGACGATCGCAGCGGGACTCGGTCTGATCGCGTTGTTCGGCTGGTGGGAAGTGATTCGGACGGGCCGCGGACAGAATCCGCTGGTACCACCGCGATTGTTCACCCGTCCGGCGTTCACCGGAGGCGTGATCCTCGCGCTCGTCTACTTCGCTGCCTTCACGAGCATCTTCTTCACCATCTCGTTGCTGTGGCAGACCGGACTCGGCAACACGGCACTGGCATCGGGCCTGGTGTCCATACCCTTCGCGATCGGCAGCATCATCGCCGCCTCGCAGAGCAACAGGCTGACGATCCGACTCGGGCGTACCGTTCTGATACTCGGCGCGTCCCTCGTCTCGATCGGGCTCATCTGGTTGTGGATCATCCTCGCGACCAGCTCCGCCGACACGATCTCGCACTGGACGCTGATGGTGCCACTGTTCATCGCGGGTCTCGGCAACGGTGCGTTCATCGCACCCAACGCGCAGTTCATCGTCGCGACCGTCGATCGCGACGACGCGGGAGCCGCGAGCGGCGTCATTTCCACGATGCAGCGCGTCGGCTCGGCGATCGGCATCGCAGTGATCGGCAGCGTGCTGTTCGGGTCGCTCGAGATCACCGGGCCCGACACCGTCGGGTCGGGCTTTCTACACGGAGCAGCCATGGCAATGGCTGTCAGCGCAGCGTTCAGTGTGATTGCGCTGGCGTTGGTCTTCGCGCTTCCCAAAAAGGTTCAGGGCGCACACTGAGCGCTGCCGATCAGCCCTTCAGGCCTTTGCTGTGTCGCGCGACCACGGTGGACGCGAGATCGGCAATCTTGACGTTCAGATCCTGGGAAGACTTGCGCAACAACGCGAACGCCTCGTCGCCGTTCACGTCGTGCAGGGCCATGATCAAGCCGATCGCCTTGCCGATCTCACGGTTGCTCTCGAGGCCGGCGCGCAGCGTCGACGCTTCTTCGCCGTTCATGACGGCGGCGACGGTGATGGAGGTGAAAGCCGTCAGAATGACTGCCTTGTCCACACTGTCCGAGCCGAAGACGCCGGGACGATCGGTGAACAGGTTGAGCGCGCCCACCTTCTGTTCGTCGACCTTGAGCCGAAATCCCATCGCGCCTCGTACCGGCGTCCGGTTCAACACACCGCGAGCCATCGCCGGCCACTGGGTGGGAGTGCGGAAGTCGGCTTCGAGCTGGGCTGCCTCGCTGGTGATCGCGTCCAGGCACGGTCCTTCGCCGGTAGCGCGCTCGATATCGTCGACGACACGCGCGATGTCGTCCGAGGCTGCGACCGTGACAGCCTTTCCATGGCGCATCAACATCAAGCTGGCGTGGTCACAATGCGGGACCAACAGCGTGGCCGCATTGCACAGTGCAGTGTAGACCTCTTCGGCGGTGGTGCCTCGGTACACGATGTCGGCCAGGGCCGCGAACACAGTAGCCGGGTCGGTGGACGGGGCGTCGAACTGTCGGTCGTCGTTCATTGCTTCTCCCGTCGCGTGTGGAACCGTCTCCCCGATAACCGGGCGTAGGTGCTCCTTACCGTACCGCCAGGCGGCTGGGGGTACGAACAGTCGGGTCTCGGCAGTAGCCTCAGGTCGTGAGCGATGCGCAGGAGTCCACCGGGTTCGAGTACGGCCACGACGGACCGAAATCGATCGTGGTGGGCGTCGACGGGTCCGATTCGTCCTGGCGCGCTGCTGCCTATGCGGCAGGGCTCGCCCGTAGGCAGCGGTCGCTGCTGGTGCTGGTGTACGTGCAACCCATTGCGACGGCCTCGTGGGGCCAGGCAGGCATTTCACTTGTCGAAACCGGTCAACAGATAGCCGACGAACTGCTCGACTACATCAGAACGTCGGCCGCCCGGTTCGGGGATCGGGAGCACGTGCGGTGGGAGTTCCGAACCGCACAGGGCGACCCGTACAACGGGCTGATCGCCGTGGCAGAGCAATTGCGTACCGACGCCGTCGTGGTGGGGGCGTCCGAGACTGCCGGACACCGAATCGCCGGCTCGGTGGCGGTGCGATTGGTCAAAGCGGGACGGTGGCCGGTGACCGTCGTGCCCTGAACGCGGCGAAATCGAGCCGATCTGCGGTCTGCCCTGTAAAAATAGGCAGTCACCTCGTCGGATGCGAGGCGCACGTGGTGCCGTTTTCGGATCCGAGGAGTTCCATGACCGGGCTGTCGCGTAGACAATTCGTAGCGAGAGTGGGGACACTCGCGGCGGTGTGGGGGATCGCACCCCACGTGCTGGGTCAGGCTCTTGCGGCGCACGCCCAGCCCGTGGACGCGGGCGGAACCGGAACTCTCGCGCAGACGATCCTGCGATCCTCGACAGGGCCGGGGAAGTACCGCGTGCTCGGTGCCGGTCCGGGGGAGCCGTACGTCGCACGCCTCGACGTTCTCGGACGAGCGCCGAACCCGTCGAGGGTGCAGTCGCGACGGTCGCTGCTCTACCTCGGGCACCTGTCGGACATGCACGTCATCGACGCCCAATCGCCCGGCCGCATCGAGCCCATGATCGTCTCCGACCACGCCGCTTGGGGTTCGGCGTTCCATCCGCAGGACCCGCTGACCGTGCACGTCACCGCGGCGATGGTGAAGGCATTCGCGGACGCGCGGATCAGCCCGGTCACCGGCGCACCGATGGGGGCTGCCGTGGTCACCGGGGACAGTGCCGACATGCATTCGCACCTCGAATTACGCTGGTACATCGACGTTCTCGACGGCGTACCGGTCCGGCCGACGAGTGGGGCCGCGGACATCTTCGAGGGTGTTCAGGCCTGGCCGGAGGCGCAGTGGGCCTACCGACCCGGTGATCCTTCGGGAGGGTCGTTCGGCGATTACGGATTCCCGACGCTTCCCGACCTTCTCACCCAGGCGATGTCGGGAACCGTCGAATCGGTGGGGCTGCCCGTGCCGTGGTACTCGGTCTACGGCAACCACGACACGCTGTTGCTCGGCACATTCGATCTGTCCGCGCAACTGCATGCGCTCGCCGTCGGGGGTCGCAAGGCGTACACCCTCGAGGCGACGGCCACCTCGGCCCTCGCCGGCTATGCCTCGACTGCCAGTCCACTGCAGCGGATGGTCGATGCGCTCGGCGTGGGATCGGGTGCGCGATCGGGGTTTCGGGCGGTGTCGGCCGACCCGGCACGGTACCTGTTCGAGCAACGTGAGTTCATGCAGGAGCATTTCGAGACCACTCCGACGCCGGGTCCGATCGGTCATGGCTTCACCCAGCACAATCTCGATTCCGGTGAGACGTGGTGGGCGGCAGACCCCACCCCGAACATCCGAACGTTCGGACTCGACACCTGCAACGCCGTCGCCGGCCCCGACGGTGCGGTGCCCGAGAATCAATTCGACTGGCTCACTCAGCAATTGGAGAAAGCGCAGGCCGAGCGCAAGCTCGTGCTGATCTACACCCATCACAACAGTCTCACGCTGGAGAACCGAGCACAGAGGCCAGGGCAATCGGTGAAGCTCTACGGCGCAGACGAATTCATCGATCTGATGTTGAAGTATCCCGTGGTGATCGGCTGGCTCAACGGCCACACCCATCAGAACCAGATTCTGGCGCATTCGAGCGGCGGACGCGGATTCTGGGAGATCACCACCGCGTCGTGCATAGATTTCCCGCAGCAGCAGCAGGTGGTCGAGATCGTCGACAATCGGGACGGAACTCTGTCGCTGTTCACCACGGTGCTCGATCACGCGTCGCCGATCACACCCGGAAACAGTGGCAGCTACCTGGATCTGGCGTCGCGCAGTCGCGAACTGGCGGCCAACGACTGGGCCGAGAATCCGTTGATGCGTCGAGGGTCGCGTCTGGATCGCAACACCGAATTGCTCTTGCCGGCACCGTTCGATCTGAGTGCCATCACCGACGCCGCCCTCGAGCAGCAGCACCTGGACGAGCATGCGCGACTGATCGCCTACGAGACGAGGCAGGGCCGATGAGCGGATTTCGCGGGAAAGTTCTTCTGGTGTGTGCGGTCCTGGTGGCGAGCGCGGGGTGCTCGCAGACTGCTGCGCTCGCGCCGGTCGGCGGTGCCGAACTCGGGGACCTCCGCTACGCCGTCAACGACGTCCTGTTCGAGAAGGGAATCGAGATACTGGTCGCGCCGGTGTGCTCGGGTACCGGAGCCGACATCGAATGTGTCGGGAAGACCACCGACAACGAGACGATCACCGGTTCGGCCACGTCGGACGACGCGAGCACCGTCGAGGTGAGGGTCGGCACGAACGTCCTGTACTCGGGCTCCGTGCAGGACGTGCTCGACCGCAACTCGACGGTCGGTGCACCGTGAGAGGAAGTGCAGTTCTTGTTGCCGTAGTCGTCGTATCGGCTCTGATTCAGGCGCTGACTGTGGCCGGGGATCCGGTGCCGACGGCGTCTCTCGGTTTCGCCGCGTTGGTCGTCGTTTCGGCCGTCACCGTGGTGCTGGCACTGTGGATCACCGCGTCGACGGCACTCGATGTGGTGGACGGCAACGTCCGCGGTGTGTGGGGTCGGGCATGGCGACGGCCGCGCGTCCTGGTGTGGTGCGTGGTGCTGACTCTTGTGGCCGTTGCCTCCGCAATTCTCTTCCCGCTGCTTCCGGTCATCGTGATTCTGGTTGTGCTGCTGGTGCTTCCGGCAGTGGCCGACGGGCAACGACATCCGTTCCGTGCTGCGTCGGCTACGGTCCGGCGGTCCCCGGGGCGGTGCGCAGTCGCGGCAGTCGTCACGATTGTTGCCTTCGTCCTCGCCTGGGTCGTGGCACTGGTACTGGGTTTCTTCGTCATCGGCGTGGTGGCGGCGTTTCTCACGTGGGTGTGGTTCGGGGCGAATGCTGCTGTGCTGCTGGTGTATTGGTCGCGGCTGTACCGAAGAGCAGTGCTGACTTGACCTCGGTCGACGGCACTCAGCCGCGGGCTCGGCGACCGGCCGCGGCCTCCGCGACGACCTGAGTGATTCGACCTACGCGAGTGTCCTCTCGCACGGCGCTGACAATCCACCACAGCATCTGCTTGCGAGCACTGGGCGGAAAGCCGTCCCAATTGCTTCTAGCGCGTGGATCTCTGTTCAGCTCCGTCGCCAACGTGGGTGGTTCCACCAGGTCTTCGACTTGGTCGGCAATCGTCCACCAGCCGTTGGATTTCGCCGCAGCGATGGCGTGGCGACCCGCGTCGGTCATGAGACCACGGTCTTCCATATCGGCGGCGCGTTTCCGGTTCAGACGGGTCCACTGGCTCTTGGGCCTGCGCGGCGTGAACATCTGCAGGCTGCGCTCGTCGTCGAGGATGCTGCTGGTGGAATCGATCCAACCGAAGCAGATGGCTTCCTCGACGGCATCGGGGTACGCGCAGCGGGATCGGTCGAGGGTGTTCCGCCAGGAGCACAGCCACACGCCTCGGGTCGAGCTGTGATTGTCCGCCAGCCAGGTGCGCCACTGCGTCCGAGTTTCGGCGTGAATGATCGGGTAGTCGAACTTCCACGTCGGTGGGTGGTCGGACGCCGACTGCCACTCCGACGCAGTCACTTGCTTGCTCGTGGTGTTATCGCGCTGTGGTTGCACATCTCGTCAGTGTGCCCACCCTCGAGGACATCCTGCGTCCGCATTGGCCGATGTTCGGGGATGAACTGCCGAATTCGTGCAACAGTTTTATGGGAAGACCGCTGGAGTGGGGCGGGCGGGGCTCGAACCCGCGACCAATGGATTATGAGTTATATTTTCATGTTCCCGGCCGATCCTGGCGATTCACGAACGCGCCCTCAAATCGACTGTAGTGCAGATCATCCTGCTTAGTGCTCCCGGTGCATCACTCGGATTCCCGTCGCGTCCCGGCGCTACTGCTATCCCTGTGCTATCCGAGACGGCGATGATCGGCGGGCGCTTCCGTTCTCGTCGGACATACCCTCCGGTCATGCCGCGTTGCCGTGTCGCGTCTGGCGGTAGCGCCGATATGCGCGGGCGTCCCTCCACGCGTCGAGTCCGAGTTCTTCGACGTCGTGACGGTCGCTCTCGGTCGGCACTTCGTAGGGGTCGAGAAAATCCCGCCAAGTCGGCTCGGCCGCTCGGCGTTGAACGTTGACGCCTCGCAGGGCTGCGCTAGACGTGGGGTCGAAGTGGCTCACGTTCGGATTCCGTTTCTTCTTGTCGGTCTTGTCGGGGGTGTCGTCACGGTCGGTGAACTGTCTTCCGCTGCCGAAACGGACCCGCTTGTGCCACCCGCTGGAGCTGGACCACCCCTGCTGCCGGCAAAAGTTGTCGGCGCGCAATATCTCGGCCGGCGCAGGTTGGCCGGTGTGGGCCGTAAACACGTCTGCACGGACGCAACACACACACCGCCATCCGACCGCGTCCAGCCGGCGACTCGTGCGGGTGTGTTGAACGATTCGGATATCGAGTGTCACGGTGCGCGGCTCCAGGACGTGACCGCGTGGACACGTCGCCGGCACGATGAGCGAGACCTCGGTACCCTCGGCCGCGTTGTCGGTTGTCACTGCGGACCCTCCCAGGCCATCAGTTCGCTCCAGCGCCAACCCGCCACAGCGACACCCATCGAGTGCGGTCCATCGATCGGCGTGCCGTCTGCCACGAGACCTTTCTCGATGAGCCACGCCGCGTATGCCTCCCAGTGGGTCTCGTCGCATCGCATGCGCCACGTCTCGAAGCTCTCGTCGGCCTGGCGAACGCAGCGCCGATGCCAGTACCGCCAGGCGCTCGGGCGAAAGTTCGCCGGCACGTCGGCGAAGGTCAGCTCGTCGGCGTTCGGTGTCAATTCAGCGGGTGTGGCGGCGCGCGCCATCAGGCTCCCCGTCCGCGCGATTTGTCGCCTCGCTGGCGTGTGGCGTCGCGGGCCTGGTTCGGCCGTCCGTTGCCCACATGCACGCCTCGGACACCGCCTTGGCCGGTGGACGGCACACCCGCTCGGGCGGCATTGATCCGCTGGTCCATGACGGCCATGAGGCGAGTCAGCGCGATTCGCTGCTGTCGCGATTCCACTACGGCGGCGTTCACCTTCACCGTTCCCGCTGAGTTCGTGGTCGTCACCCCGTTCGCCGAAATGTCGGCGTCCAGTTGCTTCAGGATGTCGGCGACAGCGCACGCCTGGTCCAGAACGACCAGGTCGTCGTCGTCCAGGATGAGTGCCGCGTCGGTGGCCTTCGCGACGAAAATCCGTCGCAGTTCCTGCGAACTTTCGGCGGTCATTTGAGCCCCGCAATGCCGAGGTGCAGCGACGCGAGCAGGGCGTGGAAGTCGGGGGAGATTTCGTACGACTTGTCGGCGAGACGGTACGCCTTCGCGAGAGCGGCCTCGGCGGCGGCGAGATGCTCAGTCTTGGTGCTGGCGCTTGGTGGAGTGATAGGCATGGCGCGCAATCCTTTTCGACGTCTTCGAGCACCCGATTAGGCGCTCGAAACTACGGTATCGGCGCTGTCAAAAGTTTGCCCGCTGGTGCTTCCCTCTGGTGTCCAACCCGCTTGATCTAGCGAAAAGCGTTAAGCGCCAGTGGAGTTCGCCCCGCTGGTGGGTGGGACGTCGCTCCACGGTCGATGTGGAGGGCCTCTAGGTGCGGCAAAACGCCTGCTCAGAGCCTATATCTGGCCTGGGAGGGCATACTTTCCGAACCGGGCAGGTGAGAAAGCGGAGTACGGGGCTGCCTTCCGTGAACGGGGGCGGGGGGAGGTGGACCCCCTGGGGTCGAGACGACGATGCCCCGACACTCCGCGATGGAATGCCGGGGCTGTACGCCACGCTGAGGCGTCGGCTGCTGTCAGTTGTCCAAGTACCGGCCGAACCCTCTGCCGGCGTTCTCGCGACGCTGAGCATTCTTGATCGGTGACCCACCGCTCTCGCCTCGACCAGCCTCCACCTGCGAGACTCCGTGCGACATGTCGGCCTCGGCCTGCCGATCGGCTTCGCGCTTGCTTCTCTTGATGGCCATCGAGTTCTCGTGTTCCCGTTTACGTTCGTCGCGTTCGAGCTGTGCTTTCTTCGCTCGCAACGTCGCAGCTACGTGATGGTCGTCGGACAGGTAACGACCAACCCCTCGGTTCTTGGCGGTCACCGTGCTGCCTCCACTTCGTCCAGTGCCGCTACCCCTGCGGCCGGTGGCCTGCCATGTGCGAGCCACCAGACAAGGGCCATATGGGACCCCTCTATACGGACCCCTACCTCGGCTCCCACGAATTGCCGCTCCCACGAAATCCGTTCGGCGTCTGTGTCGTTCAGCAACTCCAGAGGCCGTTTCGGATCGAACCCGCTCGACAGCGCCACTGCGAGCCAACGGCGCGTCGACTGGACCTCGGTCCACCGGACCACGGCTTCCCGCCATGCTCGCCAGGCTGCCGAGACCGCCGGGTCGTCTTGCTCGATGATGTCTTCTGCGCTGGCGTCGACCGATAGGCCCGCTGGCTCAAGGGCGTCCGCTGCCGTACCGGCGCTATCGAGAATCGACAGTGTGCGAGAACTGAGCAGCTTTTCGATGCTCTCACGGTTGTTGCGAACCCGCTCGGCGTTGCGTTCGGCGTGCTGGCGGCGGAGTCGAGTGCGCACGTCCACGGCGAAGCCTTCCGGCCGACCCACGGGCCGCTGATGCTCGTTGTGCGCCATGAAGGGCGTGAGGATCGGCGGTACGGCCCTCTTCGACGCGCTGGCATCCCACCCTTCCGACAGAAGTCCGTCCAGTAGGGCATCCTCGGCCGCTTTGGCCTTCGCCGCCTCCAGTTCGCCGACCTCGGCGTTTACGCGGTGTTCGATGGCCGATGACTGCCGTGCGATGTCATCGAGCCGTAGAAGCTCGCTCACGGCCTCGCCGGCCTCTCCGCACAGTACGGTCGAGATCGTCGGTCCACCGCGCTGTGCGTCGATCTGGGCGCGTGCACGTTCGGCTGTTGCTCGGTCTTCCGAGAGTCGCAAGTCGCGCTCTCGGGCTCCCACTTGCGTCGTCCCGACTACGGCCCTCATGTCGCGTTCTCCGGCGTCGGACATTGCGAGTCGGTTCCCTGCCTCTACTGCGCTAGCCGAGAGCAGATCGGGGCTCTCGTCCTCACCGATTTCCTGGGCGATGTCGTCCGCGTTCGTCGGTGGTGTGTTGGGGTTGAATCCTGTTGCGCTCATGCGATGCTCTCTTTTCTTCCACTTAGGGTGTGCTTATTAGTGCTGGTCACAAATGGTGAGGGGAAAAAGGGGATTTCAATATGTAATCGCCCTACGCGTACACATGGAGAATTAGGTTTTCAATTCCCCTTTTTCCCCTCCGGGCATTTCCGGTTCAATCCTGGGAGGAGGAGAGGACCAGCTTTCGCTCCGGCAGTCGGTAGCCGAACACGTAGTTCTGCTTGCCGGTCGAAATCCGTACGGGCACGTTCCGGGCTTCCAGTGCCTCACGGAAAGCTTTCTTCGCCAGAGGCGGCTGCTCGTTCTTGGTGGCCCACATGGTCCACCGGCTGTAGACCGTGGACAGGAGGGCCTTCTCGTCGGCGTCGATTTCCATCACCTGGTCCAGGAACTGGCTCACTGCGTCCTGCGCGCGCCGATAACCTGCCGTGGCACCCTTCACGGCCTCGGGAGCTGCGAGGTCTCCACGGTCCAGGTAGTCGCGTCTGCCGGCGAGCATCCACGCGAGTACGGCGTCCGCGTCCAGTTCCAGGCGTGCCGGCAGGTCCTTCACTCGGTCGGCCTCCGGGATCACCACGCCGAACGGGACCACACGCAGGCGTGCCCATAACGCCGGATCGTCGCCGCGCACTTTCGGCAGGTGGTTCGTCACGAGAAACGGCGAGTGGCTCGGCTCGAACTCTACGAAATCTCGGTGCATCCGACGCGCTTTGATCCTGTCCCCGCCGACAAGTCGTTTCACCGTCGCAGCGGCGAGCTGTGCACCCTGTCCGGTCTCGGAGACCGTGACCAGTCGCAGTCCGCGCAAGTCCATCTCGCCGGTGGTGTGAGCGCCTCTGCGATCGAGGAACAACTCGGACTCGCCGATGCCGGCATACGATCCGAGCGCGTGATTCAGAGCGCCGTAGAACACTCCCTTACCGTTCCGGCCCTCTCCGTGCAGGATCGTCAGAATGTGCTCGGTTACTCGGCCGCTCAGTGCGTAGCCGGCGTATCGCTGGAGGAATGTGCGAACCTCGGCGTCGGGCAGTGAGGACTTCAGAAATCTCTCCCACGCCACGGAACGGGATTCGGGTCGGTATGCCGCGCGTGTGACCTTCGTTATTCGGTCGTCTGGGTCGTGCGCTCGCAATGTCCCGTCGAGTAGGTCAACGGTCCCGTTCGCCACGTTGAGAACGTTCGGGTCGGCGTCCAGGTCGGCCACGGTGCAGTGAAACTCGGGCAGCTTCGCCGCGATGCTGAGCACTCCAGCAAGTCCGCTCGCACGCTCACAGGACGCAATCTCGGACAGGGCGTCCTTGTCCACGGACTCCTGCGAGCGACCCGCTCGGAGTAGTGCGAGCAGTAGCCGAGTAGCGACCACTCCGTCCGGGTCCTCGGTCCAGCGGGTCCCGTCGTAGGCGAACCATCCGAGACCGGTAACGAACATGACGTCGTTCGCATGATGTTCGGCGAGCAGGTATGCCCACCGCGCTTGTCCGCTGTGTTGGCGTGAGAGTCGCAGACTGCGGGTGTCGTCGGTAGTCACTAGAAAATCTCCGTCAGTTCGTGCTTGAAGCGCGCGACAAGCTCTGCGCGCAGGGGCCGGGGCATCAGAAATCTCGTCGGCAATCCCACCTCGGCCGCGACCTCGGCCCCGATGGCCAGCGGCACGATGACCGGCAGTCGACCCTCGGCGCGGTAGAACTCACGCAGAACGTCCACGGTGCTTTTAGGGAGCGCTTTTCGTGGGTCCCGCTTGTCGATTGTGCGCATCCGGTGGGTTCGGTCGGTGACCGGTGCGTTGCCCATGCTGCGGACCGGGACCGTGGCGTCGAGCTGCGTTTCCAGCACCGACGACGGTAAATCCGTAAGGCACCGCACAGCGAGGTCGATAAGCGCCTCTCCACCCTCGGCAAGTAGGCGGTTCTGCAAACGAATTGATCGGATTCCCATCGCGCGCAACACGAGTCGTCGTTCGTCGGCGGCATACTTGGGTCCGTCGAAGCGCGAGCTGTGAGCGTCGCGGCAGACCCGGCAACTTTCGTCGTATTCGTGGGGCTCGCACTCGGCAAATCGGATCATCGTCCACCGCCGACGATCGAGACCAGCGCACCGACGTTGGAGAGCAACGCGACGCAACCCCAGAAAACGGGAGACTCGAGAATGTCGGACGTACGCGCTAGAATCGCCTCGGGAGACGAAATCCGGTGACTTAGCGGTAGGTGACCATTTCGGCGAGATGCCCTCGACTTCGGTCGGGGGTTTTCTTGTGTGTAAAGCATTGCAGAGGACCATCTTTCAAGTCGGCAGTTGTGGGCTGAGCCGGCCTCGGGATGGGTGACGAGTAGAGGTCCCCGGTTACGCTCCGACGAGTGTTGCGGCCTTCTCGCGAGCAATCCACACGTTCAAATCGCGCAGGTCGTACCAGACTCGGCCACCGATCCGGTAGCTCGGCGGGCCGATTCCGCGTGCTCGCATGTTGGCGAGCGTCTTGGTGGACAGGTCGAGAAATTCGGCCGCGCCGCTGGCGTTGAGTCGGTCTGTGGGTTGCATTGGTGCCTCCGGGGTTTCGGTTGGTTCATGCTGTGACGTCACTAGATCACGCCGAAAACCGTTGTGCCACATGTCAACTTTGACGAAAGAATCGGACATCCCCAGGTCAGAGGCCGTGTCAGCTTTGGCGATCAAAGTTTTAAAATGCTGGTCATGCCCGTCGCGCGAATGTGATGCACATCACACGGATAGCAAATATTCCATTGGTCACAGGTGACCTAAACTTCCCGGTATGCCCTCCGCAATCCCCGCTGCACGACGTGTGCGTTCCAACGTCTTCGACCGCTGGCACACCCGCGACCTACTCGGCCCCGATGACGTGAAATGTGGATGCCGATCCGAGAAGAAGAAGCCTTCGTCACGGCATGGCGTCGGGAAACGGTGGACGGCCCGATATGTGCCCGCCTTCGGAGGCGCTCCGATCTCGAAGGGCTTCGACACGAAAGCGCGCGCCGAGGCGTGGATTTCGGAACAGATGGCCTCGGTCGTGCGGGGCGACCACGTTGCACCCGCTCGGGCGGAGATGACGGTCGGAGCGCTCGCCGAGGTCTGGAGGGCCGGTCTCGCGTCGAGAACGGCCAGCACTCGACGCAGCTACGAGAGCGTGCTCGACACTCACGTGCTCCCTCGGTGGGGCAAGGTGCGCCTGGCCGACGTCGAGCACGGCGACATCGCTACGTGGATCGCGTCGCTCACCTCCGAACGCGGGCTCTCACCGTCGAGTGTGCGTCATGTCCACGTTGTCACTCGAATGATTCTCGACCTTGCGGTGCGTGACGGCCGGATGCCGCGCAACCTGTGCGACGGCGTACAGCTCCCGCGAGCACGTCGGGCTTCACAGCGGTTCCTCTCACGCGCCGAGCTTGCGCGACTGGTCGCTGCTGCCGACTACCTGGCCAGCGAGCGCGAGCGGGCTACTCGCGAGAAGTGGAAGACACGAACCGCAAGACGTGGCGGGAAGAATGCTGACGAGCTCTACGAACCAACGGTCATCGAGCAAGACGACAAGGGCAGGAACGTAATCCCTCCTGTGGAACTATCGGTTGACGGGCTTATGATGCGCGTCCTGGCCATGACTGGCATTCGATGGGGTGAGTTGGCGGGGCTACGGGTCGAGTGTGTCGACCTGGACAAGCGCCGTTTGCGTATCGAGCGGTCGGTCTCCGAGGTCGGTGGCAAGCTCGAATGGTCCGACACCAAGAATCACACGGCCCGTTCGGTGGCCTTCCCTCGGTCGCTGGTCGAACCGCTCCGGGAGCAGATCGACGGTCGGAAGGACGGCGCGCTCGTGTTCTCGTCGCGGGCCTGGGGTAAACGTTCTAAGGTCCACGCCGAAGGTGAGAGCGCGCCGATCCGCAATCCGTCGTGGTCCAAGCGGGTGTTCAAGCCTGCCGTCGAGCTTGCGCAACTGGCTCCGCTGACACCGCACGATCTGCGCGATACCTACGCGAGCTTGGCAATCGGTAAGGGTGCCTCGGTGAAGGACGTGCAGCGCCAGCTCGGCCACAGTTCCGCTGCGATGACGCTCGACGTCTACAGCGGGCTTTTCGAGGACGGCCTCGACGCCGTAGCCGACGCGCTCGACGGCGAGTAACGACCAGGCGAAATGCCGGGGGAGTTCGGGAACTGCTATCCCGGTGCTATCCCCAACCGGTTTGAGCGGGTTTGCTATACCGTCGACCGGCAATTCGACCCACTCTGAGCTGGGCGAATGTGAGTGGGGCGGGCGGGGCTCGAACCCGCGACCAATGGATTATGAGTCCACGGCTCTAACCGACTGAGCTACCGCCCCATGCCCGTACCAGGTACGAGCCTGCAGAATCGTACAGAATCGCGTCGCCTCGACGGTGCATCGGGGCAGCTATTTCGCTCGGACCTGCACCGGGACACCGTTGAGGATCGCATTGGCCGAGACGGCGTCGACGCGATTGGGGTCGGTGATGTCGTTGACGCTCGGCCCCTGCACCGTCGTGGCAACGGACAACTGCACGCCGGGGCGCTGATGCCCGAACCCGTGCGGCATGCTCACCACGCCCGGCATCATCTTCTCCGACGCCGCTACCTCGATGTCGACGGTTCCGGCGGCGGAGGTGACCGACACCATCGAACCGTCCTCGATGCCGCGATGCGCGAGATCCTCTGGATGTGCCAAAAGCTGATGTCGCGCTTTGCCTTTGGTGAGTCGGGCGGTGTTGTGCATCCACGAGTTGTTGCTGCGCAGGTGTCGCCGACCGATCATCAGCAACTCATCGCCGGACGGAACTGCGCTGGAATGCATCAGATCCACCAACGCGGGGAGCTCGGCAACAACGATGTCCTGAATCAGCTGTACTCGCTTGTCCCGCGTCTTCAACTTCTGTGGGAACCCGGGACGCAATGGTCCGAGATCGACACCGTGTGGGTTGGCTCGAAGTTTCTTGAGCGACAGTCCTTTTCGTTGACTGCGGAGCAGGATGTCCAGTGTGCGGGCGGGGGACAGGCGCAGCCGGGCTTCGCCGATGATGTTTTTCGGAGTTACTCGCGACTTCAACCGACCGACCGTCGAACCGGCCATACGGCTCTTGTAGCGCAGCGACAGATCTCGGAAGATCTCCCAATCGTGCTTGGCGTCGGCTTGCTTGGGCAGCACTGCGGGCATGTACTTCGCCGTGTTGTGAACGGCGAAGGAGTTGAAGATCAGGTCGTAGTGGTCGCGTTCGAGCGACATCGTCGGCGGCAGAATCACGTGTGCGTGACGCGAGGTCTCGTTGATGTAGAAGTCGAACGACACCATGAAATCGAGGCCTGCGAACGCGTCGTTCAGGGTGGTGCCGCCTGGCATCGACAACACCGGATTGCCGGACAGGACCGCCATCGCGCGGATCTGATCCTTGCCCTCGGTGGTGATCTCGTCGACGAGCGTCGAACAGGGGTATTCGCCGGCGAACTCGGGCAGATTCCGAACGCGGCTGCGCCACTTGTCGAAATGGCCGCGGCCGACGATGCCCTGCTTGATCAGATCGATCGCGGGATCGGTCACCATGGCACCGCCCGGGCGATCGAGATTGCCGGTGATAATGTTCAGTACCTGAATTGCCCACTGGCACACCGTGCCGAACTGCTGGGTCGAGACCCCCATTCGGCCGTACGCCACCGCGGACTTCGCCGAGGCGAAATCGCGCGCGAGGGTCGAGATCTCGTCCGCAGAAATACCGACGACCGGAGCGACGGATTCCGGCGTGAACTCGGCGACGAGATCTGCGAGTCGATCGGCCCCGTCGATGTAGTCGGCCACCCGTACCGTGCCGTCGGCCACGATCGTGTGAATCATCGCGAGCAGCAGCAGTGCGTCGCTGCCGGGCCGAACGAAGAAGTGTGTGTCCGCGATATCGGCGGTCTCGGTCTTGCGCGGATCGACAACGACCAGGCGGCCGCCCCGTTTGCGCAGTGCCCGCGCCCTCTTGGCGAAATCGGGCACGGTCATCATGCTGCCGTTCGAGGCCATCGGATTGCCGCCGAGGACGAGGAAGAAGTCGGTTCGATCGATGTCCGGGATCGGCAGTAGCAACTGATGCCCGTAGAGAAGATGGTCGACGAGCTGGTGCGGCAACTGATCCAGGGAGGTGGCGGAGTATCGGTTGCGCGTGCGCAGCAGCGAGGTGAACGGAATGCCGTGGGTCATCGCGCCCATCGAGTGGACGTTGGGATTCCCCTGATAGATCCCGACCGCGTTGCGGCCGTACTTCTCACGCGTCGAGATCAAACCGTCGATCACGAGGTCGTATGCCTCGTCCCAGCCGATCTTCTCCCATTTCTCACCGACACGTTTGACCGGAGTGGTGAGCCGATCGGTATCGGCGTGCAGATCGATCAGCGACAGCGCTTTGGGGCAGATGTGGCCGCGTGAGAGCGGATCCTTCTCGTCACCGCGAATCGAGACCACCGCGTCGTTCTCCACCGTGAACTCGAGCCCACAGATCGCCTCGCACAGATTGCACGATCCATACACAACCGACATCGCATTCCTCCCACTCATGTGCTGCGAGCGTAGCCCGGCGGGGGACCGGGGCACCGTCGTCGACCGACAATTAGGCTCGTGAATCGTGACCACCCTCGATCTCACGGCCTCTTGGCCCGTCGACCATGTCAGTGCAGCAGTCGTCACCGACTCCGGAGTTCGTGAGGAGGTCGGGGACACCGATCGCGTCTACGAGCTGGCCTCGGTCACCAAGCTGCTCAGTGCGTACGCAGTTCTCGTCGCCGTCGAGGAAGGTGCGGTGGAGCTCGATCAGCCCGCAGGACCGGAAGGGGCGACGGTTCGACACCTCCTGGCACACGCGTCGGGACTGGCGTTCGGCGACCGCACAGTGCAGGCACCGGCCGGTACCAAGCGGATCTACTCGAGCGCCGGGTTCGAGGTGCTGGCCGAGCTGATCGAAACCGAGGCAGGCATTGCCTTCCCCGACTACTTGGACGAGGCCGTGTGCCGGCCACTGCAGATGACGAACACGTCGTTGCCGGGATCGGCGGGCCACGGGGCCAGCTCTACCCTCGCCGATCTGACGAGGTTCGCCGCCGAACTGCTGGCACCTACGCTGCTGGCGTCGCAGACACTGGCGTCGGCGATTGAAGTGCAGTTTCCCGGCCTGAACGGGATCGTGCCCGGATACGGATCGCACAAGCCGTGCGACTGGGGACTCGGGTTCGAGCTGCGCGACGGCAAGAGCCCGCACTGGACCGGAAGCGCCAACTCGTCGGCCACGTTCGGCCACTTCGGGCAGGCCGGAACGTTCCTGTGGGTGGATCCGGCAGTACGCACCGCGTGTGTGGTGTTGACCGATCGAGCCTTCGGAGACTGGGCGAAGCCGCTGTGGCCGGAGCTCTCCGACGCAGTGCTGGCCGGGTGAAACTCCATCGTTCACAGATTGCACTGGCGCAACAGGGGCAACTCGGGGCACACTAGTACACAGACGCATTGATTCACTGCAGCCAGCCGAAGCATGTCGAGGTCGTTGGGGAAGACGTCCCTCGTCGAAGCTGGAGGTAGTGCAATGCGTGGATCGAACCAATTCGCAGAAGCGACATCGGGTGTTGTGTACATCCACTCGTCGCCCGCTGCGTTGTGCCCGCATGTCGAATGGGCGTTGACCGACGCCCTCGATTGCCGTGCGAACTTGAAGTGGTCTGCGCAGCCCGCCTCCGATGGGCAGCTGCGCGCCACCACCGACTGGGTCGGCCCCGTCGGCACCGGAGCAAAGCTGGCCGGCATCCTGCGCTCGTGGCAGATGCTGCGGTTCGAGGTGACCGAGGACGCCAGCGAAGGCGTGGACGGCGAACGGTTCTCCCACGTGCCCGGTTTGGGGCTGTGGCGCGGAACGACGAGCGCGAACGGGGACGTGATGCTCGGCGAGATGCGGCTGCGCGCCCTGATGGAGAACAACCAAGGCAACTTCACCGCGGCCGTCGAGCAGGCTCTCGGATCGGACTGGGACGCAGCCCTCGAGCCGTACCGAACCGGCGGGGCCGGAGCCGAAGTGACGTGGCTGAGTCGCAACGTCGGCTAGGGGTTGCTGGGGGTTCTGGCTCGCGGTAGTTTGCGTCCGTGCCTGGGGTAGGCATGTGGGAACGACCGTGGAGTGGTGAGTTCGATGTTGTCGACCGGAAAAGTGATTCGATTCGACGAGTTCAAGGGGTACGGATTCGTAGCGCCGGACGAGGGCGGCGAGGACGTGTTCATTCACGTCAACGATCTGGACTTCGACAAACGACTGTTGGCACCGGGGGTTCGTGTCGAATACGTTGCCGTCGAGGGCGATCGAGGCCTCAAGGCCACCCAGGTACAGATCATCGACACTCCCGCGTCGACCGCGCTGGTCACCCGGCGCAAGCCCGACGTGCCGTTCCACGACGTTCCGGTCAGCGAACGCGAGCAACTCGAGGACGTCATCTGCGACGTGCTCTCCGAGGCGGACTTCACCGCCGAAGTGACCGAGGCACTGCTGACAGCCAACGGAAGTGTCACCGCAGCGCAGATCCTCGACATCCGATCGGCGATGCTGCGACTGGCTCACGACCACAAGTGGATCGAGAGCTGACGATCAGAGCGGAATGTTCTTGTGGTTGCCGCGTGCCGCAGGGGCGGCCGCGAGCGCCTTGGCGACGGTGCTGCGGGTCTTGCTCGGCTCGATGACCTCGTCGACGACACCGATGGCCACGGCGCGCTCGACGCCACCGGCGATGCTTTCGTGCTCGACGGTGAGGCGATCGTGCAATGCCTCACGCTCCTCCTCGGGAGCGGCTGCGAGTGCCTTCTTGTGCAGGATGCCGACGGCGGCCTTCGCGCCCATCACGGCGACCTCGGAGCCGGGCCAGGCGTAGACCGCGGTGGCACCGAGTGCACGGGCGTTCATCGCGATGTACGCGCCGCCGTAGATCTTGCGGGTCACCAGGGTGACGCGGGGGACCGTGGCTTCGGCGAAGGCGTGCAACAGCTTTGCTCCGCGACGGACAACGCCCTCCCATTCCATGCTGACGCCGGGGAGGTACCCGGGAACGTCGACGACCACGATCAGTGGGATGCCGAATGCGTCGCACAGTCGCACGAAACGGGCTGCCTTCTCGGCACTTTCGGAGTTGAGGCAACCGCCGAGACGAATGGGGTTGTTGGCGATGACGCCGACGGTGCGGCCGCTGATGCGTCCGAGGCCGATGACGATGCTGCGGGCCCAGCCGCCCTGGAACTCCTCGAAGGTCGATTCCCCTTCGACGTTGTCCAGCAGCTCGTGCACGATCGGGTGCACATCGTATGCGCGACGGTTGGATTCGGGCATCAGCGCTCGGAGGTCGGTGTCTCCGTGCTCGGCGGCGGCGATGTCGAATTTGCCCTGCTCGCAGAACATGGACACCAGGCGGCGGGCGCGGGTGAACGCGTCCATCTCGCTGTCGGCGACGATGTGGCACACGCCGGACTTCTTGTGGTGGGTGTCGGGGCCGCCGAGCGAGGCCATGTCGACCTGCTCACCGGTGACGCTGCGGACGACGTCGGGACCGGTGACGAACACGCGTCCCTCGGGAGCCATGATGACGACGTCGGTCAGCGCAGGACCGTAGGCGGCGCCGCCGGCTGCGAAGCCGAGGACGACGGAAACTTGGGGGACGAGGCCGGATGCTCGAACCATGGCCTCGAAGACGAGCCCGACGGCATGGAGGGCTTCGACGCCCTCGGCGAGGCGCGCGCCGCCGGAATGCCAGACGCCGACGATCGGAGCGCGCTGCTCGATGGCCGTGTCGATGGCGGCGACGATGTGCTTGCAGCCGTCGACGCCCATGGCACCGCCCATGACGGTGGCGTCGGAGCAATACGCGATGGTGTGGACGCCGTCGATCTCGCCGGACGCTGCGAGGATGCCGGACTTGTCCCGATCGTGCAGGGGCACAGTGGTTCCGGCGTCGAACAGATTCTCGAGGCGGGCGAGTGGATCGCGGGGATCGGTGGAGGTACCGGATCGTGTGACGGGGGCCAGAATGGTCATCGCTTGTCCTTCTTCAGGGCCCCTGGGGGGCGAGGCCCGAACCGGGGCCGTTCACTGGGAACGGCCCCAGCCCGGATCATGCACTGCGAGAGCGGGATTCGCTGAGTCGAAAGAACGACTCAGTGCATCACGCCTTTCCGAAGGCGAGCGCTACGTTGTGCCCACCGAATCCGAACGAGTTGTTGATCGCGTAATCGATCTGTCCGACGCGGGGCTCGCCCTTGACGACGTCGAGATCGATCTGGGGATCTTGATTCTCCAAATTCAGTGTGGGAGGGATGATTCCCTCACGCACTGCCAGCACCGTCAGAACCGATTCGAGAGCGCCGACGGCACCGATCGAGTGGCCGAGAGCGGATTTCGGTGCGTACACGGCTGCGTGATTTCCGACGGCCTTGTTGATCGCGAGCGCTTCGGCGGTGTCTCCGATGGGAGTTGCCGTTGCGTGGGCGTTCACGTGGGTGATGTCGGACTTCTGCAGTCCTGCGGTCTCGATTGCACGCTTCATGGCGCGCGCGGCACCCGTGCCCTCCGGGTCGGGAGCCACGAGGTGGAACCCGTCGGAGGTGATTCCGGCACCGAGCAGGCGGGCGTGGATCGTTGCGCCGCGTGCCTTGGCGTGCTCCTCGGTCTCGATGACCATGAGCGCACCCGCTTCACCGAAGACGAAGCCGTCACGATCCTTGTCGAACGGACGTGACGCACCCTTCGGGTTGTCGTTGTTGGTGCTCATCGCCCGCATCATGGAGAAGCTGGCGATCGGAACCGCGTCGATGTAACCCTCGACGCCGCCGGTGACGACCATGTCCGCGTCGCCCATCACGATCATCCGCCACGCGTGTGCGATGGCTTCCGATCCCGAGGAGCAGGCGGAGACGGGAGTGATGACACCGGCCTGTGCTTTGAGCTCGAGTCCGACGACCGCTGCAGGGCCGTTCGGCATGACCATCTGAACGGCGAGCGGAGACACCTTGCGGTAACCACCGGCCTTCATCTTGTCGTTGGCGTCGATCAGAGAATCGCCGCCACCGAGGCCGGTACCGATAGACACGCCGAGGCGGAGGGGATCGACGTCGGGAGTCCCGGCGTTCTTCCAGACCTCACGACCGAGAACGGTGGCCAGCTGCTCCACATAGCTCAGGCGACGAATCTCGACCCGCGAGAGCAGGCTCTGCGGGTTCACCGCGAGGTGGCCGCCGATCCGCACGGGCAGGTCGTACTCGGCGACGAAATCGTCTTCCAGCGTTGCGATTCCGCTGTCGCCGTTCAGCAGACCCTTCCACGTGGCATCGACGTCACCCGCGAGTGACGTGGTCGCAGCGAGGCTGGTGACGACGACACTGGGGAAGCGTCCGTTGGCGGTGGATGGGTTGGTCATGGGCCGTGTCACTCGCTCGCGGAGTCGTCGAGCTTGGCCTTGATAGCTTCTGCGGCTTCGGGGTTCTCCGCTTCGAGCTTCTGGATGTAGTTCACGGCGTCGCCGACGGTGCGCAGACCTGCGAGGTCCTCGTCGGGGATCTTCACGCCGTACTTGTCCTCGGTCTGCACTGCGATCTCGACCATGGACAGTGAGTCGATGTCGAGGTCGTCCACGAAGGACTTCTCGATGGTCACCTCGGACGGTTCGATGCCCGTGACCTCCTCGATGATCTCTGCAAGTCCGGCGATGAGGTCTTCCTGGCTGGCCACTGTTGTGGCTCCCTTCTCTTCTGTGTAGAACGCCGAAGTCATGTGCTTCGAGACGCGATTGTGCATTTCTGCCACTCGGGGAGTGGAAGTGCGAGCCGCAGTGCTGTGACTGCGAAGTGTGTGGGTCGAGCTAACCGAGCTCGGCCATTGCGGAAATGTCCGCCGGTGTCTTCAGGCCGAGGTTGGCAACGCCGCGCAGTTCGCGTTTGGCGATACCGACAAGTGCGCCTGCCGGGGGCAGTTCGACGAGTCCGGTGACCTGCGCGGTACGCAGGTAGGCGTTGCACAGATCCCATCGCACGGGGCGAGTGACCTGGGCAGCGAGCTTGTTCAGGGCGTCGGCACCCGAGGAGACCGGCTGACCGTCCGAGTTGGACAGCAACGTCCGCGTCGGCTCCGACGGGGTGATGGCGGCAGCGGCTGCGGCAACGGTGTCGCCTGCGGACGCCATGTACTTGGTGTGGAATGCGCCTGCGACCGGTAGTGCGCGAACCCGAGCCTTCTCGGGCGCGCTCTCGGCCAACTCGGCGAGCTTGGTGAGCAGCCCGGCTGCAACGATCTGACCTGCAGCGTTGACGTTGGCCGGAGCGAGGTCCAGCTCTTCGAGGCGGGCCAGGACAGCAGCTTCGTCGCCCCCGAGCACGGCGGACATGCCGGTCGGCTCGAGCGCGCAGGCCTTGGCCATTGCTGCGCCACGGACGGCAGCGAGCGATACGGCGTCGTCGGAGGAGATGACGCCGGCGATCGCAGCGGCGGCGAGTTCGCCCACCGAGTGTCCGGCGATGACGGCGTCCTCGGGGAACAGGCCGCGCGACGCGATCTCCTCGAACGCGAGCAACGCCGACGCGACGACCAGAGGCTGGGTCACTGCGGTGTCGGTGATTTCCTCGGCGGTGGCTGTGGTGCCGAGGCGGACGAGGTCGAGACCGGAGGCCTTCGACCACAACGCGAGTCGATCTGCCGCACCCGGCAATTCGAGCCAAGGCAGCAGCATGCCGGGAGTCTGGGAGCCCTGACCGGGCGCAAGCAACGCAATCACAGGGTTAAGAGAACACCGTCGGGTGCCGAATGAGTGATGTCGCGCTCGATGAACTCTCGACAAGCAATTTGTGGGAACCCTACAAATTGCCTCGTGGGGATCCGCTATCGCCGAAGGGTGGTCCGGCGTTACGTGACTACTTCTCCGAATGTGACCTGTGTGACATATGGGGCAGGATGGGGCGGTTCGTGATGCGTTCGAGCCAACCTACCTACCGTTGCCGCAACCCTGAGTACGTACGCGTCGCGCGGATGCGTCGGGTCTCGACCGGTGACCTCGGCGATGCGCTTGAGCCGATACCGGACGGTATTTGGATGAACAAACAGCTGCCGTGCGCAGGTTTCCACCGCTCCGCCACAGTCCAGATACGCATCGAGGGTGTCGGCCAGTCCCGAACCTGCCGCGGCCAACGGAACGACCACGTGATCGTTCAACGCCGATATCGCCGCACCGTCGTTGAGCAGTGCGCGCTCGGGCAGTAGCTCGCCCGCATGCACCGGACGCGGCGCACCCCGCCACCCCGCCACGGCCTGCATCCCCGCGAATGCCTCTACCGCGCTCGAGTGCGCCGCACCGAGGGTGCGGGTGGTCGGGCCGATGACGACGGGTCCGTCGGAGAAGTTCTGCAGCATGTCGTCGATGAAGGCGCGATGGGTGGCAGTGTCGTCGAGCTGACCGCTGACCACCATCACCAGCCGCGTTCCCTGCACCACCGCCAGTGCGGCGCGGCCGTGCTTCTGCGCCACGGCGTGGACGGTTCCGACGACCGAGACGCCTCGATCGTCGGGAGGAGTGCCTACCAGCACCGTTGCGGGCGCGGTGGCGTCCCAGTTCAACGTGGCGGCACGCGAGAGCATGTCCGACCCGGTGTCTCCGCGTACGACGGCGTCGACCACGAGGGCTTCGAGGCGGGTGTCCCAGGCTCCGCGGGATTCGGCTGCGCTGGCGTAGACCGACGCGGCCGCGAAACCGAGCTCGCGCCCGTATCGCAACACGGCCTCGGTCAGGGCCACCAACTGCTGATCGTTGCGAGCCAGCGCGGGGAGCCACTGCTCGAAGAACTCCATCGCCACCCGCACCATGTCCACTGTCTGGCGCAGAGTGAGGCGTCGGGCAAGGTCCTGGGGAATGACCTGAAATGCGTCGAGGCTGAAGCGAATATCGCTGTTGGGGTTCTTGAGCCATTCGAGGAAGTTGTCGACGGCTGTCTGAATCAACAGCTGGACGCTGGCACGTTGGGCGGCGTCGAGATCACCGAAGAACGGCAACTGCCCCTGCATCGTGGTGACGGCCTCGGTCGAGAGTCGACCGGAGAACTGTTTGACGCGACGCAGTAGGGCATCGGGCAGGGGATCGCGTTTCTGGCGGGAGGGTGCCAGTGAGGCGACCGGAAGGTGCACTTCGTTGTCCGAGGTCAACGATTCACGCAACGCCTCACGGTAGGCGTCGCGTCGGGACACATCGCGTGATGACGCGCTGCCCGGTGAGTCGGGTTTCGCATCGGACATAAGGAGAACCTACGCCCGACCCCGCCCCCATCGCGACGGACATGCTTCGCGACGTGGGACGGGGGTCGGCCGAACAGGCGTGGAACCTACGCCGAACCGGTATCGGCGTACGACGTCGGAGCTGCGGTGACGTCGTCGATCTTGTACTTCTCCGCTGCCTCGACTGCCTTGGACTTGTCGATCTCACCGGACGCGGCGAGAGCGGACAACGTGGCGACGACGATCGACTCGGCATCGACGTTGAACACCCGTCGGGCGGCAGGACGGGTATCGGAGAATCCGAAGCCGTCGGTGCCGAGGGTGACGTAATCGCCCGGAACCCACTGACGAATCTGGTCCGGAACGGCGCGCATCCAGTCCGAGGACGCGATGACCGGGCCGTTGGCGTCGGCCAGCGCCGAGGTGACGAACGGAACCCGCTTGTCGGCACCGGGGTTGCGCAGCGACTCCTTCTCGGCGTCGACGCCGTCACGGCGCAGCTCGCCCCAGGACGTCACCGACCAGACGGCCGAACGCACGCCCCACTCCTCGAACAGCAGCTCACGGGCCTTGCGGGCCGAGACCATGCCGACGCCCGACGCCAGAAGCTGCGCCTCGGGTCCGTCGCCTTCCTGCGGAGCGGCGAACCGGTAGATGCCCTTGAGCAGACCCTCGACGTCGAGGTTCTCCGGCTCGGCCGGCTGTACGTACGGCTCGTTGTACAGGGTGATGTAGTAGAAGATGTTCTCGCCGCCGAAGCCTTCCACGCCCTCGGTGCCGCCGTACATCCGTCGCAGACCGTCCTTGACGATGTGTGCGATTTCGTACGAGAACGCCGGGTCGTAGGCCACGGCCGCCGGGTTGGTCGACGCCAGGAGCAGCGAATGACCGTCGGCGTGCTGCAGACCCTCACCGGTGAGCGTGGTGCGACCCGCCGTGGCACCGAGGACGAATCCGCGAGCCATCTGGTCTGCCGCAGCCCAGAGACCGTCGCCGGTGCGCTGGAATCCGAACATCGAGTAGAAGATGTACAGCGGGATCATGACCTCGCCGTGCGTGGCGTACGAGGTGCCGACCGCGGTGAACGACGACGTCGAACCGGCCTCGTTGATGCCCTCGTGCAGGATCTGGCCGACCGAGCTCTCCTTGTAGGCGAGCATCAGCTCCGAGTCCACCGAGGTGTACAGCTGGCCGTTGCGGTTGTAGATCTTGAGCGACGGGAACCACGAGTCCATACCGAACGTGCGGGCCTCGTCGGGGATGATCGGCACGATTCGGTGGCCGATCTCCTTGTCTCGCAACAACTCTTTCATGACGCGCACGAGCGCCATGGTGGTGGCGACTTCCTGCTTGCCCGAGCCCTTGCGCAGCGTCTTGTACGTGTCGTCGCCCGGCTGCGGCAGCGGCTTGACGTCCACTCGCCGCTCGGGGACGAATCCACCGAGCTTGTTGCGGCGATCGAGCATGTACTGGATCTCGGGAGCGTCCGCACCGGGGTGGTAGTACGGCGGCATGTACGGATCCTTCTCGAGCTCCTCGTCGGAGATCGGGATGTGCTGGAGATCGCGGAACGTCTTGAGATCGTCGAGCGTCAGCTTCTTCATCTGGTGCGTGGCGTTACGGCCCTCGAAGTGCTTGCCGAGGGTGTAGCCCTTGATGGTGTGCGCCAGGATGACCGTCGGCTGGCCCTTGTGCGACATCGCGGCTGCGTAGGCAGCGTGCACCTTGCGGTAGTCGTGGCCGCCGCGCTTGAGGTTCCAGATCTCGTCGTCCGAGAGATCCTTCACGAGCTCCTTGGTGCGCGGATCGCGGCCGAAGAAGTGATCGCGGACGTAGCTGCCGTCGTTGGCCTTGTAGGTCTGGAAGTCGCCGTCGGGCGTGGTGTTCATGAGGTTCACCAGTGCGCCGTCGCGGTCCTTGTGCAGCAGCGAGTCCCACTCGCGGCCCCACACGACCTTGATGACGTTCCAGCCGGCACCGCGGAAGAACGACTCCAATTCCTGGATGATCTTGCCGTTGCCGCGGACCGGGCCGTCGAGGCGCTGCAGGTTGCAGTTGACGACGAACGTGAGGTTGTCGAGGCCCTCGGTAGCGGCCACGTGCGCGAGTCCACGCGACTCCGGCTCGTCCATCTCGCCGTCGCCGAGGTAGGCCCATACGTGCTGATCGGTGGTGTCCTTGATGCCGCGGTCGTTCAGGTAGTGATTGAAGCGGGCCTGGTAGATGGCGTTCATCGGGCCGAGACCCATCGATACCGTCGGGAACTCCCAGAAGTCCTGCATCAGGCGCGGGTGCGGGTACGACGGCAGTCCGCCGCCCTCGTTCACGTGGCTGGCTTCTTGGCGGAAGCCGTCCATGCGCTCGGCCGGGATACGTCCTTCGAGGAACGCGCGGGCGTAGATGCCGGGGGAGGCGTGACCCTGGATGAAGATGTGGTCGCCGCCGCCCGGGTGGTCCTTGCCGCGGAAGAAGTGGTTGAAGCCGACCTCGTACAGCGCTGCCGACGAGGCATACGTGGAGATGTGTCCACCGACGCCGACTCCGGGACGCTGCGCGCGGTGCACCATGATCGCGGCGTTCCAGCGGATCCAGGCGCGGTAGCGGCGTTCCATGGACTCGTCGCCGGGGAACCACGGCTCGTTCTCGGTGGGAATGGTGTTGACGTAATCCGTCGACGTCAGCGACGGCAGCGCGACGCGGCGCTCACCGGCGCGCTCGAGCAATCTGAGCATCAGGTAGCGAGCGCGGTTGGGGCCGGATCTTTCCAACAAGCCGTCGAACGACTCGATCCATTCGTTGGTCTCGTCGTTGTCGATATCGGGCAGGTACGACGCGACACCCTCACGGATGACGCGGACCCGGCCGTCCGAGCCCTTCTTGCCTGCAGACGATGTGTTCTGCCGTTCGCCGCTGTTCACTTCGGACAACGTGTGCACTCCTCAATGTGGCGGACGCTCGGTGTGGCGCCCGGTCCCGGTAGTCCCGCCCCTGTGACGGCGGTCTACTTTCCTCGTTCTCGTGATTCCTCCCCAATCCTGCCGCATCTCGTCGGTTCTGGTAGTACAGAGGTCCGATACCCACCAGTAGAAATTTATGTACGCAATTTCGGCGCGGTCAGCTTGCGCGAACGGCTTCGACACTGTTCGCTTTGACTACTGCACCCACAATTCAAGGAGGTCACCACCGTGGTCGCCGCGGCGGACGCTCAGAACTACGCTCAGAAACTTGGCATCACTCGCGACATGGTCGTACAGGAGCTGGGCTGGGACGAGGACACCGACGATGATCTGCGCGCCGACGTAGAAGATGCGATCGGTGGCGAGACCCTCGACGAGGATTCCGACGAGGTGATCGACGTTGTACTGCTGTGGTGGCGCGACGGAGACGGTGACCTGGTCGATGCGCTCATGGATGCGATCGGTCCGCTCTCGGACGATGGCATCGTGTGGGTCCTCAGCCCCAAGACCGGCATGTCCGGTCATGTCGAACCCAGTGAGATCGCCGAGTCCGCCCCGACCGCAGGATTGACGCAGACCTCTGCGGCAAACCTCGGTGACTGGATCGGAAGTCGATTGGTTCAGCCCAAGACCCCTGCCACCAAGCGGTAGGGGAGATGCTCGATACAGGAAGACGGTTCTAGATGCCGATCGAGGTTGGCGCAGTTGCGCCCGACTTCACCCTCAAAGACCAGAACAACCAACTGGTCACGTTGTCGTCGTACAGGAACGTGAAAAACGTTCTGCTCGTGTTCTATCCACTGGCCTTCACCGGCACGTGCCAGGGCGAGCTGTGCAGAGTGCGCGACGAGCTACCGACCTTCGAGAACGATGAGACTGCGATCCTGGCAATCTCGGTGGGTCCGCCTCCGACCCACAAGATCTGGGCTGCAGAACAGGGTTACACCTTTCCGCTGCTGTCGGACTTCTGGCCGCACGGTGAGGTTGCTCAGGCGTACGGCGTGTTCAACGACAGCGCCGGCTTCGCCAATCGTGGAACGTTCGTCGTCGACAAATCCGGAATCATCAGGTTCGCCGAAATGAACGGACCCGGCGAGGCTCGCGACAGTTCTTCGTGGGCCGAGGCTCTCGCACAGGTGAGCTGACCTGCGGAATTGTAGTTAGAGATCAGACACGATAAATTTCTCCAAGCGTTCCGGTGGCCCGGGGTTGTCCCCAGGCCACCGGTACTCGGGCGTATAGCTCAGCGGTAGAGCTCTGGTTTTACACACCAGCGGTCGGGGGTTCGAACCCCTCTGCGCCCACACAATCAGACGGCCCCGATCCGCACATCGTTGCAGGTCGGGGCCGTTTCTATGTCACCGACGCGATGCCGTGGGCACGCGGTGGGCACTCGGTGGGCACAAATTGGGCACACTTGCTGTGCGGGCCTCGTCGAGGGCGACGGCCACCGCGTCGAGGTCGTCGTCGAACAGGTCGGCGTACACGTCGAGCGTCATGGCCGCCGAGGCATGGCCGAGCATCCTTTGAATCGCCTTGACGTTGGCACCCGAGCGCACCGCCAACGACGCCGCCGAGTGGCGCAGATCGTGCGGGGTTACGCGGGGGACACCGGCGGCGGCCACGGCCTTGTCGAACCAACCCGAGACGTTGTGGGGGCGGGGTAGGTGATTGCCGTCGGGGCCGGGGAACACGAGCGAATCCCGGCCCTTGTTCTCGCACTGGCGCGCCAGCAACGGCACGAGGAATGCCGCCAACGGAACGGTGCGGCGCTTGTGGCCCTTGGTGGTGCCGACGATGATTTCGCTACCGACCGCTACGGCGTTCTCGTCGACCGTGGCGCGGCGGCGCAACAGGTCGAGGTCGCGCACCCGTAACCCGGTTGCCTCACCCCAACGCAGGCCGCAGTACGCGAGGACGAACACGAGGGCCGAGTACGGCGCGGCGGCGTTGGCAAGGGTGTCGATCTGTTCGTGGGTGAGGTACACGTTCCGTTTGCGGGTCTTGCGGGGGAGCTTGGTGCCCTTGCCCTTGGTGACGCCACGCGCCGGGTTGGCGACGATGAGCCGATCCCGCACCGCGTCGTCGAGGATCGACGCGAGCACGCCGAACGTGCGAATGATGACTGTTGCGCCGAGGCCCTTGGTGGTCACCTTGCCGCTGTTGTCGGTGACGTCGAGGCCGAGTTGCGTCACCCACGCCTGTACCTCGGTGGGGCGAATATCCGACAGCTTGACCTCACCCCACCGAGGCTCGACGCGCAGACGCCACGCAACCTCTAGTGGTCGATATGCCGACGGCTTGAGGTGGCCCCGTTGGCGGTCGAGCCACGAGGGGCCGAGTTCGCCAACGGTGGCGCGCGCGTCGGCGGGGGAGACGTATTCGCCGCGCAGTTTCGACACCTCGACCGTGGCCGCGAACGCCGACGCGTCCCGTTTCGTTGTGAACCCGCGCCGCTTGGTTTGCTTGTGATCCGGTGTGCGGTAACGGACTTGGTAGCGCTTGCCCGCCTTGGTTGTGTACGACTCAATTGTTGCCACGTCGTCGTTCCTTTCCTCGCGCGTCCATACCGAGGGCTGTGAGTGCGTCGGCCCACGCCGGGACGGCACGCCAACGGAACTCACGCGGGTCTGCCTCGGGGTCGAGTGCGGCATCGGTGCGTAGCCAGTCCCACACGTCGCGTGCAGATCGTGAACCAACGCCGGTCACCTCGACTTGTTGCGCCGATCCCGTCGCGTCCGTGGACGTGGTGGGCATGAGCAACGTCGACGGGCTTACACCGAGCACGAGGGCCAAGGCCACGAGGTCGTCGGAATCGACGCGACGTGCTCGCTTCTCGATATCCGACACGGCGGTATGGGTGACCGGCCTGCCCGCATCGGCCATTCTGTCGGCTACCTGGCGCAAGGTGAGGCCCTGACCCTTACGAAACCGCTCGACGTTGTCGGCCACTGTGTTACCCGTCGGGCCGAGTTCGACGCGGCGCACCGGTTGCCGTCCTGTTGTTGTCATTCCGAGTACTTTAGGTGATTTATTGCCAACTGTCGAGCGGTGTGCTTATCTGTGTTCATGGCACCGTAATGACAACGGTGTAACTCGAAATCACAACAGACGGAGACGAGCGTCATGGACGATCTACTGACCCCGGCGCAGTGCGCCGAGCTACTCAACACCAGCGTCGGTTCGTTGGCGAACCGGCGATACAAGGGCACCGGGCCGACGTTCGTCAAACTCGGCCAGCTTGTGCGATACCGCCGCACAGATATCGAGACATATCTCAAGGGGAACCGCTACACCCGCACCGATACCAGGGCTACCGCATGACCGCCGCCGTGCTCGCAGTCGTCACGTTGTGGATCGGGTATCTCGCCGGGATGGGACGGCTACAGCAGACCTGCACCGCGCCCGGCGACGTGACGGCAACGGACGCGGTGAGGCCGGTAGACACCCGCCCGGCGGTCGTCACGTCGCATTCACCGCCCGGCCTCGGTCGTGCCGCGTAATACCCACGCCTGCAACGTAACCCACTACGCAAGGAACCAACACCATGCACACTCACCCGACATAGGAAAGACCCCGCCGGGTTCCGCAAACCGACGGGGCCTCACCAGAACAGGCACAAAATGAATCTCAAGAACTCCCACGATACCCCCTCGGGGTACCTCGACGCAATGGAGAACGCGCTACTCGACGCAACCGCCACGTTGCGCGCTATGCGTGTCGCGCCGTCTGTAGATGTGCCCGCGTCGGTGATGTTCGGTGGGTCATTCGATGAATGGCGCAATGTCGAGTTTGAGAATGTCACCGAGTTCGAGACCGTCGAGTTCGAGGGTATCGCCGAGCAAGTACCACTCAATGGCACCCCAACTAATCCACCTACGTTCGAGGCCCCGGCGTCGAGCTACGCGGCTACCGAGAACGACGAGTCGGTCATTGCCGAGGCCGTAGAGACGATGTTGCGGGCGGCCATGGCGGCACCGCACACCGCCGAGGTGGGCACCGCGTTGGTCCGTTGCATCGACCTGTTGCAACGGCGATGGACAGCACACCGGCTCGCCGGTGCGGTCGGAATGTTGGAACGCAACCACGCCGAGCTAGTGGCCGACGACGCGTTCACCCGTAATTACGACTTCGCCTTGCTCGTGGTCACTCATCCCTACGTTCGAGAGCAGGCAGCGTGAGCACCTATCCGAAGTACCTGATACCGCCCCGGCCCGGTCGTTCCGGTCTGGCATTCCCCGAGTTCTTACGAGACGCGGTGCCGCAACCGCCTGCGCCCAATGCCGACCTCGATATCAACGAATCCATTGTGGATATGACCAAGCGCAAACTTGCCGACAAGGCTAGTGCCGCAACGGATTCTGCCGAGGCCAGAATCAGGGCGGCATTCCTCACGCGGGAGGACTTGCGCAATATGCCCGACCCCGAACCCCTCGTCGACGGGTATCTCTACCTTGACAGCGTGGCCCGTCTCGTCGGCGCGCCGGGGTCGTACAAGTCGTTTCTTGCGCTCGATTGGGCGTGCTCGGTCGCGACGGGGCGGCCATGGCACGGCAAGGCCGTAACCGCCGGCAAAGTTGTGTACCTCGTCGGTGAGGGCGTGCGCGGTATCGACGCTCGGATGCAGGCGTGGGAACTCTCGCGCAACGGCGGCGATGACGCACACGTGGCGGTGTTCGACGGCATCGTCGACCTTGCGGCATTGCCCAACCCCAAGCAGGACGCCGAGTGGCAGGTACTCAGTCGCGTAATCACGCCGCTAGAACCGCGCCTCATCGTGGTCGACACTCAAGCCCGCTACACGCCCGGCCACGAGGAGAACAGCGCAACCGATATGGGCGTGTTCATTCACAACCTCGACGCGCTCAGACGCGCAACGGGGGCGTGCGTGTTGCTCGTGCATCACACGACCCGCGGCACCGATCACGCCCGCGGCTCGACTGCTATCGAGGGCGGCGTGCAAAGCGAACTTGTGATGGTCAAGAACAAACGCGGGTTGGCCCAACTCAAGACCGAGAAACAGAAGGATATCGAGGAACCCGACCCGTTGCCCTTGGTGGCCTCGGCGGTCGCGGGCACCGGATCAATCGTGCTCGACGGCATCGGCGGCGGCACGCCCGACGATCCGTTCACGGTGCTACCGGCCCGCGTAAACGCCGAGTCGTTCGTATACGAACGGTTGGCCCGCGTGATGTTCGAGACGTTCCACCACGGCACCTCGGGGGCCACCAAGGCCGAGGCCAAGGCCGCCCTACAAGGCGACCCCGAACTCAAGATCGTTGCCGACACCCGCAATGCAGGCAGGCGGTTCTCCGAAGCGTGGTCGACGTTGGAGGAAGGCGGTCGACTCGACCGCATTGCGGACCGAGATAAGTACAAGATCACCGATGCATACGCCGTCGAACTCGGCCTCGTCGACACCGATGAGACACCGTGAAAAGGGTGCCCGGTGCGTGCCCGGTCGGTCTGCCCGGTTGGGTGCCCGGTTGTGCCCGGTCGGTTTTCTCGATGGTCACGTTTGTGCAGGTCATGGCCGGTGCCCGGTCAACGCCCGGTCGTGCCCGGTTGGTTGCCCGGCCAAAGTGCCCGGTGCCCTTTCTCTTAGAGGGCATCGGGACCGGGCACCTCGTAATTTTCTTCAATTTTCGGACACGTCTCGGCTACGTCGACGGAACCGCTCACGTACCGACAGAGCGCGGCTATGGCAGCAGAGGACCGCCCACGTGGGCGATGGCGATATGAACCGACCAAGAGACGTACCGCATTGAATCCAAGAACCACTAGCTAGGAGAACCACCGTGCACGCAATCGAGATTCACCACACCGTCAAGGGCCGACCTGATATCGAGCCGATCATCGAGCGGTACGTCATCGCACCGTCGCCGGGGCGGTCACCACAACACCCGCTATACGCGACGGTCGCGTGCCCACGTTGCCGTGCCGCCGTAGGCGTGCCCTGCACGATGGGTCGAGGCTCTGGCGATCGTCTAGCGCACTTGCCGCGTGCCGACCGCGCCGTTGCGCTCACGCGGGGGTACTAACCGATGGACCACGACGCGATGCAATTCATCCCGGCGACACCGGGGCACAGTTTGGTCGGGTTGACGCTCGACGCCGACGGGCCGGATCAACAACCGTTCGCCCTACCCGTCGTGATGTGGGCCGTGACCGACTTGCGCGACGGGACGACCGACACAGGTCGCTCTCACTACATCGACGCCGTGGTGCTCTACCGCGGTTCGATCTGGCAGGCGGTCGACCTCGACGACGACCTCGTGTTCGTCGAGGGCGTGTTTGCAGATACCGACGTATCCGAGGCATTGAACGACCTTGCACCCATGTCGCCCGAGGAGGCCGTTGCCGAGGCCCTCGACCCATGGGCAGAGAAATACAACCGACCAAGAACAGGACAGAACCGATGACCGCACCGAACAGGTACGCACCGCCCGCACTGCATATGGCATGGGCCGCCCGAGCCGCGCTATGCGCCTCGACGAACGACCGAGCGGCAATGGCACTACTGCTCGACCAAGTGACCGAGCATGAGTACGGCGTCAACGAACTCGTTACCGCGCAAGCGGCACTGTTGTGCGACGTTCTCGAAGCCGCGGGCGCGCTCGGCAACCTCGCGGCGTGGGCAGAGGATATGCAGGCGGCAGCGAACGACACAGGCGGTCGCAACGATGAGTGAGCGCAACATGTACGCCGATCACGCACTAGCGGTGCGTTATTTGCTCGTCGACCGCCAACGGTGCCGCGGTGATCGGTTCGAGTACGACCGGCTAGCCGCCGAGGTGGAAAACGACGGCCTTGCGGTGTCGGCCATGCTCGGCCATATGACCGCGATAGCGTCGGAACTGTTCGACGCGTTGCACGGTGACGACGTCGACGCAATCCTCGTCGGACTCATTGCCGAGTCGACCCGTAAGGCGGCCGACGAACCGAATCGAACATAAGGTAAAGGAAAAGTAACCCCTATCCCCTCGCGGACGCAATTTCGAGGGGGTAGGGGGAGGGGGTGTTACATTTTTGGAGCTTTTCGCCAGCTCAGACCCCTCTTCCTCGCCTCGAACACGCAAGCACGCTTCGCGGAACGAATGTGAACGGGCATTACCTAACCTTTACCTAGTGTTCGAACATGGTCGCGCCTGAGGGATAGCGATTTACAGTCGAGGCGTGTGAAACCCATTGCACACGTGGGCCGATGCCCGCGCCGCGTGCCGCGTTGGCCCGCTTACGCGGTGCGGGTATCGGTGGGGCCAACAATCGAGAGGCAGGCCAATGCCAGCACCAAGCAAACCGGCACCGTTGCGGCTACTCAACGGGCGCGGCGACGGCCTCGACTCGGCAGGCCGCACCGTCGTCTCGGTGCCGTCCGACCGCGTGCCGCCGACGATGCCCCGAGGTCTACCTCGGGAGGCACGAGCCGAGTGGGCGCGGGTCGTGCCCCTGCTCGACGACCTCGGCGTGCTCGCCGGTGAACTGCACCGCGGCGTCGTCATTCGCTACGTGCGGGCGTGGGCCGACTACGTCGAGTTGACCGCCGACGTTGCCGAGCATGGCCGTACCGCGGTCGCCAAGGTGCGCGACTCGGCGGGTAATGAGACCACCAAGCGCGTCGTGCGGCCCGAGGTCAAGATGCTCACCGACACGCGTAGTGAATTGCACCGTCTCACAACCGAACTCGGGTTGTCACCGGCCACCGAGGCCAAGGCATACGCGTCGGCGCAGTCGAACAAGGCCAAGGAAACCGACGGCGTGCCGAACCCGTTTGCCGGGGGTGCATCGTGAGCGCCACCGACGATCTACGCCGCCGCTACACCGTCGCCCGAGGGGCAGCGTTGGTCAAGGCCGAGGGCGACGGCAGGAATACCGACACAAGCCCCTTGCGGGAGTTCTGGACCCGCGGTGAGGGCGCGCTCGTCATCGAGTGGGATACACCCGGCGCGCTCGACCGATGCGAACAGCTACTCGACGACTACCCGATTAACCCGGCCTCGTTGTGCCGTAGCTATTTCGAGGACGTGCACGGCCACAACCGCTATGCCGAGGACGAGGTCAAGCCCGAGGGCGACGACGACGAGGCCCCGGCGGCAGACGAACCAACCGAGGCCGACGAGGCACCCGACGACACCGAGGACGACGACGATGACGACGAACCCACCGACACCCGAAGTCGACGAGAACGTGAGCGAGACGCCCGACGAGGGCGCGGCAGAACAGGCCGCGGCAAGTCCGACGATGTACCCGATTCATGGGAACAGGGACGGGCTCGTAACGATGGACCCGCCTATGGCGGGGACGGACGACCCGATAGCGGCAGCACACTGGAACGAGGCGATATGGCGATGACACGCACCAAGGCAACCCCGCTGACCAAGATCAAGGCCGGGGCCGACGACAACCTCGGTGAGGGTGAGTTCACCGCCTACGCGTCGGTGTTCGGCAACGTCGACAGCTACGGCGACGTGGTGCAACCGGGGGCGTTCACCAAGTCGATTGCCGATTGGGCCGCCTCGGGCAACTCGGTGCCCCTGTTGTGGGGTCACGATTCCAAGTCACCGCACTCGTATGTCGGTGAGGTGTTGTCGATGGTCGAGGACGGCCACGGCCTCAAGATTCGCGGTAAGCTCGACCTCGACAGCGACACCGGGGCGCAGGTCTACCGCCTCGTCAAGGGTCGGCGGGTCACTCAACTCTCGTTCGCCTACGACGAGGTCACCACGCACCCGGTCAAGAACGACCCCGCGCTCGGCAATTACAAGTCGCTCGACGTGCTGCACATTCACGAGGTAAGTCTCGTACCCATCGGCGCGAACCGCTCGACCGCGGTGTTGGCCGTCAAGGCCGCCGCCGAGCCGACCGGGCCGAGCGTCAAGGCGTGGGAGGGGTATTTCACCGCCGCCCGCTACGGCACCGCGACCGTGCCGAGCCGGTAACGCTACCCCTTAGGTGTTGTGCCGCAATGGGTTACAGTGGTGAGGCATCGGCGGGCCAGCGGTACCCAATCCGTCCGTTCGTTCGATGCCCTCGCCAACGGCGTGAGGATCGGCAGGGCCAGCGGTACCCAATCCGTGCGCTCGTCGAGTCTCCAATGCCGCCCGTGAGGCTCACTTAATCGTTGTGCTGCACCGTGTTCGGTGCGCAGTGAGTCCCACGAAAGGGGACGATTCTAATGAAGATCAAGCAACTTACCGACCTCGCCGCCAAGGCCGACTACGGCACACAGGGCGACCTCACCGAGGCCCGTACCCGCCTCGTGCAACTCGGCAGTGACATTCTCGACGTCGCCAAGACCGAGGCACGTGAACTCGACGACGACGAACAGGCCGCGCTCGAATCGGGGGCCAAGGCAATCGACACGCTCGACGTCAAGCTCAAGGCCGCCGAGCGCAGCGCACACGTCAAGTCGATGTTCTCTCGGGGCACGGTCAACGTCGACACCGGTGAGGTAACCGGCGGCCCCGGCCTCGGCGGCCCGACCGACTCGCCCGAGGGTGCACGCCTCAACTTCCGCGCCAAGGCCGCCACGGTCAACATCGCGGCCAAGATGGCCGACCCGACCGGACAGAAAGCAATCGCCTCGTCGGGCGATGCGATCACCGGCGTACCCCTCGACGGCACGATCTACGAACAGGGCCGCGTGCACAATACGGCGTTGGCAATCCTGCCGTTCCGCAAGCGCGTGCCGCAGTACAGCTACCTACGCCAGACCTTGCGCGACAACCAGGCCGCGCCGGTCGCCGTAGGTGAACTCAAGCCCGAGTCGAAGTACGGCGTCACCTCGATCGACGGCAAGCTCGAAGTCATCGCGCACGTGAGCGAACCGACGCCCGAATACTGGCTCACCGACAACACCGCGCTACAGGGGTTCGTACAGGGTGAGATGCAGTATGGCCTCGAACGCGCCGTCGAGGAACAGGTCATTGCGGGCGACGGCACCGGCATCAACATGACCGGCGTTCTCAACGCCTCGGGCGTCGTCGTACAGCCGTTCTTGATCGACCCGACGACCACCGTGCGCCGCGGTATCACCAAGCTCGAACTCATCGGTTACGAGGCGGGCGGCATCATCTTGCACCCGCTCGCCTGGGAGGCGTTGGAACTCTCACGCCGTGCCGACGGCACGCCCGACCTCGGTAGCGGCATCCCGGTCGACCGCGCCGCACAGCGCCTGTGGGGCTTGCGTATCGCGGTGTCGAACTCGGTGCCCGAGGGCACCGGCATTCTGTTCGACCTCAGTGCCTTGGCCGTCGTCGGTGACGGACAGATTCGCACGCAGTGGTCGAGCGGCGTGGCCGACGATTTCTCACGCAACCAGGTTCGTGCACGCGTCGAGGGTCGGTTCGGCCTCGACGTCTACAAGCCCAACGGCATCGTCAAGCTCGACCTCGACGCCGCGGCGTAATTGAGACCACCGCCCGCCCCTATGACGGGCCGGTGCGTCCGTGCGGTCGGCCGGACGAAACGACAACGCCCCGACCCTTGCAAGGGGGCCGGGGCGTTGTTGCGTTCGACTATCGCTCGGTACCGTTCGGGGTCCGCTCGGAGCGTCACATTCGCATTACCCAGGGTTCGCTAGCGGGCGGCGCGAGGGACAACCTAGCCGCGCACTTCACCGATTCGCCGTCGCTCCAAGTGACTGTGACCCATGTTCCTGCTTGCGGGTGCACCACCACGTCGAGTGAATCGCTCTCACCGACACTGTCCCTCTCGATCCAGCCCGGCCTGTTCCAAGACAGCGCCTCGGCGCTATTCGAGTCGTCGGCGGCTACTCGAACCGACGACGCCGACGCGCCCGTTCGGTTGAAGATCGCGTACTCGGTGTCGTTTACCTTCTCAAGCTTCCATGGCATGACACCAACGCTACGTTCCGTGGGCACATATTGGGCACAGTTTGGGCACAAACGTGGTGACAGGCGGTGATGCGTGGTGACCTATGTATGCAGGTCAAAGCGATATTGAGGCCGTGGCCGGGGCCCCGATTAGGGTTCGAACCCCTCTGCGCCCACCGTCTTCCGATCCGCGGCTCGCCGGGACCCCGCACAACGTGCCCGATGCTTCTCTGGCAGCCGCTCATCCGCGCCGAAGAGTATATGGCTGGGGTCAGCCGTGGTGTTACGTTCGACCCGCACCCGACGACACCGACACGAGGCGGACGATGTGACCCGGTACGACGCATTGACAGAACTCCTCGACGAGCGGTACTCGTGCCGGCAGTTCCTGCCGAAGCAGGTCTCGCGCGAAGTACTCGAACAGCTACTGTCGGCCGCCCGGCGCACACCGTCTTGGTCCAACACCCAGTCGTGGCAGATCATCGTGACCGAAGGCGATGCCACCCGGAAGTTTTCCGACGCGTTGGTGGAGCACGTGGCGTCCGGTGTGCCGCAACCGGATTTTCCGTTCCCGGCCAACTACAACGCTGTGCACCGCGCGCGCAGACGCGAATGCGGTGGCGCGCTGTACGAAAGCATCGGCGTGGTCAAGTCCGACACCGAGGCGACGACGCGTCAATTCATTCGCAATTACGAGCTGTTCGACGCCCCGCACGCGGCCATCATCACCACCGACGCCGATCTGGGTGTGTACGGGGCGGTCGATTGCGGGTTGTATCTGCAGACTTTCCTGCTGGCCGCGCAGAGTCTCGGTCTCGGAGCGATCGCACAAGCAGCCCTGGCCGCGTACTCACCGTTTCTGCACGAGTGGTTCGACATCCCGGACACTCGAAAAGTGGTGGCCGGCGTCTCCTTCGGCTACCCGGACGAGACGCACTCGATCAACGGATTCCGTACCAGCCGAGCCCCTTTGGACGAGACGGTGAGATTTGTCAGCTGAGCACGCCCGGCGTCAGCGGGTCAATCTCAGAACCAGTTCTCTGCCCACGTCCGTCCCCGAACGCCAGGCGCTTTCCACCCTGGGCACTCCGGATTCGCACCACTGATCGCCCGCGAATCCGACGAAGCGTCCGTCCTGCTGCTGAAGCGCGTAGTTCGAATCGTGCTGGGCCGCAGGCTTGGCGAAGGTCCATCGATGAGCGTGAGTCCATGTGGGTTGCGCGGTGACGACCGACAATTCGCGCAGGGCTTCGAGAACCGGGGCGATCGCTCCGTCGGGATCGTCGAGATGCTGCTGCGCTCGCTCCGACGTGGTGTGCACCACCAGAACCGGAGTGCCGTCTCCACGGCGTGCACCGTCGTCGACGACAAAATCGATATCGGGATGATCGTTGACGAACGCCGCATCGCGGAAGGGGATGTCGAGCCCGTCGAACCCACACGCCACCGCGATGACGGGTACGTAGTCCACGGCATCGGGGACGGCGGTCAGTCGCGCCGCCTGCGGATCCGGCATCGCGACCACGACATGACCGTCGGGCAATTCGGTCAGCTCGGTGGAATGCTCGATGCCGACGCCGTCGAGCATGTCTCGTACCAGCGATCGCAGCCCGTTCGGGGTGGCCCAGCGAACCGGTCCGGTCGTTGTGCACGGAGCTGTTTCGGGCTTGAGGATGCCGAACGTGTTGGCCCACTGGCGCGCCAATCCGCCCGACTCCCAATCGGCGACCACGGTCGAGAAATCCTGATCACGAACGGTGAAGTAACCGGCACCCAGGTCGACGCGACGGCCGTGCAACTCCGGCGACGACATCCGCCCGCCCGGAGCGCGGCCTCGGTCGAGAATGCGGAACGGCACGTCTGCGTCGCGGAGAACCCGCGCGCAGGCCGCGCCGGCTATGCCCGCACCGACGATGGTGACCGGATCGGTGATGCTGCCCGCTTGGGAGTTCATGCGTCCAGTATGCCGGGATCAGTCGGTCGCGTCGGTGAGCCGAAGGAATTCGGCACCGCGGGGTGAGATTCGGTAGCCGGTCTCGAGGCTGATCGTCAGCCCCAGAGTCTTCAGCCGGCGTACACGGGCTTTGAACGTCTTCGTATCCAGTCCGGCCTGCTCGGCAAGGTCCGCTGCGCGGCGTCCGGGTTCGGCGGCAATGGCCGTCAATACTTCACGTGTCCAAACAGATTCGGCCCGAGAGTCCATCCGTGAAAGCGTTGTCCTCAGAGTGTTCAGTGCGGTCTCGTCCAGTTCGGCATCGTCGGCCAAGGCATCACGAGGATCGGCGCCGAGGTACGAGACCTCGATCAGATAGGTGGGATTCGAGCTGGGTCCGAAGAACGACTTCTCGAGGTGACTGCGCGATTCTTCCCCCGCGGCCCGGGCATCCGCGTCGGTCAGCCCGTCAGGATCCACCTCACGGACGGAGTCGATGCGAATCATGCCCGAGGGTGAGCGCTGAACCGACCCGGCAGTCACTTTCGGACTCGACCACCGTCGATAGACCCGGCGGACCTTACCGTCGGCGATGGCACGGGCGACGGAGACAGTGAAGATCACGAGCCTGCTTCCATGGATCGAGACGGTATCAACTCTGCGCTTTGTGCGTGGAAATGTCTGCCCCACAGACATTCTGGACATATCGGTCACCTGCTGCGCCGGTGCTAATTTTATGTTCAACTTCAGTGATGGCAATTACGGAGAAGCCGGACACCGGCGAGAACGGACTCGGTACCAGCCTCAAACCACGGCACGTGACGATGATTTCGATAGCCGGAGTCATCGGCGCGGGATTGTTCGTGGGTTCGGCCAACGCCATCGCGACGGCAGGCCCGGCGGTGCTGCTGGCGTACCTGTTCGCGGGAACACTCGTGATTCTGGTGATGCGCATGCTGGGGGAGATGGCAACGGCCAATCCTGACACCGGCTCGTTCTCCACGTATGCCACACGCGCACTTGGACATTGGGCCGGATTCTCGGTCGGGTGGCTCTACTGGTGGTTCTGGGTGTTGGTGATCCCGGTCGAAGCCACCGCGGCCGCCTCGATTCTCACCAACTGGCTCGGCGGAGCCCAGTGGATGTGGGCACTGCTCATCGTCATCGCCCTCACCGCGACCAACCTGATCAGCGTCGGCAACTACGGTGAATTCGAGTTCTGGTTCGCGCTGGTGAAGGTGGTGGCGATCATCGCGTTCATCGGCCTCGGAATCGCGGCCATCCTGGGATGGCTACCCGATTCGGAAGTCAGTGGAGTGGACCAACTGTGGGCCTCGGGCGGATTCATGCCGCTCGGCTTCGGCGCGGTGATCGCGGCCATGCTCACGACGATGTTCTCGTTCATGGGCTCGGAAATCGTCACCATCGCCGCTGCCGAATCCAAGGACCCGGCAAAGGGAATCACCCGCGCCACCAACTCGGTCATCTGGCGAATCTCGATCTTCTACTTCGGTTCCATCTTCGTCATCGTCGCGTTGGTGCCCTGGAACGAACTGGACCCCAATACGGGCTCGTACCAATTCGTGCTGTCCAAGATGGGTATCCCGCACGCCGAGACCATCATGGACATCGTCATCCTGACTGCCGTCGCGTCGTGCCTGAACTCGGCGCTCTACACCGCGTCGCGCATGCTGTATTCGCTCGGCGATCGAGGTGACGCACCCAGGGCGGTCAAGAAGATCACCACGAACGGGGTGCCGTGGGTTGCGGTGATCGCCTCGATGGTGCTCGGGTTCCTCGCCGTGATCGGAAACTACATCCTGCCCGAGAAACTCTTCACCTACCTGCTGGCGACCACCGGTGCCGTCGCCCTGTTCGTCTACCTTGCCATCGCCAGCAGCCAGCTGGTGCTGCGACGTCAACTCGACCGCGACGACGAACGCCCTGCCGTTCGGATGTGGCTGTACCCGTGGTTGACCTACCTGGCCATCGGGTTCATCGTGTTCGTCCTGGTGATGATGGTGGTGCGGCCGGAGCAGCGGTCGTCGATCCTGCTCTCGGCCGTCCTCGCCGCAGTGACCGTGATCGGCGGAATTCTGGTGCAACGCCGAAATGCGCGGCGCGACACTGTTGCCGCCCGCGCATCGGAGTGAGTGCGACTAGATTCCCGCGTACACCTGCCGGTACAGATCGACGATCTGTTCGGCGGTCGGCACGACCGGATTGTTTCCCGGGCTGCCGGACGCGAGCGCCTGCTCGGCCATGAGCGGCAACAGCTCGTCCCACTTCGCCTTGTCGATACCGAAGGTCTCCGGCGTCGGAACCTCCACCTCACGACACAGTGTGACGATCGCATCCTGCAGCTTGCCACCGGCAACCTGATCCGAATCGCTTTCCGACGCCGCGCCCAGTGCGCGTGCGCAGTCGGCGTAACGCGCCGGTGCTCCGTCGATCGAGAATGCCGTGACGGCAGGCAACAGCATCGCGTTGGACAGCCCGTGTGCAACGTGGAAGTGCGCGCCGATCGGTCGACTCATGCCATGCACCAGGCAGACGCTCGCATTGGAGAAGGCCATTCCGGCCTGCGTCGAGGCATGCATCATCGCCTCGCGCGCCTGCCGGTCGTCGCCGTCCCGATACGCCCGCAGCAACGACGTCCCGATCGTGCGAATCGCACTGAGCGCCAAACCGTCGGAGATGGGGTTGGCCTTCTTGCTGACGTACGCCTCGATGGCGTGGGTCAGTGCATCGACACCGGTATCGGCCGTCAGACGCGCCGGCATCGACATCGTCAACTCGAAGTCGATGATCGAGGCGATCGGCAGGAAGGACAAGCCGGGGCACAACATCTTCTCGTCCGAGGCGACGTCGGTGATGATGGTGAACTGAGTTGCCTCCGAACCACTTCCGGCCGTGGTGGGGATGGCGATGATCGGTAGGGCCGGGCCGGTCGACAGCACGGGAGCTTTGAAGTCCCGCATCGTGCCGCCCTGCACCGCGAGAATGGCCAACGCCTTGGCTGTGTCCATCGGACTGCCACCGCCGAACCCGATGATCGAATCAGCCGAATGTTGCTGCACCGCTTCGAGACCGGCGACCAAAGAATCGGTCGTCGGATCAGGAACGGTGCCCGAGAACAATGCAGGCGTCTTACCGGCCTCGGTCATGATCTTCATCAAACGATCCGCCGAGCCGTTGCCGGCCATGAACGCATCGGTGACGAGCAACGGCCGTGACACGTCGAGGTCGGTCAGAACGGTCCCCAGCTCCTCGACGGCACCGCCGCCCAGCTTGAGAAACCGAGGAAACGAAATATTGGCAACCATGGGTGTGCTCCTTAGCGCTGTGGACCCATGTGCGCGGAAATTCGTAACCTGCTACGAAGTTCCGTGCACGTGCGTCAGCTCTTTTTCTGGGCTCAGCTGTTTTCGGGGAAGCCGAGGTTGATGCCGCCGTGGCTGGGGTCGAGCCAGCGACTGGTGACAGCTTTGCCGCGGGTGAAGAAGTGGACACCCTCGGTGCCGTGGGCGTGGCTGTCGCCGAAGAGGGAGTTCTTCCAGCCGCCGAAGCTGTAGTACGCCATGGGAACCGGGATCGGCACGTTGATGCCGACCATGCCGACCTCCACCTCGTTCTGGAAGCGGCGTGCCGCCCCACCGTCGTTGGTGAAGATGGCCGTGCCGTTGCCGTAGGGGTTGTCGTTGATCAGTTGAAGCGCGTCGTCGTAGGTCTCGACGCGTACGACCGAGAGGACCGGTCCGAAGATCTCGTCGGTGTAGACGCTCATGTCGGGGGTGACGTGGTCGATGAGGGTGGGGCCGAGCCAGAAACCGTCGGTGCCGCCGTCGGGCTGGACGGTGCGGCCGTCGACGACGAGCGTGGCCCCGGCGGCTTCGCCTGCATCGACGTACGACGCGACCTTGTCACGGTGGGCCTTGGTGACGAGCGGACCCATATCTGCCCCTCGGGTGCCGTCGCCGGTGACCAGCGGGGTGGTGCGCTCGGCGATCTTCGCGACGAGTTCGTCGGCGATGTTCCCGACGGCGACCAGGGCGGAGATGGCCATGCAGCGTTCGCCTGCGGATCCGAAGCCCGCGTTGACCATGGCGTCGGCGGCGAGGTCGAGATCTGCATCGGGGAGTACGACGGCATGGTTCTTGGCACCGCCGAGGGCTTGGACGCGCTTTCCGTGGGCGGTGCCGGTGGAGTAGACGTACTGGGCGATGGGGGTGGAGCCGACGAAGGAGATCGACTTGATCTTCTTGTTCTCGAGGAGTTCGTCGACGGCCACCTTGTCACCTTGCAGGACGTTGAACACGCCGTCGGGCAGACCGGCCTCGGCCCAGAGCCGGGCGAGCCAGATGCTCGCGCTCGGGTTTTTCTCCGAGGGCTTGAGTACCACGGTGTTGCCGGCCGCGATGGCGATGGGGAAGAACCACATCGGGACCATGGCGGGAAAGTTGAAGGGGGAGATGATGCCGACCGGTCCGAGCGGCTGGCGGATGGAGTAGACGTCGACGCCGGTCGACGCATTTTCGGTGTATCCGCCCTTGAGCAGATGCGCCATGCCGCAGGCGAATTCGACGACTTCCTGGCCACGAGAGATCTCGCCGAGTGCGTCGGAGAGCACTTTTCCGTGCTCGGAGGTGATGATCTCGGCGAGCTCGTTCTTCTTCGCGTTCAACAACTCTCGAAACGAGAACAGGATCGATGTGCGCTTGGCGAGGGAGGTGTCGCGCCACGCCGGGAATGCGGCTGCAGCGGCATCGATGACCGCCCGGGCGTCGCCCTGATCGGCCAGGGTGAGCGTGCCGGTGACCTCGCCGGTCGCGGGGTTCGTGACGGCCGCGGTTCGGTCGGAGGCGCCGGAATAGGTCTTTCCATCGAGCCAGTGCGCAATGACGTCGGTCAACGTTCGATCCTTCCTTCGGGTGTGTCCCGAGTCTCACTTGTAAGGATGCACATGTCAAAGACCAAAACCGCAGATCGCTGTGCAGAAATGCACACCGTCGATAGTCTCGATGGGTGTTCAACGCAGACCACCTCCGCTACTTCCTCGAAGTGTCGAGGACCGGGCGTCTGACCGACGCCGCGCACACTCTCGGTGTGGACCACACCACCGTCGGTCGGCGCATCACCGCGCTCGAGAAATCGGCCGGGCAGCGCCTGTTCGACAGAACGCCGTCGGGTTGGCGACTCACCGAGGCGGGTCGACGCCTCGTCGGATATGCCGAGACCGTCGAATCGACACTCATCGCCGCCTTCGAGGATCAGACCTCCGACACCGGCACCCTGCGAGGGACCGTGCGCATCGCGGCCCCGGACGGGTTCGGAGCGTTCGTTCTGACACCGAAACTGGGGCTGCTCAGAGACAAGCACCCCGATCTCGACATCGAATTGGTCACCGCCACCGAGCACAACTCGTTGGCCACCAGGGAATTCGACATCGCAATCACGTTGGAGCGGCCGTCGCCGCGATTCGTGGTGACTCGCAGGTTGGCCACGTACTCCCTCGGGCTCTACGCTGCCGCCGAGTATCTCGCCGCGACGTCGCCCATCGACACCGTCGACGATCTGCGAGAACACACGCTGATCTCGTACGTCGACGCGCTGCTGGATGTGGCACCGCTGCGAATTCTGGATGCGATCCTGCCGGAGGGCCGCGCGCAGATTCAGACCAACAACATCACCGGGCAGTGGATCGCGGCGAGATCCGGTGTGGGAATTGCGCCCTTGCCCAGCTACATCGGTGAGCCGGACGAGGCCCTCACGTCGGTGTTGGACGGCGTCGTCTCGGTCGAGAGGACGTATTGGACGGTGGTGCCGCGAGAGCTGACCGGTCTGGCCCGGGTGAAGGTCGTCGACGAGTTCCTCAGATCGGTCGTGACCGACGAAGAGCATCTCGTTCCTGTGTCGCAGTAACGACGCGAGAAGTGCACAGTCCGAGAGTGCCGGTGGCCGTTGATATTTGGACGTTTCGATGAGACGCGCGTCTCGTGATGACGGACACACGTGACGCCGACCTCAAAGAAGTGGGAAACAGTCAAGATAGGGGTAACAATCTGTTACAGACACATCCGCGGACGCGGATCCACTCGAGATTCTGGGGGAATCATGACACTGTTCGTAATCGCAACGGTCGGCTTCGTAGGAATGGCAATCGCACTGCTCAACGACGGAAGCGACATCGACTTCCGTGGTCGCCAGTTGGCAGGCGCGTACCGCCAGCGCTGAGTCCGGCATACCGAATACCTGCGCCGGGTGTGCAGTTGGCAAGATTCGTGGGATGTGGACACACCCCCGAGCGATCGGCTTACTGGTCGGCTACGGCCTCGATCGAGTGTTCGCAGACCCACAACGCTGGCACCCGGTAGCAGGATTCGGCACCACGGCGCTGCGCGTCGAACACGTCCTCTATCGCGATAGTCGGGTGCTGGGCGTTGTCCATGCAGTCGCCCTGATCGGCTCGGTGACCGCGCTCGGCGTCGGGTCGAACCGTGTCGCAGTTCGTGTGGGTGCACCCGCCGAGGTCGCTCTGGTTGCGGCCACTACCTGGGCCGCCCTCGGTGGCACGTCCCTGTCCAAGGTGGGTCGGCAGATGGCAGATCACCTCGACAACGACGACCTCTCGAGCGCCCGCGCATTGCTGCCGTCACTGTGCGGTCGGGATCCGGAACCACTCGACTCCGACGGCCTCGCGCGCGCCGCACTGGAGTCCATCGCGGAGAACACCTCCGACGCCACGGTCGGGGTGCTGGTGTGGGGAGCTCTGGCCGGGGTGCCGGGAATTCTGGCCTACCGAGCGAGCAACACGCTCGACGCGATGGTCGGCTACCGGTCCCCGAAGTATCTGCGTTTCGGTTGGGCCGCAGCGCGAATCGACGACGTTCTGAACCTGCTACCGGCCCGCGTCACCGGCGTGGCGACGGTTGTCGCAGCGCCCTCGGTGCAGGGATCGCCCGCCCGAGCCCTGCAGATGTGGCGACGCGACGCCGCGCAGCACCCCAGCCCCAACGCAGGTGTTGCGGAGGCGTCGGCTGCCGGGGCGCTGGGGCTGCAGCTCGGCGGCAGAACGCAGTACCGACACGGCGTCGAGATCAGGCCGACACTCGGTGACGGACATTCGCCGACCGCACGCGATCTCCGTCGTGCGGTCGCACTGTCGAGCCGAGTACAGGAATTGTCGGCGGTCGCGTCAGCGATTCTTGCCGTAGCGATCGGCCAAGCGAGGATCCGACGGCGTCGTCGGGCGTGACGCCGCGCGCGCCTTTGCTCGTTTCTCGCGTCGGGTGGGCAGCGTGAATTCTTCTTCCTCGTCCGGGCCGGCCTTGTCCTCTGGCTCGGTGTCCGGCCCGCCGGACATCGCATTCGCGAGCTCGGCACGTGAATTGCGGCGTTCCCGTATCTCTGCCCGAGCGAAATACGCCAGACCCAGCGGTGCCATGATGCCGAACGCCAGCCACTGCAGACCGTAGGACAGATAGGGGCCTGCGTCGGTCTGCGGCAGCTCGATCAAGCCGAGACCGCCCGGCTGAGCGTCGTCGAGCTGTAGGTATCCGTCGATGGCGTCGACTCCGACCGCCGCGCCGATCTGTTCCGGGTTGATGTTGTAGACCTGCAGCCGACCGTCGTCCTCGACGGGCTCGCGCGAGGTGCCCTCGGCTTGGCGGACCCGTGCGTTCAGCGTCACTTCGCCGGCGGGTGCCGCCTCGAACTCGGGCGCTCTGGTTCCCTCCACCGGCAACACGTACCCGCGATTGACGAGCACGGTGGGCCCGCCGTCGATCACGAACGGGGTGATGACCTCGTATGCGGGCTGATCGCGGATGCTGCGCAGCCGCACCAACACGTCGGAATCGGTGACATAGGCCCCGGAGGCGATGACCCGACGCCACTCATCCTCGGCCGGAAACCCGTTTGCGGTGAGAACGTCGGAGATCGGCACCGGATCCGCGTCGACGGATCGGGTGATCAGATCGTTGCGCGCGGACGTCGAGGTGTTCTTCCCCAACTGCCACGGAGCGAGCACGCTGAAGCACAGGAACGCGAAGGCCAGCACCACCGCAGCCAGCACCAACCATTTGGGTCGCAGCAAGAACGCTAACTTTCGCACTCCACCACGGTAGCCGGGTCAGCGAGAGAGTCGAGACCGTGCCCAGTCCAGCATGCCGGGAACGGCACTTTCGATCTGCTCGCGCACCTCGGTGAACGCCGAATCGGAGGAGTAGTACGGATCGGCCACCGAGGAGTCGTCGGCATCGGGATCGAACGAGCGCAACAGGGCCACCCGTTCGGCAGGCGCACCGAGCTGCAGCAGTGCCTTCGCGTGGCCGGTGTCGAGCGCGACGATCAGATCTGCCGCCAGGTGATCCGGTCCGACCTGCGCTGCCTCGTGTTCGCTGTCGTATCCGTGGGCATCGAGCTCGGCGACGGTGCGTGGATCTGCGCCGTCGCCCACATGCCAACCGCCGGTCCCGGCACTCGAGACGCGCACCGCGTCGCCCAGACCGGCGTCGCGCAGATGCCCGGCGAAAACCTTCTCGGCCATCGGCGACCGGCAGATGTTGCCGGTGCACACGAAGGTCACGTGCAGTGGCTCGTTCACTGCACGGCCGCCGTGTTCTGCTCCAGCAACTTGGCCAGTTCGTCCATGCTCGACGCGGTGAACGCGGCGTCGTCGCTCTCGCCGTCGACGCCGTAGCCCCACTCCACGTACACCGTGGGAATGCCGAATCGAGCGGCACCGTGCACGTCGTGATCCCGATCACCGATCATGATCACCCCTGCCGTGCCGCCGTCCGCGGATTCCACCGGCTCGATGCCGAGGTTGGTCAGCGAATGCGCGATCACATCGGACTTCGCCCGTCGGGTGCCGTCGTTGCTTGCCCCGCCGATGAACTCGAAGTACCGCGACAGGCCGAAGTGGTCCAGAATCCGGATGGCGAATCGCTCCGACTTCGACGTCGCCACGCCGAGGCGTACGCCGCGATCCTGCAACCGCGTCAACACCGTCTCGATGCCGTCGAACGCGGTGTTCTCGGCCCAGCCCCGCTCGTCGTAGCGCTGGAAGTACGCCGCCAAGGCACGCTGCGCTGCATCCTCGTCCAGGCCGAGCCCGCGCAGCGTGTCGATCAGGGGTGGCCCGACGACCATCGACAGCTGTTCCTCGGTCGGCTCGGGAGCCTCCACCGACGCCAATGCATGACGAAAACCGGCATGAATTCCCGGTGCGGAATCGGTCAACGTCCCATCGAGATCGAACAGGACAACGGACGCGGGAACATCGACAGACATGGCCCGAGCCTATCGGTGCGGGCTGTTCGACGAAGGCGCGGCTACGCTCGTCGCGATGTCCGACACAGCTGCCGATCCCGATGCGCTACTCCGTCACCACGGCGACGTCGAGGTCGATTCCGGATTCGTCGACTTCGCAGTCAACGTGCGGGGCGACGGACCGCCGGCATGGCTTCGCGATCGGCTGGCCGCGGCACTGAGTTCGCTGGGTTCGTACCCGAGCACGGCCGCCGACAAGGCCGCACGAGAGCAGGTGGCCGAACACCACGGCCGCTCACCGGACGAGGTGCTGCTGCTCAGCGGTGGGGCCGAGGGCTTCTCGATGCTGCCGCGGCTGGAGCCACAGCTCGTAGTGACGATCCACCCGTCGTTCACCGAGCCCGACTGGGTGCTGGAGCAGGCGGGCATTCCGGTGCACCGAGTGATCCTGCCGCCGCCCTTCGAACTCGATTCGACGCTCGTGCCCGACGCCGCCGACATGGTGATCCTCGGCAACCCGACCAACCCCACCTCGGTTCTGCATCCCCGTGAGGCGGTACTGAGTCTGCGTGGACCCGGACGCACGCTGGTGGTCGACGAGGCCTTCGCCGACGCCGTTCTCGGGTCGGGGGAGTCGATCGCCTCACAGAGCCTTCCCGACGTACTGGTTCTGCGCAGTCTGACGAAGACGTGGGCGCTGGCGGGATTGCGATGCGGATATGCGCTGGGCCACCCGGACGTCCTCGCGAAGCTGCAATACGGCCGCGCGCATTGGCCGCTGGGGAGCCTGCAGCTCGAAGCGATCCGCGCCTGTACCGAACCGTTCGCGGTCGACCAGGCACGCGCCGAGTCCGAACGAATCCACCGCGAACGCACCGCGATGATCCCGCGACTCGAGGCTCTCGGCCTCTTTGTCGCAGGCCCGGCTCGCGCCCCGTTCCTGCTGCTGCGCGTCGACGGAGCCGATTCGGTCCGAGAACGCCTGCGCACGATGGGTATCGCGGTGCGGCGTGCAGACACGTTCCCGGGGCTCGACCGTCACTACCTGCGCGTCGCAGTACGGGACTCGCAGCAGGTCGACATACTGGTGGACGCGTTGAACACCGTTCTGTGAGGAGAGCATCGACCATGGCAGTGACACTGGCGGACGTCATCGAGGTACTCGACGATGCGTACCCACCGCGCTTGGCCGAGAGCTGGGACTCGGTGGGCCTGGTGTGCGGGGATCCCGAAGCTGTTGTGCAGCAGGTCGTGTACACCGTCGACGTCACCGACGCCGTGGTCGACGACGCCATCGCTCGGGGTGCCGATCTCATCGTCGCCCACCATCCCTTGCTGCTCAAAGGCGTCGACACCGTCGCGGCCGACACCGCGAAGGGCTCGGTGATCCATCGCCTGATCAAGGCCGATTGCGCGCTGTTCACCGCCCACACCAACGCCGACTCCGCCGATCCCGGTGTCTCCGATGCACTCGCGTCCGCCCTCGGGGTGATCGACACCAGGCCGCTCGACCCCATTCCTGCTCGCGCACACGACAAGTGGGTGGTTTTCGTACCGACCTCCGACTCGGCCGCGGTGCGACAGGCCATGTTCGACGCCGGAGCCGGACAGATCGGCGAGTACAGCGAAGCCAGCTGGCAGAGCGCAGGACTCGGCCAATTCCGTCCGGGTCCGAATGCGCACCCGACGCTCGGTGTTGCCGGAGAGGTGCACACCGAGGCGGAGGATCGCATCGAAGTCGTTGCCCCGAAAGGGCTACGTGCAGAGGTGCTTTCGGCGATGCGTCGGGCACACCCGTACGAGGAGCCCGCGTTCGACGTCTTCGAGTCCGCGGCTCTACCGTCGTGCACCGGTTTGGGGCGCATCGGAAAGCTACCGAATCCGATGACCCTCGCCGAGTTCACCGAGGTCGTCCGCGAGGCGTTGCCTGCCACGACGTGGGGAGTACGTGCGGCAGGGAATCCTGAGGCCACGGTCTCGGTGGTCGCGATGTGCGGGGGAGCGGGTGACTCGTTCCTGTCCGCGGTGGCGCGCACCGACGCCGATGTGTACGTCACCTCGGATCTGCGGCACCACCCCGTCGACGAGCATCTGCGCGCCGGCGGCCCCGCCGTGATCGACACCGCGCACTGGGCCTCGGAGTTTCCGTGGTGCGAACAGGCGAGAGGCGTCGTCGACGCCGCGTTCGGCGACACCGACGGGTGGAGCAGCCGCGTCACCGACGTGCGCACCGACCCGTGGACGCTGTGACCATCGAGCCCAGCGACCGGCGGTGAGGTGGATCCGGCTGTCTGGGTTTCGGGTAGCCGGTAGGGTGATCTCTTATCAACTTCCATAGTCGCAGGAGTCATCAAGCGTGAACGTCGATCCCAAAGTCCAGGCCTCGCTGCTCGAATTGGCCGGTGTGGATACCGAACTCTCGCAGATCGCCCACCGCCGCAAGAGCCTCCCCGAGCAGCAGGAGGTGGACAAGCTCGAGGCCGAGCGCACCACCCGCAAGGACGCCGCGGTGACGGTGCAGATCTCGATGGACGATCTCGATCGGGACATCCGCAAGCTCGAGGGTGAGGTCGACGCGGTTCGGAAGCGCGAGGCTCGCGACAAGAAGATGCTCGAGAGCGGCACCATCGCCCCCAAGCAGATGACCGAACTGCAGCACGAACTCGGCAGCCTCGAACGTCGCCAGGGCATCCTCGAAGAGGAGCTGCTCGAGGTCATGGAACAGCGCGAGGCCAGTGAGCGGGACTACGAGCACGCCGGTGCCCAGCTGACACAGATCGAAGACGAATTGGTCGACGCGGGCCGTCGCCGCGACGACGCGGTCGCAGACCTCGATGTCGCCGAGAAGCGCAGCGCCGAGCGCCGCGAATCGTTGACCTCGGGACTGCCCGCGGGTCTGCTTGCGCTCTACGAGAAGCAGCGAGCGCTCACCGGCCGCGGTGCGGCACTGCTGCAGGCTCGCCGTTGTGGAGCGTGTCGCATCGAACTCGATCGCAACGAGATCGCAAGCATCGCCAACAAGCCCGCGGATGCTCTCATTCGCTGCTCCGAGTGCAATGCAATCCTGGTGCGCACCAAGGAATCCGGAATTTGAGTCAAGTATCGAGGGTCGTTGCCGAGGCCGACGGTGGATCGCGTGGTAACCCAGGCCCGGCCGGGTACGGCGCAGTGGTGTTCAGCGCCGATCGCTCGCAGGTTCTCGCCGAGCGTCGGGCATCGCTCGGCGTGGCCACGAACAACGTCGCCGAGTACAACGGACTGATCGCTGCACTGAGCGCCGCACGCGATGTCGGTGCCCGCGAAGTTGCCGTCCGCATGGACTCCAAACTCGTCGTCGAGCAGATGTCCGGACGCTGGAAAGTGAAGCACCCGGACATGATTCCGCTTCAGCGAAAAGCGGCCGAACTGGCCCGCCACTTCGATTCCGTGACCTACGAGTGGATTCCGCGTTCGCAGAACTCGCACGCCGACGCACTGGCGAACGAGGCGATGGACGCCGCGGCCGAGGGCGTGGACCTATCGGAATTGCCCGATGCCGAGCCGGTGGCGAAGAAGGCCGAGTCGCCCGGCTGGACCGGGGCGATGGGGGAGCCGACTCGCCTGCTGTTGCTGCGTCACGGCCAGACCCCGATGTCGGTGGACCGGCGCTACTCCGGCCGCGGCAATCCCGATCTCACCGAATTGGGTCGACGTCAAGCCGATTCTGCCGCAACAGTTCTGGGCTCGCGTACCGATATCGACGCCATCGTTGCCTCGCCGCTGGCTCGCGCGCAGCAGACCGCAGCAGCGACCGCAGGCATTCTCGGATTGCCCGTCACCACCGTCGACGGTCTCATCGAGACCGACTTCGGCGACTGGGAAGGCCTCACGTTCACCGAGGCCATGGAACGTCACCCCGACGCGCACAAGGCGTGGCGCGGTGACACCTCGGTGGCACCACCGAACGGGGAGAGCTTCGACTCGGTGCGCACGCGCATCGAAGCGACCCGCGACCAGTTGCTCACCGAATACGCCGGAAAGACCCTTCTGGTGGTCACCCATGTCACCCCGATCAAGATGCTGCTGCAACTCGCACTCGACGTCGGCCCGTCGTTGCTGTATCGACTGCACCTCGACCTCGCGTCGCTGAGCATCGCCGAGTTCTACCCCGACGGCGGGGCTTCGGTGCGATTGGTGAACGACACCTCGCACCTGGGACGACTGGCCTGATCTTTTCGGAGCATCGACGGAGGACGCGGTTCGCATGTCCGAGAACAGTATTCGCGGGCCTGCGGCGGCGCGCTGGATTGTCATGGCATCGTTCGCATCGGCCGTTGCCGGTCTGGCAGTCGCGTTCGGGTGGCGGTACGGGGTGACGCGGACGTGGATCGATGCGGAAGCGCCACCGCCCGTGAATCCGGGCGATTCTGGGTACTTTCGGGTGTACGACTACATGCAATACGTGTCGGGTCCGCCGTGGTGGCCGGTTACGTGGGTCGCTCCGGTTGCCGCTCTTGTGGTCGGCACCGTCGTGTCGGTCGCTATCGGGTGGTTCCCTCTCGGACGAAAGACCGGTCGGCTGACGCTTGTGGCGGCCCCACTCGTGGCGGGAAGCATCGTCGGCGCGGGGCAGCATGGTGGGCACGAAGCCAACCTCCCGAAATCCGCGTCAGGATGGTCGCGGACCCCTATTTCGACGACCTCGGGCCGACCGGCGCTGCGCGTCTGGACATCTACGGCGGTCCGCCGTTGTTCGACACCGTGCATGCGGGGCTGCTGTTGCCGGTGATGGGGGCGGTGATCGGTGCCGCGGTGTTCGGTGCGGTGCTGGCGGTCTCGAAACTCTGCGCACGACGTGAATGAGACCTAGACCTATCGCGTCGGACCGCACCTTGTCCATTGTCGGTGGTGCCGGCAGTGACCGTGGTTAGACTGCACGAGTGACCGCCGCCAGAGCGCATCCCAAACTGCTGTCTGTCGAGCAGTGGCGCGCGCTGGGTGAAGACGATTTTCACGCCGAAATGCAGGAGGGTGTGCCGATCGTGTCACCGCGACCGTCGAAAGCCCACGCCCGAATTCTGTTTCGACTGTGCGCACAGCTCGACGACCAATTGCAGGGCGGTCTGGAGGCATTACCGGAGGTCGAGGTTGTCGTCGATTCGGTAACGCCGGCGACGGTGCGGGTACCCGACGTGGTGGTGTGCGCAATCGACTCACCTGAGGCGCTGCACGCCGAAGACGTCGTGTTGGTTGTCGAGGTGATCTCGCCTGGGTCTCGTCGTACTGATGTGGTGACGAAACGCAGCGAGTACGCCGACGCGAGGATTCCCCATTACTGGATTGTCGATCCGGATGCAGCCACGCTCACAACGCTGGATCTGAGTCCGCACGGATATGTCGAGCAGGTTCGTCGAGGGCGATGCGTCATCGAAGCTCCAGTGCCACTGACGATCGATCTCGACGCTGCTTTGAGCTGACAAGACTGTCCATAGTCGTGTGGTACCTCATTTGCGTTCCGTTCCCACTCGGCAGCCCGCGTTCATCGAAAGTCACTGCTTTACGGTCGATCTCATTCGTACTTCGGCAACATGGATGGGGCTCGTGGAGCGCTAGTAGATCCGCCGCGTGTTCTGGGCGTCGAATCGAAAATCGAGCGCCGTGCAACTCATCTCGCACAGGGCCGATGCCGGAAGTAGTCAGCGGTGGCCCAATCCACCGTCGACCGAGTATTGGCTGGCAGTGACGTAGCTCGACTCCTCGGAAAGCAGAAACAGCGCAACCGCAGCAGCTTCCGGAGCCGTCCCGATTCGGCCGAGTGGCACTCGGCCGAGGACGCCGGCCTCGAAGTCCTGACGAGTCTCGGTATCCATGAAGCTTCGGAAACCTGTTTCGATTGCACCTGGAACCAGAGTGTTGACCCGAATTTTCCGAGGGGCAAGTTCTGTGGCCCAGGTGCGCGCAGCGGCAATCAGTGCCGCTTTTGTTGCCGCGTACACGGCGGTCAGCGGAGCCCCTTCGTAGGTCGACGTCGATGAGGTGACGACTACGGAGGCACCGTCGCTCAGTTGATCACTCAGCGCGGCAAGCTGAAGCAGGGGGCCACGCACGTTGGTTGCCATCATCGTGTCGAAGAAGGGAGTACTGACGTCGGTAATCGGGGCGATGCCGGCGTAACCGGCATTGAACCACAGTCCGTCGATGACGAGCTCGTCCAATTGCTCGGCGAGTGTGTGTCCGGTGTCCGGGAGCGATGCATCATTGAACAAGACGGTGGCCGAACTGATTTCGTCAGCCAGAGCTGCCAGGCGTTCATTGTTCGTCCCAGTCAAAATCAACTGTGCTCCTTCGCGCGCCAGAAGTCGCGCGCCGGCCAGTCCTATTCCGTTGGTCGCTCCGGTGATCAGTATTCGTTTTCCTTGGAATCGTGAGGTCATGAACAGCACGCTATGTTCTAGAGTTCGCTCTAGGTCAAGCTGCGGGAGGTGGCAGATGTCCGAGTACACCATCGGAGAGGTCGCGAAAGCGGTCGGGCTCAGTGTGCATGCGCTGCGGTTCTACGAGCGCAAAGGTCTGCTCCTCGGGTCGGTGGAACGTACCGCCAGCGGACGCAGGCGATACAGCCAGATCGACATCGACTGGCTTCGGGTGTGTACCCGGTTGAGGGAGTCCCGTATGCCGTTGGCGGATCTCGAGCGGTTTGCCGTGCTTGTGCGAGATGGGGCAGGTAACGAGGCCGACCGTCTCGCGCTGCTCAGCACGCATCGTGCCCGAATCGACGCTCAAATCGCTGAGCTGGAACAGGCCCGCGAGATCATCGCGTGGAAGACCGATGTCTACGAACAGAGGTTGCGTACCGGCAATATCGGGGGGGTGTGGGACCCGACTGTAAGTCGGAACCAGCACCCGTAGGCGTGCTCGCCGTCGCTACAGCGACACGCCGGTCACACTTGCAATGCAAGCCACAGACCGGCCACGGCACCGACGATGGTCAGCGGTGTCGTGATGACGCCCAACACGGTGAAGGTCCGCAGGTCTGCCGGCTCGTCGTTGGCCGATGCGACGCGTCGCCACAGCATGATCGCCAGCGAACCGACGTAGGTGAGGTTGGGTCCGAGGTTCACCCCGATCACCATGGCCAACAACAACGCCGGGGGAGCATCGGCACCGAACGCGGCCAGCAGCAGCAGGGTCGCGGGCAGGTTGTTGACGATGTTCGACGCCACCGCCGCAATGGCAGCCGCGGCCAGCAGCGATGCGAAGCTGGTGTCCGACGGCAGAATTCGCGTCAGCCAGTCGCCGATCGGGCCTGTGGTGACGCCGAGAACGACGATGCCGAGCAGAAGGACGAAGCCGCAGAACGGTAGATCGGCACCGCGCAGAATGGCGCGAGCACTGGTGTGCCGGCCCCGAAGTGCGGGGATGGCCAATGCCACCGATCCCACCGCGGCCACCCAGAACGGTTCGACGTCGAACAGGCCTGCCACTGCGAAGCCAATGAGGGTCGCGCCGAGGATGACCAGCGTGGTCCGCGGTGCGGGTACGTCCTCGACGCTCTGCTGAGTCGACTTCTCCGGCGGTGCGGCGGTGCGGCTCAGATCCTTGCGGAAGAAGATCAGGAACACCGCCAACTCGATGGCCACCGCGAATATCCACGGCAGTGCCATCAAGGCAGTGAAATGCAGGAAGGTGAGTCCGGTCGCGGCGAAGGCGAGAAGGTTGGTCAGGTTCGACACCGGCAGCAGCGTCGACGCCGAATTGGACAGGTGCGCAGTGGCGTAACTGTGCGGACGTGGCGACATCCCCAGAATCCGCGCAGCACCGATGATGGCCGGCGTCAGCAGAACCACGGTGGCGTCGAGGCTCAGTACCGCGGTGGTCGATGCCGCTGCAGCGAACACGAGGGTGAGCAATCGGCGGGGACTGCCCTTGGATCCTCGGCGGAGCTTCGCGGCTATCCACGTGAACACTCCGAGTGCGTCCGACAGATGCGCCAGGATAAGGATGAACGCCAGAAAGACCACGGTCGGAGCGAGTTCGAGTACTTGCTCTCGCGCGGCGTCGAGGCTTACGAGGCCGACGAGCAGAACGATCGCCGCAGCCGGAAGTGCGGCGACGATCTCGGGCAGGCCGCGAGGGCGAACGATGGCGAAGACGAGAACGGCGGCCACCAGTGCCGCGGCAAGAACGGTCACGCGAGAATCTTCACCAGTGTGCGCACGTTTCGCGTGGTGGTCGTGGCCTTGAACTTCGCTTTGGCCGTGGCTTTGCCGAACGTGCTGTCGGTGGTGCTGCCCTTGCGCACCTCCCAGTAGAGCACGCTGTTCCCCTCGGCGATCCTTTCGAGCCCGGGGTCGAGTTCGTCTGCAAGAGCGGACATTTCGGTCAAATGTTTATCGTCGCTACCGAACACCACATAAGGATGCCAGCCCTCCCGCTCGGCGTCGAACGGGTACGACTCCACTATCGCTCGAAGTGTGGACACGTCCAGGACGACAACCCAGGCCTGGTAGCCGAACGCCTGGGCGAGCGTGCTCTCCGCCTGTGTCTTGACGGCGGCCGCGGTCAGCGAGGAGCCCAGCAGAACATTGCCGGTCGCCAGAACGGTGCGGACATCGGTGAAGCCGGCCGATGTCAGGGCCTCACGGAGATCGGCCATCTTGATGTTGATGCCACCTACGTTGATGCCGCGGAGCAACACGACCCACTCACTCATGGGAGGAACTGTAGTTCGGTTCCCGGCTGGTGCGGCTCGCCGAGTAGAGTGTGCAACCGCGAACGAGTTGGCCGGACGGCTGCGGCTCGGAGGACCGGCGAACTAGTTTCGTCGCGCTTCGGGCCGAGGAAAGTCCGGACTCCACAGAGCAGGGCGGTTGTTAACGGCAACCCGAGGTGACTCGCGGGACAGTGCCACAGAAAACAGACCGCCTGCGGATCGGTTCTTCGGAGTCGAACTGCAGGTCAGGGTGAAACGGTGCGGTAAGAGCGCACCAGCATCCCAGGTGACTGGGATGGCTAGGTAAACCCCGCCCGGAGCAAGGTCGAAGGCTGCATCGCGCAAGGGGTGCAGCTGCGCAGGTGCTCGAGGGCTGCTCGCCCGAGCCTGCGGGTGGACTGCTCGAGGTACCCGGCAACGGTGTGCCCAGATGGATGGTCGTCGACGTCGAACCTGCGAGAGCAGGAACGGCAGACAGGATCCGGCTTACAGGCCGACTCGTTCGCACTCACCATTTCTCCCGCAGTTCGCCTGCGGCGTCGCTCCATGGGGCACACTGGAAGTCATGACCGACGACGACACCTCCTGGTACTACGACATCACCACCAAGCAGGTCGTACAGGGCAAGCAGACCAACGCCCTCGACCGCATGGGCCCGTATCCGGACAAGGCCACCGCGGAGCAGGCGCTGAAGATAGCCGCGGCGCGCAACAAGGCCGCAGATTCCGACGACGACTGGAACAACTGACGGTGCTGCTCACCCGGCTGAGGGCTCCGGGCTTCGACTTCGAGGCCATCAGATCCGAGTTCGCTCTCACCGAAGCTTTCGACGTAGACGTGATGCGCGAGGCGATCGAAGCACGAGACCTGCACGCCGACAGCAGAATCGACCGCACCGACATCCCGTTCGTCACCATCGACCCACTCGGGTCGAAGGACCTCGACCAAGCCGTACACATCGAGAAGACGGCCAACGGATTGGTGGTGCACTACGCGATCGCCGATGTGGGCGCACTGGTGACGCCCGGGGGAGCGCTCGATGCCGAAACCCGTCGACGCGGCCAGACGTTCTACCTCCCCGACGGATCTGTGCCGTTGCATCCACGAGAGCTGTCGGAGGGTTCGGGCAGCCTGCTGGAGGGACAGACTCGCTGCGCCGCGTTGTGGACCATCGAACTCGACGACGTCGGCGAGGCGGCCGCGTGGACCGTCACCCGCGCGCTGGTGCGCTCTGTTGCACGGCTCGACTACGCCGCAGTGCAGGCCGACGTCGACGCAGGCACACCGCACCCCTCCATCGCGGCGCTGGCGGAATTCGGGGCACAGCGCGCGGCCGCAGCCAGGCGGCGCGGGGCAATCGACATCACACTGCCCGAGCAGGAAGTGACGCCGCACGGAAAAGGGTGGCGCATCGATCTGCAGCCACGCACGGCAGTGGACGGGTGGAACGCCGAGGTGTCGCTCTTGACGGGTATGTGCGCCGCCAGAATCATGCTCGACGCCGGAATCGGCCTCGTCCGTACCCTCCCACCCGCGCCCGCCGAGGCCGTGGAGACGTTGAAGAAGACAGCGACCGCACTCGGAATCGATTGGCCGGCAGGGGCATCGGCCGGCGCAGTGCTGGCCGGTTTGCCTACCGGTGAGCCGTCGACACTGGCGATGATGACGCAGGCGACAGGTTTGCTGCGTGGTGCGGACTACCGCGCGTTCGATCGCACCACCACCCCTGCCGACAGCGACGAGTCGGTGGAACATTCTGGAATCGGTGCCCCGTACGCCCACGTGACGGCGCCACTGCGGCGGCTGTCCGATCGATTCGCCACCGAGGTGTGCCTGGCGGTCGTCGCGGGAACTCCGATACCGGACTGGGCAGCACAGGCTTTGCCGGAGCTGCCTGCAATCATGCGCGGATCGGATTCTGCGGCATCGAAAGTGGACCGCGCCTGCATCGACCTCACCGAAGCGCACGTACTCAAAGACCGAGTGGGCGAGCAGTTCTCAGCGGTCGTACTGCGCGGTGCCGAGGGCAAGCGGGATGCCGAGGTGCTGGTGTCCGAACCGATCGTCCTCGGCAAGTGCGACGGGGAACCGCCCGCGGGGGAGTCGGTGAAGGTCCGGTTGACCCGGGCCGACACCGACTCGCGCGCAGTACGATTCGACTACTCGGCCGTCACGGCCTGAAACGATCCGTCGCCTCGACGAGGTGATGCACGATGCCGGGCTCGGCCGCAGAATGACCGGCATCGTCGACGATCACCAGATCTGCTGAGGGCCAGGCCTTGTGCAGTGCCCACGCGCTCGTTGCCGGGCACACGACGTCGTAGCGGCCCTGCACGATGACGCCGGGAATGCCGTCGAGCAGGTGGGCGTCGCGCAGCAGTTGATTCTCTTCGAGAAAGCAGTTGTTCCGGAAGTAGTGGTTCTCGATACCGGCGAATGCCAGGGCGAACCGTGCATCCGAGTTGTTTTGCACTGCATCCGGTTTGGGTAGCAGGTAACTCGTCGCTGCCTCCCAGGTGGACCATGCCACCGCAGCTCGCGTCGCGGCTTCGTGGTCTTCGGACATCAGCTGCCGGTGATACGCCTCGACGAGATTGCCGTCGCGCTCGTCTTCCGGAATGGGTTCGAGAAACTTCTCCCACAGATCGGGGAAGATGTGGCCTGCCCCGCCGCCGTAGTACCAGGAGATCTCCGACGGACGCACGAGAAAGATTCCCCGTAGTACGAGCCCACGCACACGATCACGGTGCGACTGCGCGTACGCCAGGGACAGCGTCGAGCCCCACGAACCGCCGAACACCAACCACGTGTCGATACCCAGGTGCTCGCGGAGCTTCTCCATGTCCGAGATCAACCGGTCGGTGGTGTTGACCGACAGATCGGCACCGTCGGCAATGTGCGGGGTCGACTGCCCGCAGCCGCGCTGATCGAACAACACGATTCGATAGGCCTGCGGGTCGAAATACCTGCGCTGCAACGGATTGGTGGCACCGCCCGGACCGCCGTGCACGAACACTACCGGCGCACCGTCGGGATTGCCGGAGACCTCCCAGTAGATCTGTTGGCCGTCGCCGACATCGAGGTGGCCGGTCTCCACAGGATCGATTTCGGGGTAGAGGGTCCGCATCTCAGAAGCCCACCAGACCGGACGCGAGGTCCGGAATGTCGAGCGATCGGATGGCCTCGTCTCGTACGTCCGAACACGTTTCCGTCGTGATGTCGTCGATGATCGCTCGGTCCTGCACCACCTGAAGATTGATGACGCCGCTCTGCGCCGCCCAGGTCTGCACGAGAATGTTGAGCCCGCCGCGACCAAGGGTGGGCCCTTGGACGCGCCAATTGGACAGCTGCGCTTCGAGATCGGTGCACAGCTGCTGCTTCTGCGCGTCGGTGATCGCTGCGCCCGCAGGCGGTGCGGTGACCGTCGGGGTCGGTGCGACCGTCGTGGTGGACGACGAACCGGTGTTGGTGGTGTCGGTGCTGCATGCAGTCGCTACGACGAGAAGCGCAGCCGCGCCTGCCAATGCGACTGCGCTTCTTCCTGCAATGGACGTCGTACCCCGTCTGATTGTCATGGCCCCGAGTGTGCCACCCGAACTCCGGCGAGGCGAGAACGATCAGTAGCTGTGTTCGGGCCCGGGGAAGACTCCCGATCGCACCTCGGACATGTACGTCGTTGCCGCGGTCCGCAGTGAATCGCCGACGTCGGCGAACTTCTTCACGAACTTCGCGGTCTTGCCATTGGTGTATCCGGCCATGTCCTGCCACACCAGTACCTGCGCGTCGCATTCGTTGCCCGCGCCGATACCGACCGTCGGAATGGTCAGCTTGCGGGTCACCTGGCCGGCGATGTCGGCGGGAACCATCTCCATGACGACGGCGAATGCACCCGCCTCCTGGACTGCGATGGCGTCGGCCACGAGCTGCTCGGACGCGTCTCCGCGACCCTGGACGCGGAATCCACCCAACGTGTTGACGCTCTGCGGGGTGAAGCCGACGTGGGCCATCACCGGGATGCCCGCGGCGGTGATCGCAGCGATCTGAGCGGCCACGCGCTCGCCGCCCTCGAGCTTGACTGCGCCTGCGAGCCCTTCTTTCATGAACCGAACTGCGGTTTCGAGGGCCTGCTGCGGCGAGGCCTCGTACGTGCCGAAGGGCAGATCTGCGACCACGAGGGCGTGCGGTGCGCCGCGGACCACTCCGCGAACCAGCGGAAGAAGCTCGTCCACGGTGATCGGCACGGTGGTGTCGTATCCGTAGACGACGTTGGCCGCCGAATCGCCGACGAGGAGAACAGGTACGCCGGCTTCCTCGAAGATGCGGGCGCTGGAGTAGTCGTAGGCGGTGAGCATTCCCCAGCGCTCACCGTCGGACTTCATCTGCAGAAGGTGGTGGGTGCGGGTCTTGCGGGTCAATGCGGTGGAGGGTGCCTCCTGGGCAGATCCGCCGTACACAGCAGTTTCGGACATCTTTGTCCCTTTCTGGTCCTCGAGGCCCGCTCGGCGGGTCCCCGGGATGGGGTGTGATGACGTGGGCAAGTCTGCCACTGCGCGCGACCTGCCGGGCAGCTACCGGCAGTGCAATTGGTCACACCCCGTCGAGCGTCGAGTAGTCCCGCCAGCCGTTGGTGATCGGCATGCGGCGATCGCGACCGAACGCACGAGAAGTGACCTTGGTGCCGATCGGGTACTGGCGCCGCTTGTATTCCGACGCATCGACCTTGCGCAGAATGTCCGCGACCACCGCCGCGTCGAACCCGGCCGCCACGATGTCCGCGAACCCTTGGTCGTGATCGACGTAGCGAAACACGATGGCGTCCAGTTCGTCGTAGTCGGGCAACGAGTCGGTATCGAGCTGGCCCGGCCGGAGCTCGGCGGACGGCGGCTTGTCGATGCTCGACTCGGGTATCGGAGGGATGTCACCACGGTCGGCAGCGGACTTGTTTCGCCACCGCGCCAGATCCCAGACGAGTGACTTCGGCACGTCCTTGATCGGCGCGAAGCCGCCGACGGCATCTCCGTAGATCGTCGAATAGCCAACGGCCAGCTCGGATTTGTTACCGGTGGCGAGCACCAGATGGCCGAAGCTGTTCGACAGCGCCATCAACACCATGCCCCGGCAGCGGGCCTGAATGTTCTCCTCGGCCAAGCCGGTCAGATGCAGTTGGTCCACGTAGCAAGCAACCATGTCGGCAATGGGCTCAACGCGGAAATGGATACCGGTGCGCGACGCGAAATCCTCTGCGTCGGTGCGGGAATGGTCCGACGAGTACGTCGAGGGCATCGACACTCCGTGTACCGCGTCGTGGCCGAGGGCGTCGACTGCGATGGCGGCGACCACCGCAGAATCTATCCCGCCGGACAATCCGAGAGCCACCGAACGAAAACCGTTCTTGTGCACATAGTCTCGTAGTCCGGTCACCAGTGCGCCCCACACCTGTTCCTCGGTGCTCGCGATCTCTGCGAGGTACGGCTCGGCTCGCTGCCAGCCGGTGATCGCGACGTCGGGCAGCGGTATCCGGTCGATGCTCCAGCCGGGTACCGTCGCGGCGTCCGGACCCGGATCGGCGGGCGCATCGACGTCGACGATCAGCAGATGCTCGACGAACTGAGGGGAGCGGCCCCAGGTGGAACCGTCGGGCCCGACGACGAAGCTCGCCCCGTCGAACACCAACTCGTCCTGTCCACCGACCACGTTGACGTAGGCGATCGGAGCGCCGATCTCGGTGGCTCGGCGCGCGGCGATGGAGCGGCGCACCTCGTCCTTTCCTTGCTCGAAAGGGCTCGCGTTGAGGCAGAGCAACATGTCGACTCCAGCTGCCCCGTAGGCCGGCACCGGCCCGCCCGGCTGCCAGATATCCTCGCAGACAACGACACCGAGCCGCAGGCCGTTCACCGTCGTGATGCTCAGGCCGGATCCCGGAGCGAAGTAGCGGGCCTCGTCGAACACTCGGTAGGTGGGGAGCGAGTGCTTGTCGTATCGAGTGGCAACGCGTCCATCGGTGATCACTGCCGCGCTGTTCCGCGAGCCCTCGGCGTCGCGATCGAGGTAGCCGACCACCACGATGCGGTCGCCGCACCCGGCACTGTCCAAGGCGGCAGCCAGCTCGGTGAGGGCGCGAGCCGATGCGGCGGCGAACGACGGTCGCAGAGCCAAGTCCTCGACGGGGTATCCGGTCAGCGCCATCTCGGGAAACACCACCACGTTGGCACCGTCGTGGGCTGCACGGACCGTCCACTCGACGATGGCTGCGGAGTTCGCCGCAAGATCGCCTACGACGGAGTTGATCTGGGCGAGGGCGAGTCGAAGTGCCTGCACTGCGCCCACGCTAGTGCGCGCACGACGTCCCCGCCGGGCAGCGACAGCGACACGCTCGAAAGACCTGGCACGATCGTATCCATGAGAACGCGCACCAGGAAGACGGCCGTGGCGATGTCGGCCGTGGCCGTGGTGCTCGCAGGCTGCTCCGGCCCCGAGCCCACCGCCACACCGGAGAACTCCGCGGTGCCCGACGCGTCGTCGCCGGCATCGGTCGCCGGCCCGATTCCCTCGGGGCTCGAGGCGTTCTACACCCAGACCCTGGAGTGGGAGTCCTGCGACAGCTACAACACCGACGGCAGCGAACTGGGAAGTGCCGTCGAATGCGCGATGGTGACCGTGCCACTGGATTACGCAGCCCCTGAGGGCAAGACGATCGAGGTCGCCGTCTCGCGGACGAAGGCGACGGGCGAGAAGATCGGATCGGTACTGATGAACCCGGGCGGGCCCGGCTCGTCGGGGCTCTACCTTGCCGGGCAGGCCGCAGGCACTACCGTCGCCGATCGCTTCGATCGGATCGGCTTCGACCCACGCGGGATCGGAGCATCCGAACCGGAGGTGCGATGCCTGACATCCGAGGAGGTCGACGAGGAACGTCGCGAACCCGATGTGGACGTCAGCCCCGAGGGCATCGCGGCGACCGAGGCCGAACATCGGGACTACGCCGCGCAATGCGTCGAGCGCACCGGGGCGGACGTGCTCGAACACGTCGGCACCAGGGAAGTGGTGCGCGACATGGACGTCATCCGTGCGGTTCTCGGCGACGAGAAACTGACCTACATCGGTTACTCCTACGGCACCCGGATCGGGACCGCGTACGCCGAGGAGTTCCCGTCGAACGTGCGCGCGATGGTGCTCGACGGTGCGCTCGATCCCGACCAGTCACCCGTCGACGAAGCCGTCGCCCAGGGCGCGGCGTTCCAGACCGCTTTCGATCAGTTCGCCGCCGACTGCGCACAGACCGACACCTGCCCGCTCGGAACCGATCCGGCCCAGGCAGTCGAGCAGTTCCGATCGTTGGTCGACCCGCTGATCGACCAGCCGGCCGAGACGACCGACCCTCGCGGTCTCAGCTACGACGATGCGATCACCGGTGCCCAGCAGGCTCTGTACTCGCAGCAGCTGTGGCGTCTGCTGCGGGCCGGATTGAACGAACTGCGCGACGGCCGGGGCGACACCCTGCTCCGGCTCGCCGACACCTACTCCGGACGACTCGAAGACGGCAGCTACACCAACATCGACGACGCGTTCAACGCTGTTCGCTGCGTCGACGGCCCGCCGACCACCGATCGCGCCGAGGCCGACGCGGCGGACGTCAGGTTCCGTGCCGCCGCGCCGTATCTGGACGACGGCCGAGCGACGGGCAACGCGCCGCTCGACCTGTGTGCCTTCTGGCCGGTGCCGAACACGAGCGAACCGCACATCGTCGACGTCGAGGGACTGCCGACCCTGGTAGTGGTCTCGACGACCGACGATCCGGCCACGCCGTACCAGGCAGGTGTGGAGTTGGCTGCTCAGCTGCGCGGCGATCTGGTGACCTACGAGGGCACCCAGCACACGGTCGCCTTCTCGGGCGTCGAGTGCATCGACGATCCGTTGGTGAACTATCTTGTCGATCTGGTTCCGCCAGGAGACGGATTGCGGTGCTGACGTGCTACCTCACCACCTGGAAAGTGGGCTGAGAGTTTCACGAAGTGAGACCGAATTCACGATGTAACACAGATTTAACTCCGTTTGCTTACTCTCGCGTTCATGGATCGTCAAAAGGAATTCGTGCTCCGGACCCTCGAAGAGCGCGACATTCGTTTCGTCCGCCTCTGGTTCACCGACGTCCTCGGGTACCTCAAGTCGGTGGCCATCGCCCCCGCCGAGCTCGAAGGGGCTTTCGACGAGGGAATCGGTTTCGACGGTAGCGCCATCGAAGGATTCGCCCGCGTGTCCGAGGCCGACACCGTGGCCAAGCCCGATCCGTCGACGTTCCAGATTCTGCCGTGGTCCACCAGCAAGGGCCACCAGCACTCGGCGCGAATGTTCTGCGACATCGCCATGCCCGACGGCTCGCCGTCCTGGGCCGACTCGCGCCACGTGCTGCGTCGCCAGTTGAGCAAGGCCGCGGACCTCGGGTTCAGCTGCTACGTGCACCCAGAGATCGAATTCTTCCTGCTCAAGGACGCCCCGCAGGACGGCTCACCGCCGACCCCGGCCGACAACGGCGGATACTTCGACCAGGCCGTCCACGACTCGGCCCCGAACTTCCGCAGGCACGCCATCGACGCGCTCGAGTCGATGGGAATCTCCGTCGAGTTCAGCCACCACGAGGCCGCACCCGGCCAGCAGGAGATCGACCTCCGCTACGCCGACGCACTGTCGATGGCCGACAACATCATGACCTTCCGCTACGTGGTCAAGGAAGTCGCCATCGAGGAGGGTGTGCGCGCGACGTTCATGCCCAAGCCGTTCAGCGACCAGGCCGGCTCGGCGATGCACACGCACATGAGCCTGTTCGAGGGCGACGCCAACGCCTTCCACAACCCGGACGACCCGATGCAGCTCTCGGAGACCGGCAAGTCGTTCATCGCCGGCATCCTCGAACACGCCAACGAGATCAGCGCCGTGACCAACCAGTGGGTCAACTCCTACAAGCGACTCGTGCGCGGCGGCGAAGCACCGACCGCTGCATCCTGGGGACCGGCGAACCGCTCGGCACTGATCCGCGTGCCGATGTACACCCCGAACAAGGCATCCTCGCGTCGCGTCGAGATCCGTAGCCCGGACTCGGCCTGCAACCCGTACCTGGCATTCGCGGTGCTGCTCGCGGCCGGTCTTCGCGGAATCGAGAAGGGCTACACCCTGCCGCCCGAGGCCGAGGAAGACGTGTGGGCGTTGACCTCCGCCGAGCGTCGCGCCATGGGTTACAAGGAACTACCTGGCAACCTCGATCAGGCCTTGAACGCGATGGAAGGCTCCGAACTGGTCGCCGAAGCACTGGGCGAGCACGTCTTCGACTTCTTCCTCCGCAACAAGCGTCGCGAGTGGGAGGAATACCGCAGTCACGTCACGCCGTACGAGCTGAAGGCCTACCTGGGTCTTTAACAGCACGGCGTCGTCATGGGCTACGTTCTACTCGATCCTTCAATGGTAGTTCCGATGCCGACGCGAGCACCCTCGCGCCGCTGTGTACTGACGACGAGGTAATTCTGTGGCACCCCGAGGTGGATTCTGATGGTGCGTCCTCCGACCTCCAGATCCGTCGTTCCCGGACCGGGCCGTCTCGGCCTCGTCGAAGAAACTGCGCCGTCCGACCTGCGCACCCTCGGCTGGACGGGGGAGGAAAGCCTCGAGCTGCTGTGGTCGCTCTCCCGTGCGCCCAACGCAGACCTCGCACTGCGGACGCTGGTGCGGATGTACGAACTGCTCGGTGCCGGGTGGGCCGAGTTCGACTCGGCACTGCGCACCGACAAGGGCTTCCGCGGGCGCATCCTCGGTCTCGTCGGCGCTTCCAGTGCGCTCGCCGATCACCTGGTTGCCGACGACAGCACCTGGCGTCTGCTGCTGACCAAGGAAGGTCAGAGCAGCGGAGTCTCGGCCAAGATCGAGCTCCCCACCAAAGCCACCCTGGTCGCTGAACTGCTCGAAGCCGTCGGGGCCGAACCCGAGACCGGCCCCAACGCCGCACCGGACCTGTACCGCGCATCCGTCACAGGACCGCCCGCGGTGATCGCGCTGCGCAAGAAGTACCGCGACCAGATCATGGTGCTGGCGGCATACGACCTCGCCGCGACCGTCGAGAACGAACCCGTCCTGCCGTACACGGTGGTCGGGTCGCAGCTGTCCGACATGGCCGACGCTGCGCTCACCGCCGCACTGGCGGTGGCCGTGGCCACCGTGTGCCCGGACGCTCCGTGTCCGACGCGTCTGGCCGTCGTGGCAATGGGCAAATGCGGTGCGCGCGAACTCAATTACGTATCCGACGTCGATGTCGTGTTCGTCGCGGAGCCCGCCGACTCGCAGGCGAGCCGCATCGCCGGTGAGATGATGCGCATCGGATCCTCGGCGTTCTTCGAGGTGGACGCGGCGCTGCGGCCCGAGGGCAAGCGCGGCGAGTTGGTCCGCACCCTGGATTCGCATGTCGCCTACTACAAGCGTTGGGCCAAGACCTGGGAGTTCCAGGCGCTGCTCAAAGCCCGCCCGATGACCGGCGACATCGCGCTCGGCAACGATTACGTCGACGCGGTCAACCCGATGGTGTGGTTGGCCAGCCAGCGCGAGGACTTCGTGCCCGAGGTGCGCGCCATGCGGCGTCGCGTCGAGGAGATGGTGCCGCCTGAGCTCCGCGAGCGCGAGATCAAACTCGGACGCGGCAGCCTGCGGGACGTCGAATTCGCCGTCCAGCTTCTGCAATTGGTGCACGGTCGAACCGACGAGTCGCTGCGCGTTCTCGGCACGACCGATGCACTGACCGCACTCACCGAGGGCGGCTACGTGGGCCGCGACGATGCCGCGAACCTGACGGCCTCCTACGAGTTTCTCCGGCTGATCGAGCACCGCCTGCAGATGCAGCGAATGCGTCGCACACACACCCTGCCTCCTCAGGACGACGAGGAAGCCCTGCGCTGGCTGGCCCGTTCGGCGCACATGCGACCCGACGGCAACCGCGACGCGCTCGGCGTGCTGAACGCCGAGATCAAGCGCAATGCGCAGCGCATCCGCCGGTTGCACGCCAAGCTCTTCTACCGGCCGTTGCTCGACTCGGTGGTCAAGTTCGACTCCGAGACGGTGCGTCTGACGCCCGACGCCGCAACGCGTCAGCTCGCTGCGCTCGGCTACGCGACCCCGCAGAATGCGTTGGGCCACCTGCGTGCGCTCGTCGGCTCGGGCACCCGCCGCGGTCAGATTCAGGCGGTGTTGCTTCCGACGCTGCTCGAATGGCTCGCCGACACCCCTGACCCCGACGCCGGACTGCTCAACTACCGCAGGCTGTCCGAATCGGCGGGGGAGCAGACGTGGTTCCTGCGCGTGCTGCGCGACGAAGGCGCAGTGGCACAGCGCCTGATGATCGTGCTCGGCTCCTCGGCCTACGTCCCGGATCTGTTGATCAAAGCTCCCGAGGTCATCCGTCTGTTCGCCGACGGACCCACAGGTCCGCGCCTGCTCGATGTCGAGCCGGAAGAGACGTACCGCGCCATCCTGTCGTCCTCGGCTCGGTACGAGGACCCGGTTCGAGCCATCAACGCCGCCAGGGCGCTTCGGCGTCACGAGCTGGCCCGCGTGGCCTCGGCGGACATCCTCGGCATGCTGGACGTCCCTCAGGTGTGCCGGGCCTTGTCCTCGGTCTGGGCCGCGGTCATAAACGCCGCCCTCGCCGCAGCCGTACGCGCCAGCGAGAAGGAACGCGGGGAACCGGCACCGGCAACGCTGGCCGTCATCGGCATGGGTCGCCTCGGCGGCGGTGAGCTCGGCTACGGCAGCGACGCCGACGTGCTGTTCGTCTGTGATCCGGTCGACGGAGTCGACGAGACCGTTGCGGTCAAGTGGGCCAACACCATTGCCGATCGCATCCGCAAACTGCTCGGTGCGCCCAGCACCGACCCGCCCCTCGAAGTCGATACCGGTCTGCGACCGGAAGGGCGAAGCGGACCGGTGGTGCGCACCCTGTCGTCGTACGCCGCGTACTACTCGCAGTGGGCTCAGGCCTGGGAAGTGCAGGCTCTACTGCGCGCACACCAGGTGGCCGGCGACCAGGATCTCGGAATCCGATTCCTGCTGATGGCCGACAAGGTGCGCTACCCCGAGGGCGGCGTGTCCGCCGATGCGGTCCGCGAAATCCGACGCATCAAGGCGCGCATCGACTCCGAGCGTCTACCCAAGGGGGCCGACCCCTCCACCCACACCAAGCTCGGACGTGGGGGACTGGCAGACATCGAGTGGACCGTCCAGCTCATCCAACTCAGGTACGCGCACAAGGTCCTGACGCTGCACAACACCTCGACTCTGCAGTCACTCGACGCCATCGGCGCAGCCGAGCTCATGAGCGAAACCGACGTCGAATTGCTCAGGGAAGCATGGATTCTCGCAACCAAGGCCCGCAACGCGCTGGTCCTGGTTCGCGGTAAGCCCACCGATCAGCTGCCGCGACCGGGAGCTGTGCTCTCCGCAGTCGCGCAGGTCGCGGGTTGGGAGAACGGCGACGCCGGAGCGTTCCTCGACAACTACCTACGAGTGACGCGTCGAGCAAAGGCAGTGGTGGAGAGGACGTTCGGCGGGAACTAGTCCCCGTCTGCCTCTAATCACTTCCGACGGTGACGAATCCCTGCTGAACCATCCAGTCCCGTGCGACGTCCGCAGGCTCGCGTCCGTCGATGTCGACCTGCTTGTTCAGCTCGGAAATGGCCTCGTTGGTCAACGCGGCCGAGATCGGTGCGGTCACCTCGGCGATCTCGGGGTACTGATCGGCGACCTCCTGGCGGATGATGACGGTCGCGTTGTAGCGCGGGAAGAACGACTTGTCGTCTTCGACGACCGTCAGATTCAGGCCCTTGATACGTCCGTCGGTGGTGAACACCTCACCGAACCGGCACTGCGCGCCCTCGGCCGTGGCCTGATAGATGACGCCGGTCTGCAGAATCTGCACCGGCAACGTGCTGGCGTCGAATCCGTACGTGGCGGCGAGCCCGGGCAACCCGTCCTGACGACTGTTGAACTCGGTCTCCACACACAGTGCTGCCGCGGCGGGGTCGCTGTTCACCAGCGCCGCGTAGTCGGACAGGGTGCGAACCCCGGTCTCCTGTGCCACCTGCTGATTCATCGCCAGCGCGTACGTGTTGTCCATCGGGGCCGGATTGACCCAGTCGATGCCGTTGGCCTTGTCGGCGTCGCGCACGGCCTCGAACTGCTCGGTGGCGTCGGGAATGGGGGTTTCGTTGCCCAGGAAGTTGATCCATCCGGTACCGGTGTACTCGTACGCGACGTCCACCTGACCGCTCTGCATGGCCAGCCGCACACTTTGCGATCCGGCGATGTTGGTCAGATCCCGTACGTCGGCTCCGGCCGCGCTCAACGCGAATTCGAGGATGTAGCCGAGGATGATCTGCTCGGTGAAGTCCTTGGATCCCACGGTGAACTGGGCACCTTCGAGGCCGGGGAGCGGGGTGATGCTTCCCGGCTCGACCGACAACGGCATGGCACCGCCGGATTGCAATCCGCATCCCGAGAGCGCCAGGGTTGCCGCGGCGCACAGGGCCGCAAGTCGTCGAGTGGTGCGCCGCATCAGCGGAGTCCTTTCGGTCCGAGGAATGCCTCGGCGAGTGCGCCCAGCCAGTCGACCAGCAGTGCGAGAGCAACAGCAAGAACTGCTCCCACCACCAGAATGATCGGCTGGTTGAGCTTGTAGCCGGTATCGATCAACACGCCCAAACCGCCCGCTCCGACCAGGAAACTCAGGGTCGCAGTGCCCACGGCCAACACGAGCGAGGTCCGCAGACCGGCGAGAATGAACGGAACCGCGAGGGGAAACTCGATGCGCCGCAGGATGCCCATGTTCGACATGCCTTGCCCGCGTGCGGCATCGATGTAGTTCGGGTCCACCGTCTGGAAGCCCAGCATGGTGTTCCGCAGCACCGGGAGCAGCGAGTAGAACGCGATGGGCAGAACGCCGGCAGTGAATCCGGTCCATCCGGTGGCCAGGAACAACAGAACGAGCAGTCCGACGGCCGGCGCTGCCTGACCGATGTTGGCGATACCGATGAACAGCGGGGCCAGCTTCCGATACCCGGGCCGCGTCAGCAGAATTCCGAGCGGCACTGCGATGGCGAGTACGAGTGCGGTCACGACGAACGTGATCGCCACGTGCTCGCGGACGGCGGTGGTGATGCTGCCGGCGTTGAGGGTGCCCGACTGGGTGGCGGTGAGGTCCCGGCTGAATGTGTAGACCAAGAGCACCGCCACTATGACGAGGATGACCACGGGCTGGATGAGTAGCCGGAGTCGCTCGGCCCGCTTGGCGGCGCGCGCGGTGTCCTTCGTGGTTTCGCCGGTGTCGGCGAGTGTGGTCACGACGGCGTCCCGACGTCGCTGCGCGCCTCGTCGTGATCGTTGGCGTGCTGAGAGCGTAGAGATTTGATGGTGTCGATCAACACGTCGATCGTCACGGTGCCGACGTACTCGCCGCGGTTGCCGGTCACGGTGGCCGTCGCGTTGCCCTCGGAGAGAAGAGCTTCCAGTGCGTCCTGCAGGGTGGACTGCGTCGAGACCATCTCGCCCATCGGCACACCGACGTCGCGCAGGCTGCCGACCCCCACGAGGTGGCGACGATCGGTCCAGCGAAGCGGCCGCTTGCGCGCATCGAGGATAATTCCCCACGCCTCCGGATCGGAGCCGAGAGCGGTGTTCATCTTCTCCACCGAATCGTCCTCGCCGAAGACGGGAACGTCGGACAGTTCGATGTCGCGTACGCGCATCAGGGTCAGCTGCTTCAACGCGGCCCCGGCCCCGACGAATCCGGCGACGGTGTCGTCGGCGGGGTTGGCGAGAACGGCCTCGGGGGTGTCGTACTGGAGGATCGTCGATTGGTTTCCGAGCACCGCGATTCGATCGCCGAGCTTGACGGCCTCGTCGAAATCGTGGGTCACGAACACGATGGTCTTGCCCAGTTCCGCCTGCAGCCGCATCAACTCGTCCTGCAACAGTCCTCGGGTGATCGGATCGACCGCGCCGAAGGGTTCGTCCATCAACAGCACCGGGGGATCGGCGGCGAGAGCGCGGGCGACGCCGACACGCTGCTGCTGGCCACCGGAGAGCTGACGCGGATAGCGCTGGCGGTACACCGCCGGATCGAGCCCGACGAGATCGAGCATCTCGTCGGTGCGATCGTCGATGCGTTTCTTGTTCCATCCGATGAGCCCGGGCACCATGCCGACGTTCTGCGCGATCGTCATGTGCGGGAACAGACCCGCCTGCTGGATGGAATAGCCGATGGTGCGACGCAACTCGTTGGGGTCGATCGAGAGCGCGTCCTTGCCACCGATGGTGATGCGGCCCGACGTCGGTTCGATGAGCCGGTTGATCATGCGCATCGTCGTCGTCTTGCCGCAGCCCGATGGCCCGACCAGAACGACGACCTCGCCGGCGGGAATCGTCATGGACACGTTGTCCACCGCGGCCAGCTTCTGCCCCGGGTAGCTCTTGGTCACGTTCTCGAGCACGATTTCCGCGCCGGAGACGTTGGATGTACGGGTCGAGTCACTCACGGATACCCCTCGAGGTGGTCAGTTTGCCGATCAACACGTAGATCCCGTCCAGGATCAACGCCAGCAGGACGATCAGGACAGTGCCGGTGAGGGCCTGCGGTAGGGCTGTGGGACTGCCTACGCGAGCGAGCCCGGAGAACAACAGGTTGCCCAGGCCAGGGCCTTTCGCGTACGCAGCGATGGCCAGGATGCCCATGGCCATCTGTGTGCTGATCCGCATCCCGGTGAGGATCGACGGCCAGGCGAGAGGGATTTCGATGCGTCGCAGCACCAGCGTGCGACTCATGCCGATACCGCGGGCGGCGTCGGCGACAGCCGGATCGACTGCAGCGAGACCCACCACGGTGTTGCGGATGATCGGCAGTAGCGAATACAGAACCAACGCGGTCACCGTCGGCCGAACGCCCAATCCCATGATGGGGATGAGAACTCCCAGCAGCGCGAACGAGGGGATCGTCAGAATCGTGCTCGCGAGAGCCGTCGCGATCGCCGACCCAGCGGGGCTGCGGTAGACCAGAACACCGATCGCGACACCGATGACGGTGGCGATGACGACGCACTGAACGACGGCCGAGACGTGCAGATAGGAGTCGATCGCCAACTGCCTTCGCCGTCCGACGATGAATTCCCACAGTGCATCCATGCAGTTGTCGTCCTCTGTTCGCCGGTAGCGGATAAATACCTTTACCCCGCGTACCGACAATCAAACGCCGACCGGTCTGAATTCTTCGTCGATTGCCCTAAGCGTTGCCGATCGGTTACTGCCCGGGAACGCAACAACGCCCGGCCGAAAGGATTCGGCCGGGCGTTGTCAGCGTGAAATCAGACGATCACACGTCGTAGTACAGCGAGAACTCGTACGGGTGCGGACGCAGGTTCACCGGAGCGATTTCCTGCTCGCGCTTGAGCGAGATCCAGGTCTCGATCAGGTCGGTGGTGAACACGCCACCCTCGGTGAGGTAGTCGTGATCGGCCTCGAGCCGGTCGATCACGGCATTCAGCGAGGTAGGTGCCTGCGGAATGTTCTTGGCTTCCTCGGGCGGCAACTCGTAGAGATCCTTGTCGACCGGAGCCATCGGCTCGATCTTGTTCTTGATTCCGTCCAGACCCGCCATCATCTGAGCGGCGAAGTTCAGGTACGGGTTACCCGAGGAGTCCGGCGCACGGAACTCGAGGCGCTTGGCCTTCGGGTTGTTGCCGGTGATCGGGATACGCACCGCAGCGGAGCGGTTGCGCTGGCTGTAGACCAGGTTGATGGGGGCCTCGTAGCCCGGCACCAGACGGTGGTACGAGTTGATCGTCGGGTTGGTGAACGCCAGCAGCGACGGCGCGTGATGCAGGATGCCGCCGATGTAGTGGCGAGCGAGATCCGACAGTCCGGCGTATCCGGCCTCGTCGTGGAAGAGAGGCTTGCCGTCCTTCCACAGGGACTGGTGCACGTGCATGCCCGAGCCGTTGTCGCCGAACAGCGGCTTCGGCATGAACGTCGCGGACTTGCCGTTCTGCCATGCGGTGTTCTTGACGATGTACTTGAACAGCTGCAGGTCGTCCGCTGCGCGAAGCAGCGTGTTGAACTTGTAGTTGATCTCCTGCTGACCGCCGGTGCCGACCTCGTGGTGCGCACGCTCGAGCTCGAAGCCCGCGTTCTGCAGGTTGGTCGAGATCTGGTCGCGCAGGTCGACGTAGTGGTCGTACGGCGCGACGGGGAAGTAGCCACCCTTGAAACGCACCTTGTAACCGAGGTTCGGGCTGCCGTCGGCCTCGGTCTCGGCTCCGGTGTTCCACCAACCCGAGGACGAATCGACCTCGTAGAACGCGCCGTTCGCCTGCGAATCGAAGCGCACGGAATCGAAGATGTAGAACTCGGCCTCGGCACCGAAGTAAGCGGTGTCGGCGATGCCGGTGCTCGCCAAGTACTCCTCGGCCTTGCGTGCGACGTTGCGCGGGTCGCGGCTGTAGGCCTCACGCGTGAACGGGTCGTGAACGAAGAAGTCGATGTTCAGCGTCTTCGCATTGCGGAAGGGATCGACCTGAGCGGTGGCGTAGTCCGGAAGCAGAATCATGTCGGACTCGTGAATGGACTGGAAGCCGCGGACGGACGAGCCGTCGAACGCGAGGCCGTCTTCCAGTGTGTCTGCCGTGAACGCCTTGGCGGCGATCGAGAAGTGCTGCTGTGCACCCGGCAAATCCGTGAACCGGATGTCGACGTATTCGATTCCTTCATCTGCGATGAACTTGATGACCTCTTGGGCCGTGGAAAACGCCACGCTTTTGCTCCTTTGTTGAGTCCGTCGACCTGACGGTATGGACTTGGTGTTGCCCGCCCGTCAAGCTCGTGTTTCGCCCGTGTTACACGTCCTGGCTCACGACTGGCACGGACAACAGTACGTCCAGGTGTTTTCCCGTGTGCCCGACCGCGCCTATCCTTGAAATCATGGCACGAATGACAGGGTCCTGGTTGTCCGGACCGGCCTCGGCGAACCCACGTGAACCCCAGAACTTTCGCGGGGAGGAGTTGGGTCTGCCGCAGCAGGGCGTCGGATCGCTGGCAGGTACCGGACGTAGAGTCCTCGCGTTGCTGCTGGATTGGACGATGGCCACCGGCGTGGCGTCGCTGATTCTCGGCGGATACACCACCAGTGGCCTGATCTCGACGATCGTGCTGGCCGTGTGGTTCGGAGTGGGACTGGTGAGCGTCTCACTGTTCTCGTTCACCCCGGGGCAGTTCGTCGTCGGTGTTCAGGTGGCACGCATCGACGCCCATGCGCGGGTCGGGTTCGTCCGCGCCCTGGTTCGCCAATTGATTCTACTGTTCGTCGTACCGGCCGTCGTGACCGACATGGACGGCCGAGGAATGCACGACCGCGCAACGGGAACAGCCCTGCTGCGGACCCGCTGAGGGGTCGTCGCACCAGGGCTGTTTCGAGTGGTCGTGAGTACTAGCGGCGCTTCATGGTCCGCTGAACGCCCTTCATCTTGGCTCCGCCGGGAATGGGTCCCTTCGGCATCGCCGGGCCTCCCTTGGTGCCGAGAGCGGAAAGCCGCGACTCGATGGTGTCCATGCGCTTGCCGTCGATGTTCTTCGGCAACTTCGACAGGTACTTCTGCAGACCCGAGAGCGGAATCTGGTTCTCCTCGTTGCCGACGATGATGTCGTAGATCGGAGTATCGCCCACCAAGCGCGCGGTCTTCTTCTTCTCCTGAGCCAACAACGACTTCACGCGGTGCGGTGCACCCTCGGCCACGAGGATGACACCGGGCTTGCCGATGACACGATGCACGGCGTCGAGATGGGTGGTTCCGGCGATCGCGTTGGTCACCCGCCACGACCCCTGCAGATTGCCCAGGGCCCACGCGGCCGCTCCGGCCTGCCCGTCGGCCTTCTTGTACACCGACTTCTGCACGCGGCGACCGAAGATGATGAACGCAACCAGGACTCCGAGGAGCAGTCCGATGGGGAGCAGGAACCACTGGAAACCGAAGGCCAGGCCGATCAGGAACCCGAGGAGCCCCAGCCCGACCACCGACCCGATCATCAGCGGCAGGAGAATCTTGTCGTCCTTGCGCTGCATCTGAAACGCCTGCCAGAGCTGCTTGCGCCGTTCCCTCGATGCCTGCTTGCGCGCCGCCTTGGCAGCCGCTTTTGCTTCCTTGCTGGGCTTTGCTGCTTTGCCAGCCTTACTGCCGTTCGCCATACCTCACAGGATACGTCCTGTGCCGACGCTCACTCGCACCGCTCCGGATTGGGAACGACGATCAGCGGGCGGCCAGACGAGCCATCAACGAGCTGGCCTCCTGAGAGGCCTCGCCACCATCGGTCAGGTGACTCATGCTCTCGGGCAATTCACGGCCGTGATGCGCCATGGCCTGTGCGTAGAGGCGTCCGGCGCGGTACGAGGAGCGGACCAACGGACCGGCCAGCACACCGGCGAACCCGATCTCGGTGGCGTAATCGGAGTGCTCGACGAACTCTTCCGGCTTGACCCAACGCTCGACCGGGTGGTGGCGCAGCGACGGGCGCAGGTACTGGGTGATGGTCAGGATGTCGCAACCGGCCTCGTGCAGATCACGAATGGCTTCCTGCGCCTCTTCCGGGGTCTCACCCATGCCGAGGATCAGATTCGACTTGGTGACCAGACCGTCGTCGCGGGCCGCGGTGATGACGTCCATCGACCGCTGATACCGGAAGGCGGGGCGGATGCGCTTGAAGATGCGCGGCACCGTCTCGACGTTGTGCGCCAACACCTCGGGGCGGGAAGAGAACACCTCGGCCAGCTGATCCGGCTTGGCGTTGAAATCCGGGATCAACAGCTCGACGCCGGTGTTGGGGTTCAGCTTCTTGATGTACCGCACCGTCTCGGCGTACAGCCACGCGCCGCCGTCCTCGAGATCGTCCCGAGCAACGCCGGTGATCGTGGAGTAGCGCAGACCCATGGCCTGCACGCTCTCCGCCACCCGGCGCGGCTCGTCTCGATCGAGGTCCTCCGGCTTGCCGGTGTCGATCTGACAGAAATCGCAACGGCGGGTGCATTGCTCACCGCCGATGAGGAAGGTCGCTTCGCGATCCTCCCAGCATTCGTAGATATTGGGGCAGCCGGCTTCCTCGCACACCGTGTGCAGACCTTCACGCTTCACAAGACCCTTGAGCTCGGTGTATTCCGGGCCCATCTTCGCTTTGGTCTTGATCCAGTTGGGTTTGCGTTCGATGGGGGTCTCCGCGTTTCGGATCTCGAGGCGGAGCAGCTTGCGTCCTTCTGGGGCCACAGTCACAGAGTCGATGCTACGCGCCGAAGCGGACCGTGGTGAACTGCGGGTTGATCGACGCACTCGTGACGGCCGGATGTTCGATCTCGTGATCCTGCACGGGCATCGACCCGTCCAGCGCGGCCAGAACGGCCTCGGTGACAGCAGCGGTTACCTCGCCGACGGTGACGTCTCGGCCCAGCTCCAGCGACAGCGACGTCACACCCGCATCGGCGATGCCACACGGGACGATCGCATCGAAGCCGGTCATGGCGGCGTTGCAGTTCAGTGAGAATCCGTGCAGCGTCACCCCACGCTGAACGCGTACTCCGATGGCGGCGATCTTGCGTTCGGGAAGCCACGCGCCGTCGCGCATCTCGGCTGCCAACCACACTCCCGATCGGCCGTCGACGCGTCCGCAGGCGATGCCGTACCCGGACACGACCGAGATCAGAGCTTCTTCGATCCGGCGCACGTACTCGACGACGTCGATCGGCTGTTCGAGCTTCACGATGGGGTAACCCACCAGTTGGCCCGGACCGTGCCAGGTGATCTTGCCGCCACGATCGACCTCGACGACGGGAGTGCCGTCCCGCGGCATGTCTTCCTCGGCAGTGCGCCGCCCTGCCGTGTAGACGGACGGATGCTCGAGCAGCAGCAGCGTATCGGATCCGACGCCATCCGCCCGGGCACCGGCCAGCTCGCGCTGCAGTGCCCAGGCCTCGGTGTACTCGACGGTGCCCAACTCACGCACCACCATCGGTTCGGAGCTCGCGCGCGCCGACACTACGGCCGACGAAGAGTTCGCATCACTCATGAATCGGAACGGTACGCCGCGTCACGAGCCGACGGCCACCCGCAGTGCCTCTCCCACGGTGTTGTGCTCGAAGGTGTAGCCCGCGTCCTCGAGAGCCTTCGGAATTGCCCGTGGACCGGTGAGAATGGCCTCCTCGGCGAATTCTCCGATCACTGCCTTCAGTGCGAAGCCGGGGACGACCCAGGGGGCCGGACGGTGCACCGCGCGCGACATCGCACTGTTGAACTGCGCGTTGGTCACCGGAGTGGGACCGACCATGTTGACCGGCCCACGCAGGGAATCGTTCTCGATGCCGTGAACGATGGCGCCGATCTCGTCCTCGAGAGAAATCCACGGGAAGTACTGGCGGCCACTGCCGAGCCGCCCGCCGAGGGCGAACAGATACAGCGGACGAAGCTTGCCCAACATGCCGCCGCGCTGCGACAGCACGACACCGCTGCGCAGCATGATCGTGCGAACACCCGCTTCCGACGCCGCAGACGTGGCGTTCTCCCAATCACGACAGACCTCGGCCAGGAACCCCTCACCGACGGGAGCCGTCTCGTCGACCACCCGATCGCCCGTGTCGCCGTAGAAGTTGACGCCGCTCGCGTTGATCAGAGTGGGCACACCCGCGTCGGCGGCAGCCCCGGCGAGTACTTCGGTGGGAGCGATGCGGCTGTCCCGTACCAACTGCTTGTACGCACCGGACCACCTCTTGTCACCGATTCCGACACCACAGAGGTTGACGATCGCGTCGGCTCCGGCGAGCGCGGCCTCATCGACGCTTCCGCGCGATGGATCCCACTGTGACTCGTCGGGTCCGGCCGGTGATCTCCGAACCAGGCGGGTGACGTCGTGGCTACGGCCCCGCAGCGCTGCGACCAGGGCCGTGCCGATCAAACCTGATGAACCTGCAATGACTACGCGCATGTGAACGAAAGCCTCCTTGACGCAAACGGGGCATCATTCGCGAACGAATGATGCCCCGGATGCACGGTTCGTGCCCCTCTTTTCGAGACTCCGATGCGAATGTTTCGCGCTCTCACCAGAATACGTGAGAGTAGCGATTCGCCGGTTGCCTACAGGCCGAGATCGGCCTCGAACGACGCCACTTCGAGACGCTGCTTGATCGTCGTGAGGAAGCGTCCCGCATCGGCTCCGTCCACCAGGCGGTGGTCGTAGGTGAGCGGCAGGTAGCACATCGAGCGAACACCGATCGACTCGTTGCCCGAGTCGTCCTTGACGACGACCGGACGCTTGACGATTGCGCCGGTGCCCAGCATGGCGGCCTGCGGCGGAACCAGGATCGGGGTGTCGAACAATGCACCCTGGCTGCCGATGTTGGTGATCGTGAACGTGCCACCGGACAGCTCGTCGGGCTTGAGCCCGCCCGAGCGTGCACGGGTGGCGATGTCGTTGATCGCCCGAGCCAGCCCCGCGAGCGACAGGTCGCCCGCATTGTGGATGACGGGGGAGAGCAGACCCTGCTCGGTGTCCACGGCGATACCGAGGTGGACATCGGCGTGGTACGTGATCTCCTTGGCTTCCTCGTTGATGCTCGCGTTGACGTTGGGGTGCGCCTTCAGAGCTTCGACGACGGCCTTCGCGAAGAACGGCAGGTACGTCAGATTGACGCCCTCGTTCTCGGCGAACTTCGCCTTCGCCTTCGTCCGCAGACCGGCGATCTTGGTGACATCCACCTCGAAGGTCTGGGTGAGCTGCGCAGAGGTCTGCAGCGACTCACGCGTCTTCTTCGCGGTGATCTGACGGATCCGGTTGATCTTCTGCGTGGTGCCACGAAGATGCGCGAGCTCGGGACGAACACCGGCGGTGGCCGGCGCAGCAGGCTTGGCGGCCGCGGCGGGCGCAGCCTCGGCGGCCGGAGCAGCCGGAGCCTTCTTGGCCTCGGCAGCAGCGAGCACATCCTGCTTGCGGATGCGTCCACCGACACCGGTGCCCTTGACCGTCGAGAGGTCGACATCGTTGTCCGACGCCAGCTTCCGAACCAACGGCGTGACGTACGGGCTGGAATCACCCGACGGTGCCGACTCCTTGGCGGGAGCAGCCTTGGGGGCCTCCTGCTTGGGCTCGGCCTTGGGTTCGGGCTTCGGTTCGGCCTTCGGGGCTTCTTTCTTGGGAGCCTCCGTCTTGGGCTCTTCCTTCTTCGGCTCTTCGGCCTTGGGGGCCTCGGGCTCCGGGGTGGCCTCGGGCTCGGGGGCCTTCTCGGCCGGCGATCCCGATCCGATGACGGCGAGCTGGCCACCGACGGCGACCGTGTCGTCTTCCTCGGCGGAGATCTCGAGCAGAGTTCCGGCGACCGGAGACGGGATCTCGGTGTCGACCTTGTCGGTGGAGACCTCGAGCAATGGTTCGTCGACAGCAACCTCGTCGCCGACGGCCTTGAGCCAACGGGTCACGGTGCCCTCGGTGACGGACTCGCCCAACTCGGGCATCGTCACCGGGGTGCCTGATCCGGACGAGTCGGACGATGCACTCGCTGCGGGTGCCTCCTCCTCGGCCTGTGGCTCGGGCTCGGCTGCGGGAGTGGGCTCCTCGGCAGCTTCCTCGGGTGCCGACTCCTCGGCGGGGGCAGCTTCCTCGGCCGGCGCGTCGGACGAGGGAGCCTCGCCTGCGTCACCGATCTGGGCGAGCTCGCCACCGATCTCGACGGTGTCGTCTTCCTGAGCGACGATCTTGGTCAGAACACCGGCTGCAGGCGACGGGATCTCGGTATCGACCTTGTCCGTGGAGACTTCGAGCAATGGCTCGTCGACTTCGACGGTGTCGCCTTCTTGTTTGAGCCACCTCGTGACAGTTCCCTCGGTGACGCTCTCACCAAGAGCTGGCATCTGGACGGAGAAGGCCATGTCTGTTGACTCCTCGACAGTTGTGTGCGGGTGATGTGGTTCGACGACTCGTGGTCGCAGACCATTGTGCTGGCGGAACAGGGTTCATGGACGAGAGTTGCGTGATTCGGTTCGACGGAGGCACCGGTGCACAAGACACCGATCGAGCGTGTTCGGCTCGACACAGCGCCCACGTAGACACTCCCTCTCGGCAATTCACTTACTCACTTCACGAGCCTTGGTTCACTATCAAGAGAGCTGAACCCTCTAATGTCATCCTTCCATTGTTATCGCCTCGCCGTTCCCCTAGGGCGTTCAACACGCCTGGCAAACTGGCGGGTAACAACATTCCGGCACCCGAACCGGTGATCCATCGGCCGTACGAAAAGGATGTTCTCGTGGGATTGTTCGATCGACTCAAACGAAGCGGCGGGTCCGCGAAACGTGGCCCCGAGGGGTCGGTTGCCCAGTACCTGGCCGATTGGACGGCCGCTCGAATCGGTGTCGAGGCCTACGTCGAGCCGAAGACGACGGTGACCCCGCTGACGGTGGTGCTCGTCGCGAACGACGGCGAGTGGACCCGTCGGCCGCTGGATGAAAAATATGCACGAAAGATCGGACGCGACCTGAAGATGCCGGTCTACGACGTGCGCAAGACCGGCTATCCCCAACGCATGCGCGATCACGACGCTCGCCAGAAGATCATCAAGAAGCGCGAACAGCAGCAGCGCGATCTCTGACCGAAATCCGTGCGTGCAGATTCGGATCCGCACGCACGGACTGTGCCATCAGCCGTTCTCGACGATGTCCTCGAGGACCGCGAACATCGTCCGTACGGGAACGCCGGTGCCGCCCTTGCCGGTGTAACCGAAGGGCCCGCCGGTGTTGTACGCCGGTCCTGCGACATCGATGTGAGCCCATTCGACGCCCTCGGGGACGAATTCCTTCAAGAACAGCGCAGCGGCCAGCATTCCACCGGCCCGGCCGTTGGTGACGTTCGCCAGATCGGCCACCTTGGAATCGAGTTCACGTCGGATCTCCTTCGGCAACGGCATCGGCCACGCGTTCTCGCCGATGGCCTGAGAGATCTCGGCGACGCGGTCGCGGAAGTCGTCGGTGCCCATGACCCCTGGCGTTCGATTGCCGAGCGCGACCACCTGGGCCCCGGTCAGTGTCGCGGTGTCGATGAGGTAATCCGGATCGTCCTCGCAGGCACGCACGATCGCGTCGGCCAACACCAAGCGGCCTTCGGCGTCGGTGTTGATGACCTCCACGGTGATGCCGCCGTACTGGGTCAGGACATCGCCCGGACGCTGCGCTGTGCCCGACGGCATGTTTTCGGCCATCGGCACCGTCGCGACGACGTCGAGCGGTAGATCGACCTTCGCGGCCAGGATCACCGTCGCGATGACCGCAGCCGCACCGCCCATGTCCGAGGTCATGTTCTCCATGCCCGCAGCGGGTTTGATGGAGATGCCGCCGGTGTCGAACGTGATGCCCTTGCCCACCAGGGCGACCTTCTTCGCGCCCCGCTTGCCGCCCGAGTGCGTCAGGCGAACCAGTCGCGGCAGGCGTGAAGAACCCTTGCCGACGCCGTGAATGCCGCCGTAGCCGTCCTTCTCCAGTGTCTTGTCGTCGAGGATCTCGACCTTCAGACCTGCAGCCGTACCCAGCGCCTTCGCCTGCGCCGCGAACTCCTCCGGGTAGAGGTGACTCGGCGGGGTGTTGACGAAATCACGTGCTACAGCGACGGATTCGGCAATGGCGATCGAGCGTGCCAGCTCGTTCTTCGCTTCCTTCGAGCGCGTGTCGGGCACGAGCAACTCGACGCGGGCGAGGGGAAGACCGTCCGCCTTCGGTGCCGAGAGCGAGGACTTGAACTCGGTGAACTGATACGCGCCGAGAAAGAAACCTTCCGCGGCCGCACCGAGATCGAGTGCCGACAACGTGGTCGCCACCGTATCGACGCCTTTCAGTGCACGGGCCGCGGTTCCGGCGGACTGCCGGATGCGCTCGCTGTCGATGTCGGCCGCGCTACCGAGGCCGACCGCCAGGACGCTGTCCACGGACAGGCCGGCCGGTGCCGGAATGCGCACCAGTTCATCGGCCTTGCCGGTGGCACCGACGGACTCGAAGGAATCGAGCAGCGCAGCAGCGACGGCGTCGTCGGAGATGTCGTCGGTGATGGCGAGCTCGAGGCCGTCGTCGCTGGTACTCAGCGCGACGACGAGAACGTCGACTTTCTTACCGAGCTTGCCCGCGAGGACCAGGTCGGGTCCGAGAGTGCGGGAAGGCGTCGAGGGTGAAGGCACGTGGCTGCTCCTGTAGGGGTTGACGTGTACGTACCTCGATCCTAATGACGACTCGTCGAGGGACGCAGTCGGTCTGCCGGGCCCGCGACGGCCGCGATGTGAGCTAGCGTGACCGCCATGACCGACACCGAGCTGATCGAGGGACCACTTCACGCCGTGCACACCGAATTGGGTGCGACATTCGCACCTTTCGGCGGCTGGACCATGCCGGTGTCGTACGCCGGGGTCGTCGTCGAACACACGGCAGTGCGAGAGGCCGTGGGTCTGTTCGATGTGGGCCATCTCGGCAAGGCATCGGTGACCGGACCCGGAGCCGCTGCGTTCGTGAACTCCGTTCTCACCAACGATCTGAACCGAATAGAACCGGGCAAGGCGCAGTACACGCTGTGCTGCACCGAATCCGGCGGCGTCGTCGACGACCTGATCGCGTACTACGTCTCGGACGAGGATGTCTTCCTGGTGCCGAACGCGGCGAACACGGCGGCCGTCGTCGCGGCGATGGCCGAGCAGGCACCCGACGGGATTTCGGTGGTGAACCAGCACCGTGAGTTCGGAGTCCTGGCCGTGCAGGGGCCGAAATCGACCGAGGTTCTTCAGGAACTGGGCCTGCCGACCGACATGGACTACATGGCGTTCGAGGACGCCACCTGGAATTCGGTTGCGGTGCGAGTCTGCCGAACCGGATACACCGGCGAGCACGGCTACGAACTGGTTCCACCCGCGGGCGACGTCGAACCCCTCTTCCGGGCGCTGATGGCAGCAGTGCGGTCTCGTGGGGGACAGGTGTGCGGGCTCGGAGCACGCGACACACTGCGCACCGAGATGGGGTACCCGTTGCACGGACACGAACTGGCACTGGACATCTCGCCCCTCGAGGCGCGCTGCGGCTGGGCGATCGGGTGGAAGAAGGACGCATTCTGGGGCAAGGAAGCCTTGTCCACGGAGAAGGAGAGCGGACCGGCACGTGTGCTGCGTGGACTGAGGGCTCTCGATCGCGGTGTCCTGCGCCCGGGCCTAGCCGTCAAAGCATCGGGACAGCAGATCGGAACGACGACGTCCGGCACGTTCTCGCCGTCGCTGAAGATCGGAATCGCCCTCGCCCTGCTCGACGCGGAGGCCGCTCCTGCGGTGGGCACCGAGGTCGAGGTCGACGTTCGTGGGCGAGCGTTGCGCTGCGAAGTGGTCGCGCCGCCCTTCGTCGCAGCGAAGACCAGGTGACCGCGCGAGAGCTCGGTGGCCGTGACGATAGGATCTCGGGCATGACAGGTGTCTCCGAATTCACGTACGTGCAGCATCCCTCGCCCGCTACGCCCGCCGTGCGCGACGCGGTGCTCGCTGCACCCGGTTTCGGAAAACATTTCACCGATCACATGGTGTACATCGACTACACCCGTGACGGCGGATGGCACGATGCCACGATCGCGCCGTACGGTCCGATCGAGCTCGACCCCGCCGCGATGGTCCTGCACTACGGCCAGGCAATCTTCGAGGGACTCAAGATCTACCGTCAGCCGAACGGCGACCTCTCGACCTTCCGGGTGCACTCCAACGCCGAGCGCTTCCGCTCCTCGGCTCGCCGTCTGGCGATGCCGGAGTTGCCCGACGAGCTGTTCATCGGATCGATGGAGAAGCTGCTCGAACTCGACCACGACTGGGTCCCCGCGGCAGGCGGCGAGGACGCGCTCTACGTCCGGCCGTACATGTTCTCCACCGAAGCCGGACTCGGTGTCCGCCCGGCCGATTCGTACCGCTACATGTTGATCGCCTCTCCCGCAGGTGCGTACTTCCCCAGAGGCGTCAAGCCGGTGAGCGTCTGGCTGTCGACCGAATACGTCCGGGCGGCACCGGGCGGCACCGGAGACGCGAAGTTCGCGGGCAACTACGCCGCATCTCTGCTGGCGCAGGCACAGGCCAGCGACGAAGGATGCGATCAGGTGGTCTGGCTCGATGCCATCGAGCGCCGGTACGTCGAGGAGATGGGCGGGATGAACCTGTTCTTCGTCTTCGGCTCGGGCTCCGACGCACGACTGGTGACGCCGTCGCTGTCCGGGTCACTGCTCCCCGGCATCACTCGCGACTCGCTGCTGGCCCTGGCGACCGACGCAGGCATCCCCGTCGAAGAGCGTCGGATCTCCACCGAGGAGTGGCGCAAGGGGGCCGACTCCGGCGAGATCACCGAGGTGTTCGCTTGCGGTACAGCAGCCGTCATCACACCGGTGGGTAGCGTCAAGTCCACCGAGGGGGCGTTCGAGATCGCAGGCGGCGAGCCCGGCGAGATCACGCTCGCACTGCGCGACACGCTCACCGGTATTCAGCGCGGAACGTTCGCCGATACGCACGGCTGGATGACCACGCTCCGCTAGCTTCCCAGAAGCAGGCCGACCGCGGCCAGCGCGGTGGTGGTCTCGATTCCGGCTCCGAGCACGTCGCCGGAGAGCCCGCCGAAGCGTCGGACGCAGTGGCGAGTGAGGATTACCGCGACGGCGAGTACGAAAACGACCACCAGCGCTCCCTGCCACGGTCGGTCGGGACGGATGTACGTGGACATGGCCGTTGCCACGCCTGTCCACAACGCCACGGCTGCGATCGACTGAGTGCCTGCCACCAGCGCGCCGAAGCCGCTCGGTGCCGCCGCCTCGATCCCTCGGCGACACGCGACGACCACCGACACCCGTCCGATCACCGAGACACACACGATGGCCCACCACATGTGCAACTGCGCGAGCTGGCCCAGGCTTGCGGCCTGTATCCCCAGCACCAGAGCAAGTGATGCCACGCCGAACGGGCCTGCACTGCCGGACTTCATGACTTCTCGCGCGCGCTCGGGAGGTCCGTAGCAGCCCAGTCCGTCCGCGGTGTCGGCCAAGCCGTCCAGATGCATACCCCGAGTGAGCAATGCCGAGGCCGCGACGGCGAGCAGTCCGCCGAGGAGAGGCGTCAAGCCCGCAGTGATCGACACCCACAGAACGATCGCGCTGATGCTGCCGAGGGCGATACCGACGACTGGAGCGAGCGCTATCGCGCGCCCGGCGGAGTCCCTGTCGACCTCGTCGGGGCCGCGCACGGGAAGCACCGTCAGCCAGGAGAACGCGAGCACCAGTGAATCGGCTGGGCTGCGCACAGTCAGTGGTCTTCGGCGGTGCTGCGGTCTTCGGCAGTGCTGCGGGCTTCGCTGTCGCCGGTACTGACACCGGAGTCGGCGAAGGTTGCCATCGAATTGAGGGTGCCGACACCCGCACGAACCAGAGGCAACGCCGCCAGCGCTCCCGAACCTTCGCCCAGTCGCATCCCGAGCTCCACGATCGGTTCGAGACGCAAGTGCCGCAACGCAAGTGAATGGGCAGGCTCGGCCGAGCGATGCCCGGCAACCCACCAGTTGCGTGCTCCGGCCGCCGCGTCCTCGGCCACCAATGCGGCCGCGGTCACCACCAGGCCGTCCAGAATCACCGGGGTTCGCCGATGCGCTGCCTGTGCCAGAAAGCCGGCGAGGGCCGCGATGTCGGCACCGCCCGCGACTCGCAGCAGATCGGTGGGGTTCTTCGCGACCGGCCGGGCTCGACGCATCGCGTCCCGGATCGCTGCAGTCTTTCTGATCCACCCCGCGTCGTCGATTCCGGTGCCGCGGCCGACGGCGGCAACCGGCTCGGTGTCGGTCAGGGTGGCGATCAATACCGTTGCCGGAGTGGTGTTTCCGATACCCATATCGCCTGCGATGAGAAGATCCGCGCCGCCGTCGACCTCTTCGTCGGCGATGGCGGCTCCGGCAGCGATCGCGGCCTGAACCTCGTCCTCGGTGAGTGCATCCTCGCGGTCGATCGATCCACTGGACCGTCGAATCTTGAACGCGGACACCGAAGAATCCGTATCGGCGTCGACCGCGATGTCGACAACCCGAACCGCGGCACCGGCTATGGCCGCGAGTACGTTGACCGCTGCGCCGCCGGCGCGGATGTTCGCGACCATCTGAGCCGTCACCTCGGGAGGGTAGGCAGAGACCCCGTGTGCGGCCACGCCGTGATCGCCGGCGAAGACGACGACACGCACTCGTTCGAGAGACCGCGGCGGGCAGGCGTCCTGGCAGGCGGCGATCCACTCACCGAGCGCCTCGAGGCGACCGAGGCTTCCGGCAGGCTTGGTCAATTCCTGTTGCCGGTCGGCGGCGGCCGATCGAGCCGAGTCCGACGGAGCTGTCACCGGACGAAACGGCGACGACGCCGAAGCCTCTTCCGAAAGAATTGTCACACTGTGCCTTTCGCGGTGATGAAGTCCGCCGGAGGGTCCTTGAGGGTCAGCGCGAGTCCTGCGACGACCAGCAGAACCCTGTCACATACTGCCGCGAGCCGAGAATTGAGCAATCCCAGCTCGTCTCGGAAGAGGCGACCGGAACGGGATTCGGGCACCACGGACAAGCCGACTTCGGGGCTGACGAGCAGAAGGCGGGACGGGCAGTCCGCGACTGCCCGAACCAGATCGTCGACAGCCGGTGCGATCGTGCCGCGGGGGAGCTCCCAGGCCTGTGCATCGTCGAGCATTCCCGTCAGCCACGTTCCCAGATCGTCGACGACGGTGGTGCCGTCCCAGGGCTGCGAGACGACACCGGACAGTGACGTGACGGTTTCGACGGTGGACCAGTGTCTCGGTCTCGACGCACGGTGACGCTCGATACGAAGCTGCCAGTCCTCGTCGGTGGCGTCCCGCCGACCGGTCGCGAGGTAGCGAACCGGCTCGAGAACGGCAAGCGATTCCGCGTGCCCGGACTTGCCGGATCTGGCTCCACCGAGCACGAGGGTTCGTCTCGGTTCGCCCACCGACGTCAGACGGCCTCGCCGGCGCTGACTCGCGGCTTGGGTGCGCGCATCTTGCGGATCTGGGACGCACGGACGAAGGCGTACCACCCGATCCTGAAACCGCCGTCGGTGGTCTCGGGGAACCGCACCCGGATCTTGTTGTTGATCATCTTGCCGAGGTAGATGCCCTCGCCGACCATGAAGAGCATCATCACGAACATGCCGAGGGTGACGTACTGCTGTACCTGAGGCTGCAGGAACAGCGCAAAGATCAGGATCAACGCCAGCGGCATGAACAGGCCGACGAGGTTGCGTCGTGCATCGACGATGTCGCGTACGTATGCACGCACCGGACCCTTGTCGCGGGGGAGCAGATACTTGTCTTCGCCCGCCAGCATCCGTGCGCGTCGTTCGGCTGCGGCGGCGCGTCGCTCGTTGGAGGCGGCCTTGCGGTCTTCCTTGCTGCCCTTGTTCGCCTTGCGGCGCTCGCGTGCCTCTTTGCTCGTCAGAGGAGCAGGAGCAACCGGTCCGCGACGCCGAGCTTCGGCATCACGGCGCTTGGGGGTCGGTCGGCCCTTGCCGAGAGACACCGAAGGGGTTGCGTCGCTCCCGGCCGTCGTCGACTCGGATTCGTTCGAGTCGTTTCCGTCCGAATTGTCAGAGTTTCCACGGCGTAGCAGCTTCACGCACTCAGAGTATGGGATGGCCCGTTGCCGACGAACACCGGCCAGGTCAGCGGCGAAACAGCGGATGCCGTTCCGGCGCTGCAGCCCTAGACTTCCGACGATGCGAGTGATGATTGCGCCGGATTCGTTCGGAGACACCTTGACTGCCGCGGCCGCGGCCGACGCCATCGCCAGGGGATGGGCCTCGGTTCGTGAGACCGACGAACTCGAACTCGCGCCCCAATCCGACGGCGGCCCAGGGTTCGTCGAGGTCCTGGCCTCGCGCATCGGCACCGTGCAGACCGCAGACGTGGACGGGCCCCTCGGCAACCCGGTCCGAGCCCACTGGCTGCTCGACGGTACGGCGGCGTACATCGAATCGGCTCAGGCCTGCGGACTGCATCTTCTCGACGGCCCGCCCACTCCACTGTCAGCACTGAAGGCGAGCAGCTACGGCGTCGGTCAGCTGCTCGACGCCGCTCTCGACGCCGGGGCGCGAACGGTGTTCGTCGGGCTCGGCGGAAGCAGCTGCAGCGACGGCGGGCGCGCGATGATTCGTGCGCTGGGCGGACTCGGATCGGCGGTCGCGCGATTGTCGGGCATCGACCTCGTCGCCGCGTCGGACGTGGAGAACCCGCTGCTGGGCGACGCCGGTGCGGCCCGCGTGTTCGGTCCACAGAAAGGTGCCGACGCAGACACCGTCGCTCGGCTGGAGGAGTCGAACACCGATTGGGCTGCAGTGCTCTCTGCCGCCGGCTACGACGTGGCAGACCGACCGGGAGCCGGAGCCGCAGGAGGTCTGGGGGCGGCACTGTTCGCACTCGGCGGCAGGCAGCTACCCGGTGCCGTCGTGATGGCCGAACGAACCGGCCAGCAGGAACTGCTCGACTCCGTCGACCTGGTGCTGACCGGTGAGGGCAAATTCGACTCGCAATCGCTGCGCGGCAAGCTGGTGACCAGAATCGCTGCCGCGGGCGGCGCGACGGGCATCGACACGATCGTGCTCGCGGGGCAGGTCACGTTGTCGAAGGACGAACTGGAGTCGGCGGGCATCTCGGCTGCGCACTCGATCAGTGAGTTCGCGGGTTCGGTCGAGCTGGCGATGTCGGATGCGGCGAATCAGCTCGAACAGTTGGCCGCGCGCGTCGCGGCCGACGTGGTCGACACCGGTGTGCAAGGGAGGCGGCGAGCGTGAGGAATAGAGCTACCGGGAGTACGGTTGAGTCATTCACGGGTTGTACGACTGATAGGGAGAACCCATGACCGTTTCGAATGAGACCGCAACGACCGAAACCACGGCACACAAGGTCACCATGACGGAGACCGCGTCGACCAAGGCCAAGGCGCTGCTGGATCAAGAAGGCCGTGACGACCTCGCGCTGCGCATCGCCGTGCAGCCGGGTGGTTGCGCAGGACTGCGCTACCAGCTCTTCTTCGACGACCGAAGCCTCGACGGCGACCTCGCGGTCGACTTCAACGGCGTCACCCTCGCAGTGGACCGGATGAGCGCTCCCTACGTGGAGGGTGCATCCATCGACTTCGTGGACACGATCGAGAAGCAGGGTTTCACGATCGACAACCCGAACGCCACGGGATCGTGCGCGTGCGGCGACTCGTTCAACTGAGCTGACTCGTACTCGACTGTGACCGGTACACGCATGCGTGTACCGGTCACAGTCGTGTCTGCCCGTCGACTCCACAGCATCTACGAACCGAAAGGCCTTCCTTCGTGACACTCGCGGTATCCGGCTCGATAGCGACCGACCATCTGATGCGATTCTCCGGACGGTTCGCCGAGCAGATCGTCGCCGATCAGCTCTCGAACATCTCGTTGAGCTTTCTGGTGGACGATCTGGTCATTCGCAAGGGAGGCGTCGGCGGAAACATCGCGTACGCACTCGGAGTTCTCGGCGGCGCGCCGCTGCTCGTCGGGGCCGTGGGACCGGACTTCGCCGAGTACCGGACCTGGCTCGAAGAGCACGGTGTCGACTGCAGTGGTGTGAGCGTGTCCGCTACCGCACACACTGCTCGCTTCGTCTGCACCACGGACGAGGACATGGCGCAGATCGCGTCGTTCTACCCCGGAGCGATGAGCGAGGCCCGGGACATCTCCATCGAGGCACTCGCAGCGCAGCACGCGATGGACCTGGTTCTGATCGGTGCCAACGACCCCGACGCGATGACGGCGCACACGGCGCAGTGCCGCGCTGCAGGCATCCCGTTCGCGGCCGACCCGTCGCAGCAGCTCGCTCGGCTCGACGCCGCGCAGGCAACCGACTTGATCGACGGTGCCGCGTACCTGTTCACCAACGAGTACGAATGGGCGCTCCTCAAGCAGAAGACCGGCATGTCCGACGCTGACATCGCCGACAAGGTGGATCTGCGCGTCACCACCCTGGGCAAGCGTGGCGTGGACATCGTCGAAAAGGGTGGTGTGCACACCCATGTCGGTGTCGTGCCAGAGACGAGCAAGGTGGATCCGACCGGTGTCGGCGACGGCTTCCGAGCAGGTTTCCTCACCGCCCACATGGCCGGAGCCAGCATCGAACGTGCAGCGCAACTGGGTTCGCTCGTGGCCGTGCTGGTGCTCGAGACCACCGGCACTCAGGAGTGGGATCTCAACCGCGACGACGCGATCAAGCGTCTGACCTCTGCCTATGGTGAAGAAGCGGGCGAGGAAATCGGGGCATTGCTCCCCGCCTGATCGAGGTTGTTCGTTCGCCCACCGGATCAATGTGGCTTTGTTGCACTCCGAGCGACCGAAAATCGCATTGATCCGGCGGGGACGGTCGGCCAGGTCAGATGTTGACCGGATACTCCGGTTCGGCGATCTGCGGCACGATGCGCTTCTCGACGAAGATGCCGTGCCACACCATGAAGATCAGCAGCGTCCACAGTCGACGGCTGTGATCGGACTTGCCGGCGCGGTGATCGTCGAGCATCGCCACGACGGCGGCCTTGTTGAGCAGGTGATCGGTCTGCGAGTCGGCGATCTGCTGGTGGGCCCAATCGAAGAGTTCCGGTCCGCGCAGCCAATGGCGCAGTGGCACAGGGAATCCCAGCTTGGCGCGATGCAGTACATGACCGGGAACGATTCCCTCCAGCGCCTGACGCAGAGCGTACTTGGTGGTGCTCTTGGTGATCTTCTGGTCGAGCGGGAGCTTCTCGGCGACCTTGTAGACCTCGGAGTCGAGGAACGGAACGCGCAACTCGAGTGAGTTGGCCATGGTGATCTTGTCGGCCTTCACCAGAATGTCGCCGCGCAACCAAGTGAACAGATCCAGATGCTGCATGCGAGCCACCGGATCCCATCCCTGCGACTGCGCGTATATCGGCGCGGTGACGTCCTGATGGGTCCACTCGGATCGGAACTCGCGCAGCACCGACCGCAACTGCGCGTCGTTGAAACTGCGTGCGTTGCCGTAGTACCGCTCTTCGAGAGTCATGGATCCGCGGTTGAGCAGGCTCTTGCCGCGAGTGCCCTCGGGGATTCGCTCGCTCAACGAGCCGGCCGCACGTCGAAGGAATGCGGGAAGCGACTCGAACGGCTTCAACGACAGCGGTTCGCGGTAGATGGTGTAACCGCCGAACAACTCGTCCGCACCTTCGCCGGAGAGCACGACCTTCACGTGCTTGCGGGCTTCCTTGGCGACGAAGTACAGCGGCACCAACGCGGGGTCGGCCACTGGATCGTCCAGATACCAGACGATCTCGGGGATGGACGCCGCGAACTCCTCGGGTCCGACGACCTTCACGATGTGCCGAGCACCGATTGCCGCGGCCGACTCCGCTGCCACGTCCACCTCGGAGTAGCCCTCGCGCTCGAATCCGGTGGTGAACGTGATCAGGTCGGGGTTGTGACGGATCGCCAGAGCTGCGATGGCCGTCGAATCGATTCCGCCCGAGAGAAAGGAGCCGACCGTGACGTCGGCGCGCATATGTTTGGCAACCGAGTCTTCGAGTGCCTCGGCGATTTCCTGGTACCGCGCCTTCTCGCTGCCGGGTGCGAATGGCTGAACCGGGAACTTCGGGGTGAAGTAGCGAGTGACCTTCGGCGGCGTGCCCGGTGACAGCGTGGCGTAGCAACCGGATTCGAGCCGCCGAACGCCTGCGTGCAGGGTTTCGGGCTCGGGGACGTACTGCAGCACCGTGTAGTGCTCGATGGCACGCGGATCGAGATCGGTGCCGACGCCGAGCAGATCCATCAGCTCGAGCACGCTCTTCTTCTCGCTACCGAACGCGGTGCCTCCGGGACCGGTGGCCAGGAACAGCGGCTTGATGCCGAAGGGATCGCGTGCAACGAACATCTCGCGCGTCTCGGTGTCCCAGATGGCGAAGGCGAACATTCCTCGCAGACGCTGCACGGCGGCAGCGCCCCAGTAGTGGAACGCCGCAACGATCGACTCGCTGTCACCTTCGGTGGCGAATTCTGCCCCGTGATCGCGCGCGAGCTCGGCACGCAACTCGAGGTAGTTGTAGATCTCACCGTTGAATACCAGTGCGTACCGGTTCGGCGACTCGGGCGGACCCCACCGCATCGGCTGGTGCGAGTGTTCGATGTCGATGAACGAGAGTCGATTGAAGCCGTATACGACGTCGTCGTCGTGCCAGGTGCCACCGGGCTCGTCCGGGCCACGATGGCGCATGCAGTGAGTCGCCGAGCTCACCAGCTCGACGCCGGCGGCGGTCGTTCCGTGAGATGTCAGTACTCCGAGCAGTCCACACACAGCGTCTGCTACCTCTTCTCGCAGTTGGGGACAATGCCGGGGGCCGGATCTCCGCGTGTCGTCAGCGGGACGGTCGATCAGCAACCGAGTATGCCGCAGACACGCTCGAACCTAGGTAACGACCCAAGGGTGGCTCCGCGTCAGCATTGGTCTACGCTGCGTAGTACTCGGGCATCTCCATGTGGAAGCCCTTATTCTTCAGTGGTGGGCAATCAGGAAGGCGTGAACGTGGCGCATAGTCGGATCCTTCGGCGAGCGGGGCTGACAGCATTTCTCGGTGTAGCCGCGTTGATGCTGTCGGGCTGTTCCATCAGCAGCGACAACGTACTCAATTTCGGTTTCGCCTCGGGCGTCACCCCGCAGGGGCGACGCATCGGCGACCTGTGGACGTGGTCGGTCATTGCCGCCCTGGTCATTGGCATCATCGTGTGGGTTCTGATCTTCTGGGTGGTGCTGTTCCACCGTAAGAAGAAGAGCTCACCGGAGTTCCCTCGCCAGACGGCCTACAACGTTCCGCTCGAGTTGTTCTACACGGCGGTCCCGTTCGTGATCATCGCCGTCCTGTTCTACTTCACCGTCGTGGTGCAGAACTACGTCGACGAGAAGCAGGCCGATCCCGACGTCCAGGTGGATGTCACGGCTTACCAGTGGAACTGGAAGTTCGGCTACCGCACCATCGACCTCAAGGACGGTGCCGCCAAGTACGAGGGCACCGACGAGGAGGAGCAGGCTGCCGCCGAGGCCGCTGCCACTCCGGGCGAAGGTGCCGAGGGCAGCGAGGACGGCGAGTTCGTTCCGGGACCGATCAACGGAGCATCCACGCAGGATCTGTCGTACCTGCACTACAACAAGATCGAAACGGTCGGCTCGAGCGAAGAGATCCCGGTCCTGGTTCTGCCGACCGGTAAGCGCATCGAATTCGTGCTCGCGTCCTCGGACGTCATCCACGGATTCTGGGTTCCGGAATTCCTGTTCAAGCGTGACGTTCTCCCGAACCCCGAGGAGAACCACTCCGACAACGTCTTCCAGATCAGCGAAATCGAACGCGAAGGCTCCTTTGTCGGACGGTGCACCGAAATGTGCGGCACCTTCCACTCGATGATGAACTTCGAGGTTCGTGCCGTGTCTCCCGAGCGGTTCGAGCAGTACATCGAGCTTCGCAAGCCTCTGTCCGAAGGCGGAGATGCGCTGACCAACGCGCAGGCACTCGAAGCCATCGGCGAAAGCCCCCTCGCAACGAGCACCGCTCCGTTCTCGACCGACCGCACCCTCCGCACAGCCGCTGTCGCTGAAGGCAACTGACCAAGGAAGCATGCTGATATGAAAATCGAAGCCAAGATCTTCGAAATCCTCACTGTCTTCTTTCTCCTGGTCGGCATCGTGTACGCGTTGTTCACGGGCCTGAGCCGCACAGGAGTCGAGTGGGCCGGAGTCACCGCGATCTTCTTGTCGGTCGGTCTGACGTTGATCGTCGGAACCTACTTCCGATTCGTCGCACGACGCCTCGACACCCGACCCGAGGACTTCGACGACGCCGAGGTCAGCGACGGCGCAGGAGACCTGGGCTTCTTCAGCCCCGGTAGCTTCTGGCCGATCGTGCTCGCAGGCGCCGCGTCCATCACCGCCATCGGATTCGCCTTCTTCCAGCCGTGGCTCATCGCCCTCGGCGTGGTGAGCGTCATCGCTGCGGCCGCAGGTTTGGTGTTCGAGTACCACGTCGGTGCCGAGCGCCACTGACTCCATCTGCTCCACCCGAAAAGGGCCCCGGTTGTTCTCACGAGCGACCGGGGCCCTTTTCTGCTGTCCGCATACCGGCCGAACAGGATGGTCCGCTCATGGCGCTGTCAGGTGACACGGAGAGCGAGCGTGTGGAGGTCGAGCGCGCTGCGGTGAACGAGGTGGCACGCACCCTCAGGAAACGTCGGCCTCCGAGTGGGACCGAACGGCACGGGGCACCTGATCGGCAAGCGAATCGAGGGAGATGTTCAGCGCGCCGCACAACGCGGCGACGGTGAAGAACGCCGGCGTCGGAATTCGGCCGGTCTCGATCTTGCGCAGAGTTTCGACCGAGATGCCTGCTGTATCGGCGACGTCGGTCATGGTTCGGCCACCGCGGGCATGACGGAGAGCGGAGCCGAGCCTGGCACCGCGGGCGAGTTCGCCGGGGGTGAGTGGAACACGGACCATGACACCGATAGTAATACCGGTCGTCGCGAACCCCGGAGCTGAGACCGGTCGATGTACCTGGGATATGGATGGGTCATCCGACGGTGGGGGAGGGGAGGGCTATCGGATCTCCCGACGACGAGCAGCCGGCCGTGCTGCCTCGGAGGGTGATGCGAAGTGTTCCAGCCCGGATCGTGTTCGCAGACAACAAAAAGGGCGACACCGTTGCCGGTGTCGCCCTTTTCGAGACTCTGTCAGATGTCAGTGTTCTCTGTCGTTGTCGCTTCGACCCGAAGCGATAGCGGTGTCCTCATCCGAGTGGAGTCCATGGCCGTTGCCGTTCGAGTGGCCGTTGCCATTGGAGTGGCCGTTGCCGTTCGAGTGCCCGTTGCCATTGGCATGGCCGTTGCCGTTCGAGTGGCCGTTGCCGTGGATGCCCGCCTGGTAGTTGCGGAGCATCGTCAGCTGCTCGTGTTCACCCTTGTGAAGGGCATCTTCGAGAGCCTTGCTCTGTGCCACCGGATCCGGACTGAACAGCGATCCCGAGCCGGGCTTTCCGGCCGAGCCGAGCTTGTTCATCTTCTTCGGAACGGCTGCGCCCTGGTAATCGAGGGGAATCGGGTGTCCGTGATCGTCGACCGGTCCGAGCGGCTGGTGGATTTCCACGTACTGGCCGTGCGGGAGTCGCTTGATGATTCCGGTTTCGATGCCGTGCTCGAGAACTGCCCGATCGCTGCGCTGCAGTCCGATGCAGAATCGGTACGCGATGAAGTACGCGAGCGGAGGCATGGTGAGAATTCCGATACGACCGATCCACGTCATCGCGTTGAGCGAGATGTCGAACTTGTAGGCGATGAGGTCGTTGATGCACGAGAGCGTGAGGATCACGTAGAACGTGAGGGCCATCGCGCCGATCGCAGTACGCACCGGAACGTCACGGGGACGCTGAAGCAGGTTGTGATGCGCAGTGTCTCCGGTCAGACGCTTCTCGATCCACGGGTACGCGATCATCACGGTGAAGACGAGACCCATGATCACTGCCACCCAGAACACTGCCGGGATGGTGTAGCGCCCGGCGATGTATATCTCCCAGGCAGGCCACAGTCGTGCCATGCCGTCGGTCCACATCAGATAGAAGTCGGGCTGCACGCCTGCCGACACTTGCGACGGGTTGTACGGTCCGAGATTCCAGATCGGGTTGATCTGGATGAGTCCGCCCATTGCTGCCAGCACACCGAAGGTGACGGCGAAGAAAGCACCGGACTTGACCGCGAAGACCGGAAGAATACGAACGCCGACGACGTTCTGCTCCGTGCGGCCGGGTCCGGGGAACTGCGTGTGCTTCTGGTACCAGACCAGGGCCAGGTGGGCTGCGATCAGCGCCAGGATGATGGCCGGTAGAAGAAGAACGTGAGCGACGTACAGGCGCGGAATGATGATCGTGCCGGGGAAGTCGCCGTCGAAGATGAGCCAATGCATCCACGTGCCGATGATCGGGATACTCATCGTGATGCCACCGAGAGCGGCGCGGAGGCCGGTGCCGGAAAGCAGATCGTCGGGGAGCGAGTAGCCGAAGAAGCCCTCGAACATCGCCAGGATGAGCAGCAAACAACCGATGACCCAGTTGGCCTCGCGCGGGCGACGGAACGCACCGGTGAAGAAGATGCGCATCATGTGCACGATGATCGAGGCGGCGAACATCAGGGCCGCCCAGTGGTGAATCTGCCGCATGAACAGACCGCCACGAACCTCGAACGTGATGTCGAGAGCGGTGGCGTATGCCCTGGACATCGTCACACCGTTGAGGGGGGTGTACGCACCGTCGTACACGACCTCGCTGAGCGACGGATCGAAGAACAAGGTGAGGAACACGCCCGAGATCAGCAGGATGACGAAGCTGTACAGCGCGATCTCACCGAGCAGGAACGACCAGTGCGTGGGGAAGACCTTGTTGATCTGGCGACGCAATCCCGGCGCCAGGTGGTAACGACTGTCTACGCCGTCGGCCTGCTTGGCGGCGAGGGTTTGCAATGTACTCATGAGTCACGCTCCGGACGACGTTCCCAGAAGGCGGGCCCCAGAGCTTCGGTGAAATCTCCCGAAGCGACGAGGAATCCCTCTTCGTTGACAGTGATGGGAAGTTGGGGCAGCGCACGCGCAGCCGGTCCGAAGATCGGCTTGCCGTACTCGAGCGCGTTGAACTGCGACTGGTGGCAAGGGCACAGAATTCGGTTGGTCTGCTGCTCGTACAACGATGTCGGGCAACCCAGGTGCGTACAGATCTTCGAGTAGGCGAAGTAGTCGCCGTAGTTGAAGCTTTCTTGACCCTTGCGCTTGATGACGGTGCTTGCGGCATCCGGGCGAAGGCGAATGAGCATGACCGAGTTACGAACTCCACGCAGCGAGACGAGCAGATCGTGCTCGCTCTCGCGGTCCGCTTCGCGGAACGGGAAGACGGTCTCCATGGCACCAGCGTCCAAGTCCTCGGGCCGAACGAGAACGACATCTTCCGGTCGCCCGGTGTCTCGTCGGAGGTAGATGGTCTCTCCATCGTAGCGAGGAGTCCAGCCGGATACCCACAACGGCGAATCTTCGCCCTTGGCCCAGGGATTCTTGATCAGTCCACCGAGGGGGAGCAGCGCCATGACGCCGAGCGCGCCACCACCGAAGACGAGCGAACGCTTGATCACCTTGCGGCGACCGATGGTCGACGTGTCGAGCGAATCGCCCAGCTCTGCCACGAGAGTCTTGCGGTCCAGCTCGGACGAGCCGCCGTCGTGACGGTCCTGGATGGAGACCTCTTCGGGGATGAACTTCTTGGTGAACTGCACCGCGCCGATACCGACCGCGAGGATCGCCAGGCCCATCGTGCCGCCGATGAGCGGGGTGTACAGCGAGTAGGCCAGGTAGTTCTCTTCGCCGATACCGGAGTACTGCCACGGCCAGAACAGGTAGATGCCGATGAATGCGACAGCGGCGAGGCCGGCGATCGCGAACCAGATCGCGACGCTGCGCTCGGCACGCTTCTCGGCGCGGGTACCTTCTACAGCCCAACGGTTGCGGCGGAAAGCGACATCGACACCGTCGAGGTTGGTGCCGAGCTCGACCAGTTCGTCGCGGCTCATCGCGGCGAGTTCCTCGTCGGTGTACTTCTTGTCCGCGTTCACGCCGTCGGCACCGGGCGCATCCTTGCGTCCGGATTCGTCGTCGTTGCCCGCGTCCTTACGGCCGGAATCGCCGTCGGTCATGATCTAGCTCCGATCCACAAAGTTGCTCCGACGACGGCGATGATGCCGACCGTCCAGATAGCGATCATCTCGGTACCGGGACCGAAACTTCCGATGCTCCAACCGCCTGCGGGAAGGGTTTCCTGGGCCGACTTGACGTACGCGATGATGTCGGACTTCTCCTCGATCGTCAGCTGACGATCGGAGAACTTCGGCATGTTCTGCGGGCCGGTGACCATCGCGGTGTAGATCTCCTGCTCGTTGGCAGGGCCGAGGGACGGTGCGAACTTGCCCGAGGACAGAGCGCCGCCTTCACCGGTGAAGTTGTGGCAGGAAGCGCAGTTGAGTCGGAACAGTTCACTGCCGCGTCCGATGTCGCCACCGCGCAGGGACTCCTGAGCGATCTCACCGTTCTCGTCGCGGATGACCGTCGGTCCGCCGCCGTTGGCGTTGATGAAGGCACCGAGGGCGTCGATCTGCTTGTCGTTGAACTTCGGCGGCTTGCGCATCGCCTGTGCCTCGTTGCGAACAGCGGGCATACGACCGCTCGACACCTGGAAGTACACGGCTGCTTCGCCGACGCCGATGAGGCTCGGTCCGCGATCCTGAACACCCTGCAGGTTGGCACCGTGGCACGTGACGCAGGACGTGTCGTAGAGCTGCTTGCCCTCGCGGATGAGCGCTGCCGAATCGGTATCGGCAGTCGCGACCTGAGGAGCCGGCGTCAGGGCCGAGGCGAGGAACCCTGCGCTCAGGAGGCCCATCATCAGAACGAGAGCACCGGTGATGCGTCGGCGCGTCCTACGCTGCCGTCTCGTCTTGGAGGCGGCGTTGTCGTCGGATGCTGCTGGGGGAGATGTACTCATCTTCTATCCCTTGTCGTGTCGGGACGGACCGAACGTCGGGGGCTGATTCCGTTCGCTCGTTATCTCTGGTGTGCTGACTGTCACTAGCGGATGAAGTAGATCGTTGCGAAGAGGGCAATCCAGACGATGTCGACGAAGTGCCAGTAGTACGAAACGACGATGGCCGCGGTGGCCTGCGCGGGCGTGAACTTACTGACCAGCGTTCTGGTGATCAGGAAGACGAAGGCGATGAGTCCGCCGATGACGTGCAATCCGTGGAAACCGGTCGTGATGTAGAAGACCGAGCCGTACACGCTGCTCGAGAGCGTCGTGCCCTCGTGCACCATGTGGTAGTACTCGTACGCCTGGCCGGCCACGAAGAACGCGCCCATCACCAGAGTGATGATGTACCAGCGGCGCAGTCCGAAGACGTCACCTCGCTCGGCGGCGAACACGCCCAGCTGGCAGGTGAACGACGATGCGATCAGCACCGCGGTCACCGGCACAGCGAGAGCGAGGTTCAGCTCCGTCGGCTCCGGCGGCCAGATTCCATTCGCCTGGGCGCGTGCGACGAAGTACATCGCAAACAGCCCGGCGAAGAACATGAGTTCACTAGACAGCCACACGATCGTGCCGACGCTGACCATATTGGGACGGTTCAGCGAGTGCACGCGTTGGGTGATTGCCGATCCTTGAGTCCCTACAGCGCTCGTCACAAAGAGAAGTATGACCCGTCGTAGTACGGAAGGCATATCCGGGTCCGCTCTTGGCGCGTCGTGTCGGAACGAATCCGCGTACGTCCTTGTTCCCGTGCTGGTCAGAGCCTCTGTACGGGCCGGTAGGGTCCAGTCGTGCAAGGCTGGCCTCATGGCAAAGCGCACCGAAGGTGGATGGTTTCGGAGACTGTTCTCGCGATCGACGGCCGAACGTCTGGACCCCACTCGCGAGGACCTCGTGACAGTGGCGAGTTGCTTCGACGATGCACAGGCATGCTCGGCCGTGCTCGACGAAGCAGCGAGGACCCGACCGCTGTGGACGGAATCGGCGGAGGTGGTGCTACGGCATCATCTCGTGTTGCCTTCCGACCAAGTGGAGGACGCAGCAGCGGTTGCGGCTCAGGACGACTACGAAGTGGGGCCGGCCGCCGAACTACCGGAGAGCACCGGCTACCGCCCTCGGGTGGAAGGCGGCGTGCCGCTGGTTCTGCAACGTGTTCAGGTACTCGACGCTCTGCACTGCTCGCAGGAGCGTTCTCGCATGGCCGGCCTTGCTCAGCGTCGAGGGGGAGCAGTACTGGGGTGGGACGCACTGCAGCCCGCGCAGCCCGACGCAGCGTCTGGCTAAGCTTCCACCGCACCGAGTGCATCGACGGCAGAAGGGCACGGCAGAACCACCATGACCGCAGCGATCAGCGACGAACAGCCGCGAACCTGGCGTCGAATCCTCGGCGCGTTGACGAACCACACCGACCTGTCCAGCGCCGACACCGGCTGGGTCATGGACGAGATCATGGCCGACAACGCGACAGCCGCGCAGATCGCAGCCTTCGGAGTAGCGCTGAAGATGAAAGGTCCGACGCCGGCGGAGGTCAACGGACTCGCCGAATCGATGCTGGCGCACGCAGTGCTGGTGCACACCGACACCGACGCCGTCGACGTCGTGGGGACCGGAGGAGACGGAGCGGACACCGTCAACATCTCCACCATGGCAGCCGTCGTCGTCGCTGCCAGCGGGATCCGAGTCGTCAAGCACGGCAACCGCGCAGCGTCGTCGAAGAGCGGCACGACCGACGTGCTCGAAGCATTGGGGGTCCGAGTGACCCTCGGGGCCGACGCAGTCGCGTCGAGCGTCGAGCAGGTCGGCATCGGCTTTTGCTTCGCACCGATCCACCACCCCGCACTGCGCTTCGCTGCCGCACCGCGCAAGGAAATCGGAATCCCCACGGTCTTCAACGTGCTGGGGCCACTGACGAACCCCGGGCGCCCGCGCGCAGGCCTGATCGGCTGTGCGTTCGAGAACCTGGTCCCCGTCGTCGCCGACGTGTTCGCAGCCCGGGGCAGCTCGGTGCTCGTGGTCCGCGGTGACGACGGACTGGACGAGATCACACTGTCCACCACCACGACAGTGCACGTGGTGTCCGATGGTTCGGTGACCGTCGAGACGATCGACCCGCTCGACTACGGCATCGCCCGAGCGCCCATAGAAGCTCTCAGAGGTGGAGACGCCGAATTCAATGCAGCGGTGGCGCACCGAGTGTTCGCCGGAGAACAGGGCCCCGTCCGCGACGCCGTACTGCTCAATGCCGCCGCAGCCATGGCAGCGCACCACGGCGTGTCCGACGACCTCCACGCCCGAATCGAAGCCGGATTGGCCACTGCCGCAACAACAATCGATTCCGGTGCAGCAGCACGGCTACTCGCCGACTGGGGTCGATGCACCACCGAACTCGCCGGCTGACGAAGAGCGCGGCTACTCGCCTATCGAGAACCCGGCTTCGACATCGGCACTCGAATAGGACTGGAACGCAATGTGAGTGGTGGTGCTGCGCACCCCCCGCACACGATTGATGTGCTTGGTGATGACCTCTGCGATCGACGCATGATCACGAACTTTCACGATGGCGATCAGATCGACATCACCAGCACACGAATAGACCTCCGACACCCCGTCGACATCCGCAACGGCCTGCGCCGCTTCCGGAATCAAGTCGGCCTCGGCGTCGATCAAGACGATGGCATTGATCATGTGCGCTCCTCAAGCATCTCGAGCTCGGTGTCCGACGCGAGCTACCCCCAGACCCTAGTTGCTGCCGTACCCCGACAGTCGTCCCGCAGGCTCCACTCCTGACCTGAACAGTCGTTCCGCAGGCTCCACTCCTGAGCTGAACAGTCGTTCCGCAGGCTCCACTCCTGCCCTCGCGGCTTCTCTCGCCGTCCGACACCACGACTCCCACGAACCCGCCGACCGTGCCGGGCTGCAGTACCCACTGCTCGTGCGCACGATCCGGACTCCCTCCGTGCGCAGCCAGGCCGCAATAAGTCCGACTTCCTCCGGGGGCGCGCCGCGCAGCGGGGTCGTATCGGGCACCACCGTTTCGGCCGACGCGGTGATGGCATCGACGACGGGCATCGGATGCACTCCCCGCGGCGCGACGGCAGCGCCGGCCAGCCGGCCGAAGCGCACCACGATCAACTCCCACCCGCCGTCGGCCGTGCGCCTCGCCGCAACCAGTTCGGCAATGGCGGCCACTGCTGCCGATCGGTGCATCCGGCGCAGTGCATCGACGGTGATCGCAATTCTGTCGCGCAGACGGGCAGCCGTCTCGTACAGCTCCTTGTCTGCGAGCTCGGCGACGCGGCGGCGCATGGAGTAGAGAACGGCGTCGTCCTGGCCACACACCAGCGCGAGAAACTGCGTCGGGGCATCGGAGTACTCGTCGGCCGTCAACGGGCCGGACAGTGCCGCTGGGCAGCCTCCGACGTCGGTCGCCGGGCACTGGTCACCGTGTCGAACCGAGCGGGCCAGACGGCGAGTGCACGTACGCAGGCGGCAGAACTCCGCGACGAGCGCCGCGGCCTCTGCGGCGTCACCGCGAACCGAAAACGGTCCGAGACTGTTCGGTGCCGGGGTGCGGACGATCGACAGGCGAGGGAACGCCTCGTCGGTCAGGGTGATCCACCACCCTTTCCTGGGGAACTTCGAGCGGCGGTTGTACGGCGGGATGTGCGCCGAGAGCAGACGTAGCTCGCGGACTCCGGCTTCGAGCGCGTGTGCACACTCGACGTGGTCGACGCGGGTGGCCAGTGCGACCATCTCCTTCATCCGGCCTCGGGTCTCCGAGCCGGTGAAGTAGTTGCGCACGCGTCGTTTGAGGTTGTTGGACGTACCGACGTACAGCACCTCGTCGGACGGGCCGCGGAACAGATAGACGCCGGGTGTGCCGGGAAGATGGGCGGCCAGCCCGCGTTTGGCGCGCTGGCCGGCCGACACCGCAGGTAGGTAGTCGACCAACTCGGCGTAGCTGTGGACTCCCTGATTGCCCACGCGTTCGATGAGGCCGTGCAGAACGTCGACCGTGGCCCTGGCGTCGTCGAGCGCACGGTGGGTAGGCCTGGTGCCGGATCGGAACAGAGTCGACAGTGCGGACAGCTTCACCGACGGAGCTTCGTCGCGCGTCAGAACTCGGCGAGCCAGCTTGACCGTGCACAGCACCTGAAACCGTGGCCACGCGATGTCGAGACGGCTCGCGGCGGCCTTGAGGAATCCGGTGTCGAAGCCGGCGTTGTGCGCCACCAGTACCGAACCTCGTGCGAACTCGAGGAAACCGGGCAGAACCCGTTCGATGCGCGGCGCACCGATGAGCATCGCCGATGTGATGCCGGTCAGTTCCACGATGTACGGCGGAATGGACCTGCCCGGGTCGATCAACGTGGCGAACTCGCCGAGAATCTCGCCGCCTCGAACCTTGACTGCCCCGATTTCGGTGATGGCCTCGGTGTCCGCGCTACCGCCGGTGGTCTCGAGGTCGACGACGACGAACGTCGTCTCGTGCAGCGGGGTGTCGAGTTCGTCGAACGTCAGCTGGATGGGCAGGCTCACCGGGACGACGTTAGGGCCGACCTCCGACAAGAACGCTCATCGCGCCGTCCCACGTCGTCGTGTCACGGAACCTGTCGGTGCCCGTCGCTATCTTTCGCTGAGTCGGCCGATTCGGCCGCCGGAAACCGTAAAGAGACAAGGATCACAATGATCATCGATTGCAGTGACTGCCTGGTCCGTGACATCGCCTGCGCGGACTGCGTCGTGACGGTGCTTCTGGGGGCTCCGGGGATGCCGTCCGGGTCGGACGGACGGCGGGTCGGTCCGCCGTCTCGTATCACTCTCGAGCAGGAGGAACTCGGTGCCATGGGGGTGCTCGCCGATGTCGGTCTCGTGCCCACTCTCAAGCTCGTGGTGAACGACGACGACATCGCCGAGGTTCCTTTGTTATCGACTCGTGACACACCGGGGGATCAGCGCGCCGGCTAGCGAGAATCGAGCCGAATTCGCTCTCCTCGGCGAGTTGGGGTCGACACGGGGGTATGCCATTTCGTAACCTTCCTGAGACCTTGCGGAGTCTCGCCAGTCCAAACCGGAGTGGCGTCGCAAGTCACCGCCTAATCGTTCACTCGCGAGAGTGTTCGTACCGGGAACCCGATATCTACTGGGGTGAATCCCGCTGAGCCACCACATGGTGGCCGGTGGGTAGGGCTGCTCTTCCCAGCCCGAACCCGTCAGCTAACTCGGTCGGCGGACGATAGGAAGAAACGGAGCACCATCTTTCGTGGCGTCACAACTTTCCAACCGAACATTGCGGCGAGTCCTCGTAGCCGGAGCGCTCACGGCAGGCGTGGTCGTTCTTCCCGCTGCACCCGCAATGGCGGCCCCCCTCACCATTCCCGGCGTCGGAACCTTCGAGATTCCTGACATCCCGGGCCTTCCTCCCCTCAACCTTCCGGGTGTGCCCGCGCCGGGTGCGCCGTTGGCACCGCAGGTCACCCCGGCTGCGAAGGCCGTTCAGGCCGCAGAATCCAAGATCGGAGCACCGTACGTGTACGGCGCTTCGGGTCCGGATTCGTTCGACTGCTCGGGCCTCGTCCAGTGGGCGTACAAGCAGGCCGGCGTCAGCTTGCCTCGTACGAGCTACGACCAGGCCGCCGCAGGCACTCCGGTCTCGCGCGACAGCCTCGCCCCCGGCGACGTCGTCTCGTTCTACGACGGCTCGCACTCGGGCATCTACGTCGGCAACGGCAATGTCGTGCACGCATCCACGTCCGGCGTGCCGGTCAAGGTTGCCCCGCTCGACTCGATGCCGTTCGACGGTGCTCGCCGTTACTGACTCGAGCGATCGACGTTCGTTGTGAACCGACCGACAGGGTCGAGCCGTTCATCGGCTCGGCCCTGTCGGCGTATCCGGACACGGACTGCGCGACACGCCGGTTCGGTGGACAGGGAAGGATCCAGTTCGTAATCTGATCGAGACCTGGTCGATGTTTATTTTGTGACCTGTCACCTCGAACCCCCGTCGATTTCGGACCGTGTTCACGTCCGCGCCCGTAAGAGCATGGGTATGGTTCGTTTTCGGACTACTTTTCCAACCGTTGCCTCGGTCGAGGCAACATCTGTGAGGACGGAGAGTCGCTTTCCGTGGCGATATCGAGATCTACCCGAGCGTTGCGTACGGCCCGAAACTCGGTGGTTGCGCTCGCGCTGACCGCATGCATCGCCGTGGTGCCGACGACGACGGCAACCGCGCAGCCGGGATTCGGTTCGGCATCCGACGCGCAGACCGAACTCGCCGAGCTCTCTCGCCAGTCCGAGCAGACCACCGAATCTCTGCACGATGCTCAGATCGATCTTGACGCCAAGACCCAGCAGCAACTCGACGCTCAGGCCCTCGTCGACCAGAGCCGTGCCGCCGTGGACGCAGCGCAGGCGCAGTTGGAGCAGCTCAAACCGGCCATGGACAAGGTCGCCAACGTCAACTACCAGGGCGCGCGGACCAACCGACTGTTCGCCGTCATGGTCAGCGACTCACCACAGCAGTTGCTCGACCAGATGTCGGCGCTGGACGTGATCTCGGCGGAGACCGCCGACCAGGTCGCCCGATTCAAGCAGGCCAGCTCGGATGCAGAGACGGCCGAGCAGGCCGCGACGACGGCCGCCGAACAGGCACGCGTCGCCGCAGAGCAGGCCAAGGCCGTCAGCGACGATCTCCAGGCCAAGCAGAGTGAGCTGCAGGGACAGATAGCCGAGGTCATGGCCGCCTACAGTGCGCTCTCGTCCTCGGAGCAACTGTCTCTGGCCGGTTCGACCCTGCCCGACGGGTTCGACCCGTCCTCGATTCTGCAGAACCTGACGCCGGGATCGGGAGCCAGTGCGCTGCAGGCCGGCCTCACGCAGATCGGCAAGCCGTACGTCTGGGGCGCAACCGGTCCGGATGGCTTCGACTGCTCCGGGTTGGTCGTGTGGGCGTACAAGCAGGTGGGCAAGACGCTGCCGCGATCGAGTCAGGCGCAGGCGGCGGGCGGAACTCCGGTGGATCAGAAGGATCTGCAGCCCGGTGACGTCGTTCTGTTCTATCCGGACATCTCACACGTCGGAATTTATGCCGGAAACGGCAACGTGCTGCATGCCTCCACATTCGGTGTGCCCGTGAAGGTGCAGTCGATGGCATCGTTCCCGTACTACGGGGCGCGTCGATACTGAGGTCGTGTCTCGACGATCGACGAGTGGCGGCATGACCACCTCGAACCGACCATCCGGGTTGCACGTCATCCTCCGATCGTCATGGCGGCGCTGGCTTGTCGTCGTGGTCGTCGTGGTGGTCGCCGTCTCGGTCGTCCTGATTCACCGATTCGACGGCCCGCCCACGGCCGGGACCGCCGAGGTCACCGTCGGCCAGGACCCGCCGACCTACGATCAGCAGCGCCGCGCCGATGTGACCGTCCTCCTCGACCAGTGGGCGCGCGCGGTTCGTTCCGGTGATCTCGACGCACTGCGCGATGTGATGGATCCGCAGGCCGACCCCGGCTTCGTCGAAGCGCAGCTGCGCCGGGCAGCAGTGGTACCCGGCGTCCCCTTCGCGGAGTTCGGCTACGACCTGGGCGACGAGCCCGAGACCCCGGTGCCGCCGTCGATCGCAGCGGCGCTCGATTCCACCGATGTCTGGGCACCCGCGGTGTATCTGCGATACGCGATCACCGGCCCGGACGCATCGCCGACGCGTCGGCCGGTCTCACTCGTCGTCGCCGAGCGGGACGGTCGATGGCGGTTGGTCGACGACGCGGATCTGACCGAGTATCGACGCCAGACCTGGCGTGGGCCGTGGGACTTCGGCCCTCTCACCGTGCGTTCGGTGGCCACTGAAGCCGGGACATCTGTGGTCATGGGTCATCCGGACCGCGATGCGTTCGTGGAGAACCTTACGGCCGAACTTCCGTCGGCAATCGCGGCCGTGGCCGACTTCTGGGGAGACGACTGGGCGCGCGACGGGCTGATTTTCGTCGCATCCTCGGCGGAGGAGTTCGCCGAACTGACGGGGTCCGATCCGTCCACCGACGTGGCTGCGGTGACGGTGTCCGACGCGGTGGCGGCCGACGGCTCCCGTCCGACGGGTCAGCGGGTGGTGTTCGGTCCCGACGCCGCGTCGAGGTTGACGCCGTTCACCGTGCGCTCGGTTCTGCGGCACGAGTTGACACATGTGGCGGCGAGGGCGAGGACGTCCGACGGTACGGAGTTGTGGGTGTCGGAGGGGTTCGCCGACTATTCCGGGTATCGAGGGTCCGGTGCCGAGTTCGCGCAACTCGCACCCACTCTCGCGGCGATCGTGGCGGCGGGTGGGCCGCCGACGGTGCTGCCGAAGAACGAGGACTTCGGTGCCGGTGGTGCCCGGTCGAGTGTGGCCTACGAATCGGCCTGGTCGGTGTTCGCATTCGTGGCCGACCGGTTCGGGGAGTCGACCCTGCGTTCCCTGTACGAAGCGCTCGCGTCCGAGAGCCCCACCGATTCTGCATTCGAGTCTGTGCTGGGACTCGACCGGGCACAGTTCGTGTCCTCGTGGGGTGACTGGGTGGCTCGCCAGGCCCGCTGAGACGGGGCGCTACGGTTGACGCCATGCGTCGTACCCTGCTCGTGACGAACGACTTTCCTCCTCGCCCGGGTGGTATTCAGTCCTACTTGCACAGCTTCGCCTCGCAGCTGCCGGCCGACGAGCTGGTGGTCTACGCCCCCCGCTGGCGCGGCGACTCGCACGAGAAGTTCGATGCCAGGCAGCCTTTCGAGGTGATCCGGCATCCGACGACCCTGATGTTGCCGACTCCGCTCGTCGCGCGTCGTGCGGCTCGAATCCTGAAGTCCCGAGGCTGCGATTCGGTGTGGTTCGGTGCGTCGGCTCCGTTGGCAGTGATGTCGTCGTACCTGCGCAAGGCCGGGGCCGATCGCATCGTGGCGAGCACACACGGTCACGAGGTCGGATGGTCGATGGTGCCGGGCGGGCGGGCGACCCTGCGCACGATCGGCGAGAACACCGATGTGGTGACCTACGTCAGCAAGTACACCCGGGGGCGATTCAGTTCGGCGTTCGGGCGGACCGCCGCCCTCGAACATCTGCCGCCCGGTGTCGATACCGATCGCTTCGTGCCCGACGACGCAGCGCGAGCGGAACTTCGTGCCCGCTACGGCCTCGGTGATCGCCCCACCGTTCTGTGCCTGTCCCGGCTGGTTCCGCGCAAGGGTCAGGATGTCCTGATCCGGGCGCTCCCGGGGATCCGCCGGGCCGTCGACGGAGCGATTCTGGTGATCGTCGGCGGCGGGCCGTACGAGAAGACTCTGCGCGAGCTCGTCCGATCCACCGGCATGGAGCAACACGTGGTGTTCACCGGTACCGTGCCGTCGGCGGAGCTCGGCGCCCACCACACGATCGCCGACGTGTTCGCGATGCCGAGCCGAACCCGAGGTGCCGGTCTCGATGTCGAAGGTCTCGGCATCGTCTACCTCGAGGCGTCTTCCTGTGGTGTACCCGTAGTCGCCGGCATGTCCGGGGGTGCGCCGGAAGCGGTGCAGCACAACAAGACCGGCCTCGTCGTCGACGGCACGTCCGTCTCGGACACCACCGACGCGATCGTGCGAATCCTGTCCGATCGCACGCTGGCGACGCAGATGGGCAACGCCGGCCGCGCCTGGGTGGACGCGGAATGGCGCTGGGACGTGCTGACCGAGAAGCTGCGTTCGTTGATCTAGGCAGTACGGCTCAACGGGAGTAGATCGACTCGATCTCGTCGGCGTACGACTTGGTGATGACGTTGCGCTTGAGCTTCATCGTGGGAGTGAGCTCGCCGTTCTCCTCCGAGAAGTCGTGGGGGAGAAGTCGATACTTCTTGATGGACTCCGCATGCGAGACGGACTTGTTCGCGTCGGCGACGGCGGCGTCGATCTCCGCGACGAGTTCGGGGTCCGTCTGCAGATCCGCCGCGGTGGCGTCGGCGGCCTTGCCGTGTGCGGACTTCCAGCGATCGAACGCGTCCGGATCGAGGGTGATGAGCGCGCCGATGAAGGGCTTCTGATCGCCCACGACGACGGCCTGGCTGATCAGTGCACCCGCCCGCAGGTGGTCTTCCAACCCGGCGGGTGAGACGTTCTTGCCGCCTGCGGTGACGATCAGTTCTTTCTTGCGTCCCGAGATCGTGATGTAGCCGTCGTCGTCCACGGAACCGAGATCACCGGTGCGGAACCAGCCTTCGTCCAGCGACTCGGCGGTGGCGGTCTCGTTGCGCCAGTAGCCGTCGAACACCACCGGTCCGCGGAGTTGGATCTCTCCGTCCTCGGCGATGCGCACGGTGTTGCCGGGCAGTGGACGCCCGACGCTGCCCACGCGTTGGAATCCGATGGTGTTGACCGCGAACGCTGCCGTGGTTTCGGTCAGTCCGTAGCCCTCGTAGATCGTCACACCGATGCCCCGGTAGAAGTGGCCGAGCCGGGAACCGAGGGGCGCTCCGCCGGAGATCGCGAGTTCGCACTTGCCGCCGAGCGCTGCTCGCAGTTTGCCGTACACCAACTTGTCGAACACGGTGTGCTTGGCGCGCAACACGATTCCCGGACCTCCGGTATCCTGCGCTTCACTCCATGCCACTGCGCATTCGGTGGCGAGGTCGAAGATCTTTCCCTTGCCGTCGGCGTGCGCCTTCTGCTTGGCGGTGTTGAAGACCTTCTCGAACACTCGCGGAACCGACAGGATGAAGTCCGGTTGGAACGTGCCGAACGTCGCGACGAGATTGGGGATGTCGCTGGTGTGGCCGATGGTGACCCCGGCGTCGAACGACGCGATGGACACTGCGCGTGCCAGGACGTGTGCGAGCGGAAGGAACATCAGCGTGCTGCGGCCCTGTGTCATCAGCGATTTCAGCGACGTCTCACGAATCCCGAGTGACTCGGCGAGCAGATTGGCGTGGGTCAGCTGGACGCCCTTGGGCCGACCGGTGGTTCCCGAGGTGTAGATCAGGGTTGCCGGGTCGGACGAGACGAGTTTCGAAACCCGTAGGTGCACCTCGTCTTCGGCGACTTCGGCACCACCGTCGAGCAGTGCCTGCACTGCGTCGGTGCCCGCCGAGTTCGCGATGACGAACGTCTGTCGGACCGACGGGGCTGCTGCCACAACGGACTTCGTCTCCTGCACATGCGCGTCGTTCTCGAGAATCAGCAGGACCGGCTCGGCGTCTTCGAGGATCCATTCGACCTGACCGGCCGAGGACGTCTCGTAGATCGGCACCGTCACACCGCCCGCGGCCCAGATCGCGTAGTCCACTACCGACCACTCGAATCGCGTCGACGACATCAGTGCGACCCGATCGCCCTGCTCGATGCCTGCGGCGATCAGACCCCGTGCCACCCCCACCACCAGGCGCTCGAACTCGGCGGCGGTGACGTCGATCCATTGTCCGTCCACTGTGCGTCGGAACACCACCGCGTCGGGCGAGGTGCGGGCGCGAGCGAAGACGGTATCGACAGCCGAGTCGGTGTCCGCGATGGCGTATTTGGCGGCGACGGTGAACTCGCGCACGGGATTACCTCCGGATAGAACTTGGGGAGAACGAAAGTCGATAGCTCGGCTTCACAGATACTCTAGACCCGGGCTCCCGGCGTCGAAATACGCCTCGACGCGCACGGCCCCCGACCCGATGTGTGAAGCTCTGTCGATGAGCAGTATTCAAGTTGCGGATCAGACATTCGTGGCCGCCCCCGGCGTGCGGGTGGCGCAGGCGTTCGCGTCGCCTGCGCGGTGGCGTCGATGGTGGCCGGATCTGAACCTGACGATCACCGAGGACCGGGGTGAGAAGGGGATCCGCTGGGCAGTGCGCGGCGGTGTGGTCGGAACGATGGAGCTGTGGCTCGAGCCTGCGCTGGACGGGGTGATCGTCCATTACTTCCTGCACGCCGAACCCGCCGCGGACGCCGACGTGGCAGCGCACCAGCATGCCCGGCGGGTGGCCGGACGTGCGATGACGTTCGAGCTCAAGCGAGAGCTCGAGGCCGGTCGGTCTGCAGGTGAAGCACCCCACCACGTAGCGTCGACTTCAGCTCGCGAATGAACCGCGCGGTACGGTCGGCCGGTTCGCATTGTGCGTCCGCGGATCGATCGTGTGAGATAGGCCTGCGCGAGTTCTGCGGCACCGAAGCGAACCGAGCTGATCGAAGTACCCGAGAGGAAGCGGACCAGTAGTCATGGCGGAGAAAACCCAGAGGTCGATCGTCGTCGAAGCTCCATCGAGCCGGGTCATGGACGTCATCGCCGATTTCGACGCGTACCCCACGTGGGTGTCGGCCGCGAAATCCGTCGAGGTCCTCGAGGTCGGTGCGGACGGCCGCGGCAAGCGGGTCAAGTTCGTGCTCGACGCCGGGATGGTGAAAGACACCTACGAGCTCGAATACGACTGGGCAGCCGACGGCAATTCGGTCTCCTGGAACCTCGTATCGGGCGAAATGCAGAAATCGCAGAACGGCTCGTACACGTTGAAGGAGACCCGCAGCGGCACCGACGTGACGTACGAGCTCACCGTGGATCTGAACATTCCGATGATCGGTCTGTTCAAGCGCAAGGCAGAAAAGGTCATCACCGACACTGCACTCAAGGAATTGAAGAAGCGGGTCGAAGGCTGAGCGAAGCTCGCACCGAAGCCCGCACCACGGTGTTGCTGTTCCTCGGCAAAGGTGGTGCGGGTAAGACGACGCTGGCGGCTGCGTCGGGGCTACGACTCGCCCAGGCCGGCGAACGGGTTCTGATCGCGTCCGTCGACCAGGCTCACTCGCTCGCCGATGCATTCAAGGGGGACGCCGAGGTCGAGGATGCGTCCGGTGTTCGTTCGATCGCACCCGGCCTCGACATCCTCGAGATCGATACGTTGAGGCTGCTCGAAGCCCGGTACCGGGGATTGGGCTCACTGTTGGCCGTGGCGTCCGCGGGACACGAGCACGGGGTGAGCTTCGGGGCGATCGAACCGGAGGAGCTGCTCGGTCTCCCGGGAATAGAAGAGCTGCTCGGCATGCACGAGATCAGCCGTCTTGCCGACGAGAATCGCTGGGACACAGTGATAGTCGACCTTCCCGCATCGGCGGATGCCTTACGTACCCTGCAGTTGCCCGACACCGTCGCCGCATACGTCGAGCGGATCTGGCCTCTGCACGCTCGGATGGTCGCCGGCACCGGTTCCGATGTGCGGCTCACTCTCGTGGTGGCGATGATCGAGCGAATCCTTGCGCAGATCGACTCCGTCCGGTCCCTGATCACCGACGCCGACCGTACCGGGGCGACCGTGGTCGTCACCGCCGAACAGCTCTCGATCGTCGACGCGGAACGAACTCTGTCGGCAGCTGCTCTGCTCGGAATCAGAATCGATCGTGTGCTGGTCAACAGAATCCTGCCGAAGCTCAACGCATCGTCGGTCGGTCTGGTGGGCGCTCATCCGGCCGTGTTCTGGTTCGAGAGGTGGCGGGCGGCGCAGCTCGACGCGGTCGCCGAGCTGCGCCGACGCATCGGTACCGTGCCGATCGTGGAGGTGGAGCAGGCTCCCGGTGAACCGGTAGGGTTGGGGCCCTTGCAAGATGTTGCCGATCGCCTCGAACCGGACTCCCTCGAACGGCGCGCGCCGGGCTGGGGTGAGCAGCCTTCGGTCGTGCTCGAGTCGGGTGGCGGACTCGAATCCGTGTACGCGATGAGAATGCTGCTGCCGGTGGTGGATTCGACGACCTTGGGCCTGGGGCGAGTGGAGGACGACTTGATAGTGAGTGCCGACGGGAGGCGACGGCGCATCAGATTGGCGTCGGTGCTGCGTCGGTGCGTGGCCGACTCCGCCGAACTCGACGGACCGTGCCTGGTGGTGCGTTTTCGTCCGAACCCCGACGTGTGGCCGCTGTGACTCCGCCAACCCCGACGGCCGGGGTGTCGCGATGACCTCGGACCACTCCGAGCTTGGGGCGGACCTGCTGGCCCTGGCCGAGACCGTGCTGACGCGACTCGAGCCGATCCTGCGTCGCGTCGCCGAGACGCAGCAGGATCGTGACCGCCAGGGATGCAGTTGGTGTCCGGTTTGCGCTCTCGCGGCACTGGTGCGCGGGGAGCGCCACGATCTCGTCGAGCTCGTGGCCTCCGAGAGCGCCGTGGTGATCGCGCTGTTGCGTCAGTTGCTGGCCGATCACACGACCTCCGGGGCGACGCACTCCGCAGCGCAGGCTCCGCCGACCTCGCCGCCACCGGGGACTGCGCCCGAGCCCGGGTCCGGTAGTGCCGGTGTCCCCTCGGACCCCGCGGAGGTCGCGGACGTGTCGATCGACACGAAACTTCAGGGCGATCGTCCCGCTTCGTTCGTTCCGATTACCGTTCGAGTGAAGAATTCGCGTTCGGACGAGCAGGAGCGTCCGTGATCGGAGCGACTCGGGTGCAGCCCGCGCGGGGGACGGGCGAGGAAGGCATGAACGAATGAAGCGCCACCACCAGCGACTGACGGTAGGAATCGACGTGGGCGGGACGAGCCTGCGCGCGTCCGTCGTCGACGAGGACGGGCAAGTCCTCGATTCGACGGCCGCTCCCACTCCGCACACTGCGCGTGCGCTCGAACGCGGTCTCGATCGGGCCGTGCAGGAGCTGGCCGGGCGACACGACATCGCGGCCGTCGGGCTCGCCGTCGCCGGGTTCATCGACTCCGATCGCACGACGGTTCTCTTCGCCCCACATCTGCCGTGGGTGAACACCCCTGTGGCGACCGAGATGAGCATGCGCATCGGTCTGCCGGTGTTGCTCGAGCACGACGCCAATTCTGCGGCGTGGGCCGAGTATCGCTTCGGTGCGGCGTCCGGGGGGCGCAACGTGGTGATGGTGGCCATCGGCACCGGAATCGGCGCGGCCCTGTTGATCGACGGCAGGATCTATCGGGGTAGCCACGGTGTGGCACCGGAACTCGGTCACATCCAGGTCGTGCCGGACGGCCGTGCGTGCCCCTGCGGCAAGCGCGGTTGTTGGGAGCGGTACTGCAGCGGCACCGCTCTGGTGGACACCGCAGTCGAGTTGCTGGCGGCGGACCCGGCGTCCTCGACGACGCTGGCACGTGAGGTGTTCCTCGACCCGGGTTCGTTGACCGGCCGCCGAATCGCCAGTGCCGCGCACGAGGGTGACTCGATCGCCCGCCGCACGATGGAGGACTTCGCGCAGTGGCTCGGCGTCGGGCTCTCGATGGTCAGCGACGTGTACGACCCCGATCTGATCGTGCTGGCCGGTGGAGTGGCGACGTCGTCGAGTCAGTTCCTCGCTCGCGCGACCGACAAGTACGCGGAGCTGGTGACCGGTGCGGGGCATCGCCCCCTGGCGCGTATTCGCAGTACTCAACTCGGTGAGGCAGCAGGCATGATCGGGGCCGCGGAGTTGGCCCGGGCGCAGTTCGTCACCGGCGTTCGCTGACGGTTCTTCGACTGCTTTCTGTGACCTCGGTCCTGGTGTCGGCGATGATGTGGCTGGTGTCATAAACCGTGGGTACAGTTCACTACGCGGCACGGTTCGAGGACGCACGGCCGCAGTCGATTCGCTTCAGGGCGAGGCGGCACCAAACGATTTCCCGACCATCATCAGGGAGCATGTCAATGTGGTACTGGCTGGTTAAGTACATTTTCGTCGGCCCCCTTCTCATCGCCCTGGGTCGGCCCACGATCGAGGGTGCGGAGAACATCCCGACGGAGGGGCCGGTCATTCTGGCCAGCAACCACAAGGCCGTTCTCGATTCTTTCTACCTTCCGCTCAAGACGCCTCGACGCATCACCTTCCTCGCCAAGAGCGAGTACTTCACCGGACCGGGACTCAAGGGCAAGTTCCAGAAATGGTTCTTCACCGCCGTCGGGCAGGTGCCGATCGATCGCACCGGAGCCGACGCGGCACAGGACGCACTCAACGCAGGCGTGCGTGTGATCGAAGCAGGCAAGGTTCTCGGTATCTACCCCGAGGGCACTCGGTCACCCGACGCGCGGTTGTACAAGGGCAAGACCGGGATGGCGCGTCTGGCACTGCAGACCGGAGTTCAGGTGATTCCGGTCGCGATGATCGGTACCGAGAAGATGAACCCGATCGGTTCGCGCGTGTGGCGTCCGGCGAAGGTCACCATCCGGATCGGCAAGCCCATCGACTTCTCGCGCTTCGAGGGCATGGCAGGCAACCGTTTCGTCGAGCGTGCGGTGACCGACGAAGTGATGTACGACCTGATGTTGCTCTCCGGTCAGGAGTACGTGGACGTGTACGCCGCATCGCTGAAGAAGGCTGCACCCGAGGCGGAGTCGGGTCCGACCGCGCAGCGCATCCCGGATTCCAAGGCGAGCTGAATCTGCTCGGCCCGCTCCGTGATCAGACTGCGGAGCGGGTGTCGACTGTCGTATCGGCCCGGTCGGTCCAGCCGACCGCGGCCACCGCGATGATCGACGCGAGCGCCCACCACACGTATCCCGAGGCCGCGAACTGATCCACGAGCGGCCAACCGAGACCGCTCCAACGGCCCTCGCCGAGCTTCCAGTGCGGCGGGTAGACCATCAACGCCAGCCCGACGGCCACCAGAGTTGCCAACAGCGCACTGCGGCGTCGGTAGCCGAGGACGGCGAGCACCACGGTGAACGGGATGGCCCACACCCAGTGGTGTGACCAGGAGACCGGCGACACCAGCAGACCGAACATGGCGTTGATCGTCAGGGCGAGAGCAGTCTCGCCCGCGGAGAACGCCTTTCGCATCGCTATCGCCGCGATGGCAAGGACCACCACCGACAACGCGAGCCACAGGATCGACCGAGGCAGTTCGTCCAGCCCGAGCCGCGCGAGCACTCCGGTGATCGACTGGTTGGGCGGGTAGGCCGGACCGCCGATTCGGTCGGAATCGACGATCGTCTCGGTCCAGTACTTCACCGAGTCCGACCACGTCAGCGCGAAACCGACCGCGGTGAACACCGCAAAGCTCAGGACCGAAACCACAGCGGCTCGAAAGTCCTTGCGCAACAAGAAGAACAATACGAACACCGCGGGGGTGAGCTTGACGGCAGCCACGAGTCCGATCAGCACACCTCGGGGCCACGGCGTCTTCTTCGGCAGGCAGTCCAGTGCAACGAACGCCATCAGCACGATGTTGATCTGCCCGTAGTTCAGCGTCGAGGTGACCGGCTCGAGAAGCAGCACGGCCACGGCGAAGACTGCTCCGGCAGTCCACCACACGAGCGTGCGAGGACGCAGTCCGAGCGAGGTGAGGGTCGCCACCACGGTCACCAGCAGTAAGAGCATGGACAGCACGGTGACCGCGATCGAGGCGGCGTACAGCGACACCGACGACAGCGGGCTGAAGATCGCCGCGGCGATCGGGGGATAGGTGAACGGCAGCGTCGTACCGGTCGCGATCGGCGGCAGTTGACCGTAGAGATCCCCGCCCTCGGCGAACACCTGACCGCCGAGTCGATACACGTCCAGATCGAGTCGGTAGTGCTCGCCGAGCTCACGCAACCCCGGAAAGCCGTTGAGATGGAACAGCACGCCGACGAGAGCACCGATCAGGACGAGAACCCTGCTCGACGCCACCGCCCAACTCGGCCACCGGCGTCGCGTCGGCGCCGCCGGCTCCGATGCTTCGGCGACCGGACGGTTGGTGTCGGGCGGAGTCACTGGCGTTGCCTTTCAGGGCTGTTCGGATCGGGGCTACCGGCACGTGGGGGGACGTGTCGGGGACGCGCTAGGGTGAGCCGCGTGCGCTACTTCTACGACACAGAGTTCATCGAGGATGGTCGCACAATCGAGTTGGTCTCGATCGGTGTGGTGTCGGAGGACGGCCGCGAGTTCTATGCGGTGTCCTCCGAGTTCGACCCCGAGCGCGCCGGCCGCTGGGTTCGACGCAACGTGCTTCCCAAGCTGCCACCGTACTCGTCGCCGCTGTGGATGAGCAGGTCGCGAATCCGGGACGAACTGCTCGAATTTCTCGTTCCGCACTACGGTGCCGAGGTCGAACTGTGGGCGTGGGTGGCGGCGTACGACCACGTCGCGCTCTGCCAGCTGTGGGGCTCGATGACCGAGTTGCCGCGTTCGCTGCCGCGGTTCACCCGCGAGCTGCGCCAGCACTGGGAGGATCGCGGCAGTCCCGAGCTGCCGTCGGTGCCCGACGACGCTCACGATGCCTTGGCCGACGCGCGGCACAATCTGGCGAAGTTCCAGACGATCGAGGAGTACTCGCACCGCGGGTGAACACCCGTTGTCCTGCGGCTTCGGCGGTGCGAATATCCTGTAGCCGTGAACTGGACTGTCGACGTACCCATCGATCGCTTGCCCGACCTGCCGCCGTTGTCGCCGACGCTGCGCTCTCGATTGGACGATGCGTTGGCCAAGCCGGCTGCGCAGCAACCGCAGTGGGATCCCGAGCATGCTGCCGACATGCGCAAGGTGCTCGAGAGCGTGCCACCGATCACCGTCGCCGGTGAGGTGGAGGCGTTGTCGGACAAGCTCGCGGCCGTCGCCCGAGGCGAGGCCTTCCTGCTGCAGGGTGGCGATTGCGCCGAGACGTTCGTCGACAACACCGAGCCGCACATCAAGGGCAACATCCGCACGCTGCTGCAGATGGCTGTGGTGCTCACCTACGGCGCGAGCATGCCGGTGGTCAAGGTCGCCCGTATCGCCGGTCAGTACGCCAAGCCGCGGTCGTCGAACATCGACGCGCTCGGTCTGCAGTCCTACCGCGGCGACATGATCAACTCGCTCGTCGCCGACGAGAGCGTCCGCGGCCACGATCCGTCACGACTGGTGCGCGCGTACGCCAATGCCAGCGCGGCGATGAACCTGGTCCGCGCACTCACCGGTGCAGGGATGGCGGATCTGCACAAGGTGCACGACTGGAACCGCGAGTTCGTCGCCCAGTCGCCCGCCGGTGCGCGCTACGAGGCGCTCGCGGGGGAGATCGATCGCGGCCTGCGCTTCATGGATGCCTGCGGCGTCTCCGACCCGAACCTGCACACCGCGCAGATCTTCGCCAGCCACGAAGCGCTCGTTCTCGACTACGAGCGTGCGATGCTGCGCCTGGACAACACCGACGATCACCCCAAGCTGTACGACCTGTCCGCGCACTTCCTGTGGATCGGCGACCGCACCCGCCAGCTCGACGGGGCGCACATCGCGCTGGCCGAGCTGATCTCCAACCCGATCGGTCTCAAGATCGGGCCCACGACCACGCCCGAGATGGCCGTCGAGTACGTCGAGCGCCTCGACCCGACCAACAAGCCGGGACGTCTGACGCTGATCTCACGCATGGGCAACGGCAAGGTTCGCGACATCCTGCCCGCCATCATCGAGAAGGTTCAGGCCACCGGCCACCAGGTCATCTGGCAGTGCGATCCGATGCACGGCAACACTCACGAGGCCTCGACCGGCTACAAGACGCGCCACTTCGACCGCATCGTCGACGAGGTCCAGGGATTCTTCGAGGTGCACAACGGCCTCGGAACGCATCCGGGCGGAATTCACGTCGAACTGACCGGCGACAACGTCACCGAGTGCCTCGGCGGTGCCCAGGACATCTCGGACCTGGACCTCGCCGGCCGGTACGAGACCGCCTGCGACCCGCGTCTGAACACGCAGCAGAGCATCGAACTGGCATTCCTGGTCGCCGAGATGCTCCGCGACTGATCAGGGTAGCGAGACGACCATGACCTCGGAGCCCGGTTCCACCCGAGAACCGGCTCCGGGGCTCTGGGTGATGATCAGCGACCCGTCGGTGTCCACCACCTGACGCACGTCGATCGTCAGGCCCAACGTCTCGACAGCGGTCCGGGCCGAGCCGACCGAGCGACCCAGCAGCGACGGCACGGTGACGGCGTTGGACACCTCGAGCGCAGCGGTGGTCCCGGATCGCACCGTCTGCCCGGCCTCCGGCGTCGTCCCTATCGCCCTGCCGCCGTCGGTGTCCTCGTCGAAGGTCTCCCGAACCTCGCCGACGGTGATGCCCACCGATTCCAGCGTTGTCCTGGCCTGGTCGACGCTCTGCCCGCGTACGTCGGGTACCTCGACCGGCGGTGCCCCCTTGCTGCGCAGCACCGTGACCGAGCTTCCCGTGGTCAGTACGGTGCCGGGCGGCGGGTCCAGGGCTGCGACGCCGCCGATCGGAGCGGACGTGCTGAAGGCCTCGCCGCCGTCGACGGGCGTGAACGTTCGGTCTCGCAGTTGCTGCTCCATGTCGTCGACGGATGCGCTCGTGTCGATCGAGGGAACGGTGGGGCGTCCCAGTGACACCAACAGAGACACCGTGTCGCCCTTGGCGATTCGCGATCCGCCGGTGGGGTCGGTGCCGATGAGAAGGTCGGTGTCCACCGAGTCGGAGTAGGTTCCGCGCACCGCGGCTTCGAGACCGGCGGCTTCCACGGCACTGGTGGCACCGGTGGTGTCGAGCCCGTCCACCATCGGGACTGCGGTGTAGCGACCCGAGCCCATCCACCATCCGCCGAAGCCGACCAACACCGCGAGCAGGGCGACGACGAGGAGCCAGATGACGATCGCTCGGCGCGAGCGCTGGCGGTCGGCGTCGAAATCGGGGAACTCGTAGTGCCGCCTGCCGGTCGGGGGTGGTCCGGCGGGCGGCACCTCGGCGATGTCCTGGCCGTCGTCGATGCCCCGCGCTGTGGGCGAGGTGACCACCCTGGTGTGCTGCACCCCGTGTTGCGGAGATGGCGGCGGCGAAGTGTCCACGACCTGGGTGCGAGCGGACGGCGGACGGTTGCCCGCGACCGTCGTCGGTGCTCCGGCTGCGGCCGAGCTCAGGTGCTCGGCCGAGCGCTTGGGTGCCGGCACTCGGTACTCGGGCAGCGCCAGCGCCGACGCGGCCGCGCGCAGGGCCCGGGCCATGTCGTCGGCATTGCGGTACCGGTGTTCCGGGGCGCGGACGGTGGCACGCTGGACCACCTCGTCGAACTGCGGGGGGACGCCTGCGATGAGGGTGGAGGGGAGCGGTACGTCGTTGTCGATGCGCTGGTAGGCGATGGACAGCGAGGTGTCGCCGGTGAACGGCGTGCGTCCGGTCAGCAGCTCGAACAACACGACACCGACGCCGTAGACATCGCTGCTCGCGGACGCGGAACCGGTGGTGACCTGCTCGGGAGACAGGTACGCGGCGGTGCCCAGAATCACACTGCTCGACGTCACGGTGGAGGCCGCTATGGCTCGGACGAGTCCGAAGTCCGCGATCTTCACGTCACCGTCGTCGCTGATCAGGATGTTCTCGGGCTTGATGTCGCGGTGCACCAGACCGGCTCGGTGGGCGACGGCGAGTGCGTCGAGGACCGGCCGGATGACGGCCGCTGCAGCATGCGGAGGCATCGGTCCACGCTCGCGCAGCAGCTCACGCAGAGTTCCTCCCTCGACGAGTTCCATGACGAGGAAGGCGTGTTCGCCGTCTCGACCGTGGTCGTAGACGGCGACGAGGCCCGGGTGACTGAGCTTGGCCACTGCCCGTGCCTCGAACTCGAAGCGCTGGACGAACTGTGGGTCCTCGGCGAACTTCGGGTCCATGATCTTCACCGCCACGGGGCGGTCGAGCCTGGTGTCGAGTCCGCGGTAGACCGTCGACATACCGCCGCGCGCGATCGGTGCGTCTATTCGGTATCGACGATCGAGCATCGAACCCGGTATCACCGAACCTCCCCTCGTCGTCCACTGGTCTTCCGGCGTTCGACGCCGGATGCTGAAGTCGATCGTATCGGTGCAGGAGATGCCGACCGACGATCGTGGCTCGTGTGTTCGTCCTGCTGGGCCGACTGTCACGCTTTTGATGTCTGGATGCCGGACCCGTTAACGTTACCTGCGTGAGTGCCATTCCCTATGCCGACGACGTGCTCGATCCGTCGGTGTCCGTGCTGCAGTTCGCCGACGTCGCGAAGATTCTCGACGTTCCCAAGACCCGCGTCGAGCAGCTGATTCGAGATCGGCAGCTGCTGGCGCTGAAGCGTTCGCGTGTGCCCGGTGTTCCCGAGCAGTTCCTCGACACCGACAAGGGCACCATCGTCAAGGGCCTGCCGGGTCTGCTGGCCGTGCTGCACGACGGCGGTTACGAGGACGAGGAAATCCTGCGGTGGCTGTTCACCGAGGACGAGAGCTTGCCCGGTGCACCCGTCGCTGCTCTGCACGGCGACCTGATGCGCGAAGTGATCAGGCGAGCTCAGGCAATGGCCTTCTAGCGAATCGTTGCGCGCTTGAAGCCGGTGACGGCGAACTGCGGAAGCGCGATGCGAGCTCGGGTCCACTGCGGCACCGTCGCGCGTTGCGAGAGCACGCGGTAGCCCTGTGACTCGACCTCTGCGAGTATGCGGCCGTACAGGATCGATGCCGTGCGCATCGACGGTCGCACTCGCGGATCCAGCATCTCGATTCCCGCGTCGGACGTGCGGTAGATCGAGCGGGTGACGGCGATCAGGTGCGCGAGGGCCCTGGTCACCCTGGCGTCGACATTTCCCGTGGTGCGGCACCACCGGAGCAGTTCTTCGTCGACACCGAACGCCGCGAGTTCGTCGGTGGGTAGGTAGATGCGGTCGCGATCGAGGTCCTCACCCATGTCTCGGATGAAGTTGGTGAGCTGGAACGCCTCGCCGAGGGCTGCGGCGGGAGGCTCGGCCTCCGACCGCTCGACGACGGTTCCCAGGATCGGCAACATCTGCAGTCCGATGACCGCAGCGGAGCCGTACATGTACTCGCGCAGCTGCTCCATCGTCCGGTAGCGCGAGACGAACATCGGACTCCCCGGAATGTCCATCCGCATCGAGTGCATGAACGCGTAGAAATAGTCGTGCGGAATGTCGTAGCGCCCCACGGCGTCGCACAACGCGCTCAACACTCGATCGGACACGCTCTCGGACAACGGTTTTCCGGCCAAGGCGTCGCGCACCCGGGACTCGATCACGTCGAGTTCGACGATGCGTCTGGCATTGAGTTCGTCAGATCCCACGGAGATGTCGGTGCCCTCGAGGTCCACGATGTCGTCGACCATCCGGGCGAACCCGTACAACGCATGCACGCCTGCGCGCTTGTCGGTGGGGAGCAGGCGAGTGGCGAGGAAATACGTCTTGCCGTGCTGGGCGTTGAGTTCGCGACAGATGCGGTATGCCTCGTGCAGCTCCGGATCGATCCCGTCCAGTTCTTTCATCACGCGAGCCTTCATGACGTGGATTCGTCTCCGGTCGGTTCCGTTGCTGGGGTCTTGGGTGCGTTCGGCACGGCACGGTGTTGCCTGGATCGGTCCGATCGTAGACGCAGCGGATCGACGCGCGTCAGAGACAGAGCTGCGACGACCGCGGCGAAGACCGCCAGTGCGACGTGTCCGAGGGTGTAGAGGCCGATCGATCCGTCGGGTTGGAAGACGAGCATCAGCCACGTCGACAGACCCGTCAGGATCATCAGGGTGGTGCGCGAGAGTGCGAAGCCTGCGGCGACAGCCAGTGGCCACGAGTAGTACCAGGGCAGGGCCGCGGGGGAGAGGACGACGGTGGCGACCAGGGCGATCAGAATGCCCTTGACCGCGTCGCGTTCGGATCTGCGGCCCAACCACCAGGCGACCGCTAGCACGACGACCAGCGCGATGGCGCACAGCAGGCGGGTGACGTCGAGAACGGGTCCGAGGCGTAGATCGAGGAACCACGACGTGCTGACGGTCACCAGGTGAGCCAGGATCGTGGGAAGCGAGAGCCAGTTGATGATCTTGGCCGATCCGGAAAGCGCGGTCAGCCAACCGATTCCGACTCCGGCGATCACCGACGCCACGGCGAACACAGCAACGAAGACGGCGGCTCCGATGCCCGCGGTCTTGACGAACGCCAGGGCGGGCGGCATCGGGGTTCGCCCCTCGGCCCGCGCCTTCTCCCGCAGATGGAGCATCCAGATCCACACCAGGAAGGGCAGCGCCAGGCCTGCTGTGGCCTTGATCGCCACCGCGATCGCGACCAGTGCGATGCCGCCCACGTGTCGGTGTTCGAGCGTCAGCATGATCCCTGCGGTCATCAGGCCCACCATGAGCAACTCGTTGTGCACTCCGCCGATCAGGTGGATCAGGACGAGAGGGTTGAGGACGGCGAGCCACACCGCGGTGGTCGCGCGGCCGCCGAGGTGTTTCGCCAGCCGCGGAACCGCCCACATCATCAGTGCCAGGCCGGGCAGCATCGTCAGGCGCAGCAGCATGGTCCCGGCGATGACGTTGTCGCCGGTCAGGCTGGTGATTCCGCGACCGAGCAGCAGGAACAGCGGGCCGTACGGGGCGGTGGTGGTGGTCCAGACGTTGCTGACGTTGTCCAGCAGAACTCCTGGATTGGCAACGGGGCCAACGGCATACGGGTCGAATCCGTCGCGGAGCAGAGCGCCCTGGGCCAGGTAGGAGTACGCATCGCGGCTGAACATCGGCACCGACAGCAGTAGCGGAGCGGTCCATGCCGGGACGATCCAGCGCAGTTCGCCCACCGTGGTGCGGCCGTGCAGGGTTGCGCGCCCGAGCCGAACCCACGCGGTGATCATCAGCAGTACGCCGACCCAGACGATGATGGTGGAGAGTACGAATCCGTGACCGAATCGCAGCCACGACAGGTGCATCTCCTCGAGCAACGGATCGCGTCGGCGCACACTGCCCGCGCCGAACCCGCCGAACACGATGCAGACGGCACCGACCACACCGAGTATCGCTGCCTTGCCCTCGGGACTGCGCAGGAAATTGCCGGTTGCGGTCAGTCTGGACGGTCGTCGCGCAGCCGAGGGTGGGGTGCCGCCGTCCGACGATCGATCCTCGGAGGTGGAGTGCGACGAGATCGAAGACATTGCCGCCTGCTCCTCCTCTGCAACGAGTTGTGGGTCGAGATGTGTACGTCGGCCGATGGTTCTCGCCGATCACCGAACGATCATGGTCGCAGCAATGAGCGCGACCGGCAAACGATCGCGCTCAGCTTAGTTGGTCGACGCAGTGAATCGAACGAACCTACCGGCCCGTGCGCCCTGTCACCCGCTGCGCGGCGAGCTTTCCCGACACCAGAACCGTGGGGACGCCCACTCCAGGAGTCGTGCCCGAGCCGGCGAGAACCACGTTGTCGAGCCCGGCGACCATGTTCTTGCGTCGGAACGGTCCGGTCTGCCTGAACACGTGGGCGGACGAGAACGGAGAACCCTCGATCATGCCCTTCTGCGCCCAGGTCTCGGGTGTGTCGATGTGGTCGAGCGTGAATCCGTCGAGCAGACCCTTGTATCCGCGAGCCTCCAGAGTCGTCAGGATCTCGTTCAGATACGGCTGCGCCAGCTCGCCCCACGGCAGTGGAGCGCTGTCGAGATTGGGGCACGGTGCGAGGATCGACACCGGTTCGCTGCGTACTCCGCCGCGCACCACTTCGAGATCGGGATCGCTCACCGACGGTCGGGTGATCAGCAGGGACGGATCGGCCATCAACGATCCCTTGCCCGATCGCGCGGTGATGCGGCGGAAGGTCTCGGCCCATTCGTCGCCGAAGTCGATGGTGTGGTGAGCGCGGGCGGGCCACGTCTCCGTCAGCTCGACGGGAACGGTTCCGTGCGCGACGACCGCCGACGGTGAGACCACGCCGTATCCGTTCCGTCGGCCTTTCTTCGACACCGACGCCCTGTCGAGGAGTCGATCGACTACGGGCAGGTCTGCGGTGAGAACGAGTGCGTCGCAGGCGATTCGACCACCGGCTGCGGTGATCACGGAGTCGGCCCGACCCCGGTCGACGGTGATGTCGACGATCTCGGTGCCGAGTTCGAGCGTGCCGCCCGCGGTGACGAACGCGTCGGCCATGGCCTTGGCGATGGCCGCCATACCGCCTTCGGGGAAGAACACTCCGAGGGAGGTGTCCATGTGCGCGATGGCTCCGTAGACCGCCAGGGCCTTCTGGGGTGCCATGCCTGCGTAGAGCGCCTGGAACGTGAAGACGCGGCGTAGGCGGGTGTCCTTCAGGAACTTGTCGACGCGGGGCCCGAGGCGACCGAAGCCGCCCAGCTTCGTCAGTGTCGCGGTGTCGGAGATCGCAGCTTTCGATCCCACGAGATCGAGCGGTGAGTCGAAGTTCGAGTCGATGAAGCGGTCGAACTCGGCGTCGAAGATGTCGGCGAGCCATCGTCGCAGTTCGCGGTATCCCTGCGCCTCGGCGGGGCCGCAGGTGCGTTCCACCTCGGCCGCCATGGCTTCGGGATCGGAGTAGACGTCGATGGACGTGCCGTCGGCGTAGCGCGTGTGATAGGACGGCGACAGAGCCGTCAGCCGAATCGGCGGCGTGGTCGATTCGAAGTCGGCCCCCACGGCGGCGAGTGCCTCGAGCACCAGGTTCGGCATCGTCAACACGCTTGCACCGTTGTCGATGTCGTAGAGGTGCGATCCGTCGGCGTCCGACACCGGGTACACCCCGACGCGGCCGCCCACGGTCTCGTCACGCTCGACGAGCGTGACTTTCCTGCCCGCTCCCAGTAGGTGCAGACCGGCGGCGAGGCCTGACAATCCGGCTCCCACGACGACGACGGAGTCGGTGGTGCCGGAGACCGTGCGGATCGAAGACATGGCGCTCTCTTTCAGTACTGCCGTTGGATGGCGGCGGTTGCCATGGCGCGCAGGTGCGCGGCAGCGACCGGTTCGATCGAACTGTTGTCGAGGGCTGCGACGGCCCGGGTCCCGAGGTCGTCGATCTGTTTCTCGACCGCGTCCACTGCGCCGAGTTCGACGAGAATGGAACGGATGTCGGCCACTTCGTCGGCGTCGAGTTCGGTCCCGAGGCTGGCCCTGATCGTGGCTGCGTGATCCGGCCTCGTCTCGTCCGCCTTCTGCAGTGCCAGCGCGATCAGGACGGTGCGTTTGCCCTCGGTGATGTCGTCGCCGGACGGTTTGCCGGTCACCTCGGGATCGCCGAACACGCCGAGGAGGTCGTCGCGCAGCTGGAACGCGATTCCGATGTCCGCACCGAAGTTGCGGTAGGCCGAGATCAGGTTCTCGTCGGCATCGGCGAGGACTGCTCCGAGATGAAGCGGCCGCTCGACGGTGTACGCGGCGGTCTTGTAGCGGTTGACGCGCATTGCCGCCGCAACGCTCTCGTCGGTGCCTGCCTCGGCTTCGATGTCGAGCAACTGACCGCCGAGAACCTCCGTGCGCATCGCCGACCACACCGGCTGGACTCGCCGCGCGGCATCGGCGTCGATACCCGACTCGCGCAGTAGATCGTCGGCCCAGCACAGAGCGAGATCGCCGACGAGTATCGCTGCCGATTCACCGAAATGGTCCGCACAGCCGGTCCAGCCCGCGTCCCGGTGCCGCTGGGCGAAGCCGACGTGCACGGTCGGGAAACCGCGGCGCGTGCTGGACGAGTCGATGATGTCGTCGTGGATCAGAGCGCAGGCCTGGATCAGTTCCAGCGCCGAACACGCCCGCAGCACTGCCTCGGCGCGGGCACCGGTGGATTCACCGCCTGCACCGAGCCACGCGGTCCAAGCGAACGCGGGGCGCATGCGTTTGCCGCCGCGAAGCACGAACGCCTCGAGATCGGCCACCGCATCGGGGTAGCCGCCGCCGACGGTGTCCACGACACCTCGGCGCGAGGCGAAGAACTCGGCGAGAGTCGCGTCGACCGCCGAACGCATCGCCTTCGGGTCGTTCGCGGCGACGGGGGCGTCGGCTACGGGTGAAGAAAAGTCTCCGGACAGGACGATCCTCCAAGGTTGCTGTGAATTGCGTGGATTCCGGTTCCCACAGTAATAGCCGCGCACACCATGGGCCGACGTGCAGCGAACATCTGTCGTCCGGGAGGCCTCACGGGCGTCGCTGGGGCACAACCTATGATCTTCGGGTGAGCGAAGAATCCGTCAGGGGGCGGTCGAGTCGAGGATTCGTGACGAGTACACCGTCCATCGTCGACCGACTACGGACAGAACCCGAGGCCAGGATCCCGTTCTCGGTGGAGTTCTCGCCTCCACGAGACGCGGCGGCCGAGGCCAGGCTGTGGCGGGCGGTTCGTGAGTTCGAACAACTTCAGCCCGCATTCGTGTCGATGACCTACGGCGCAGGCGGCTCCACCCGCGATCGAACGGTGCGTGTCACCGGGCAGATCGCCGAGGAGACCACCCTCCTCCCTGTGGCGCATCTCACTGCCGTCTCGCACAGTGTGGACGAGCTGCGATCGATGGTCGGGTCGTACGCTGACCGCGGCATCACCAACATTCTCGTATTGCGGGGAGATCCCCCCGGAGATCCACTCGGCGACTGGGAGAAGCATCCGGACGGAGTCGAGTACGCCGAGGAGCTCGTCCGGCTGGTACGTGATCTCGGCGACTTCCACGTCGGCGTGGCGTCGTTCCCCGAAGGTCACCACCGCGCCGCCGACCTCGAGCAGGACACCCGGTGCCTGGTCGGCAAGTTGCGGGCGGGTGCCGAGTACTCGATCACACAGATGTTCTTCGATGTGGACGACTACCTGCGCCTGCGGGACCGCGTGAGTGCGTTCGACGCCGAGCAGGGTGCCAAGCCGATCATTCCCGAGATCATGCCCATCACCTCACTTCGTTCGGTTCGCCGGATGCTCGAGCTCTCGGGTACAACGCTTCCGTCGCACCTGGACGAGAAGTTCACTCGCGCAGCAGGATCCGGTCCGGAAGAGGACCGCGCCGCCGTCCGAGAGGTGGGCATCGAACTCGCCACGAACATCGGTGAGCGCCTGATCTCCGAGGGCGCGCCCGGATTGCACTTCATCACCCTGAACTTCGCGCGCGCGACGCGTGAGGTGTTGAGCAACCTGGGGCTCGCGGCCGCACGAGTGTGAGACGGGTCAGGTCTCGCCGCGCGGCATCGGGCGCGACTTCCACGACAGCGCGCCACGACGCCTACGCACGTGGGATTCCGCGACGAGGCCGACGAACGCGAGAATCGACACCGGGTGCAGCGCAGCATCGACTGCGTCGACCACCCCGAATCGCGATCCCACCTCGCGCCGACGGGTGGACATCCGAGATACCGTGCCGGCGAGATACCCGGCGAGACCGAGGCGGCGCGTGACACCCGAGGACGTGAGTGCGGTGATCGGGGGCAGGACGTACACGGCCGTCAGTGCCAGGGCCGCCGCAGCCGAACCGGCCGGTCCACCGAACTCGCTCCACAACCACCTGCTGTAGCCGGACCGCAACTCCGCGGCCGATCGGTACATCCGGCATCGGACGAACCCCGCACCCGACGCCACCGCCGTCGAGAATCCTCGTCGACGCAGAGCGCGTGCCAGATCCAGGTCCTCGGTTGCGCTCGCCGCCACGCATCCGTGGCCACCGATGGCGCGATAGGCGGCGGCGTCGAAGGCCATGAACTGCCCGCACGCGACCGCCATCGACGGTGCGAGAGTGGCGTTGCCCAGAGGTACCGGAAGCGTGGACATCCACGACCACGCGAGCAGGGGCTGGACGAGTCGCTCGACGGTGCTCTCGGCGAGTTGCTCCGGCCACGGGCACAGCAGGGAGGCACCGCGCCGTCGCAGTACCCGGGCCGCTGCCGCCACCGCCTCCGGTTCGAGTCGCACATCGGCATCGACGAACACGATCAGCGACGTCATCGGGTCGTCCTCGTCGGCCAGTCTGGCGAGCTCGGCGCACGCTGCGGCCTTGCCGGTCCAGCCGGCCGGGGGAGCGACACCGGAGGTCACGACGCGAATCCTCGGGTCACCGTCCGCAGCCGCACGGGCAGCGGACGCCGTTCCGTCGGTCGAATCGTCGTCGAGGACGATCACGCGCAGGTCTGTGCACGATCGTTGCCGCGTGAGGTCGCCGATCAGCGCAGGCAGCGTCGAAACCTCGTTGCGGGCGGGAATGCAGACGACGACGCGCTCGGTGACGTCGTGGTCCGGGGAGCGCAGGCTCGGCATGAATCGAGAGTTGAACACGGAGACCGCGGCCGACGCTGTCGCGAGGACGCTTGCCGTCGCCGTTGTGCGCGCGAGCAGGCGGGCTCTCACACAGACGTTCTGTCGGTGGAGCTTCCGGAGTCGGTGTTGCGCGACCCGCGGCCCCGTAGCGGTGGGTTGCGCGACACCCAGGCCATGGCCCCGACGATGGCCGCGACGCCGACGGTCACGCCGCCCACGATGCCGGCCCAGCCGGCGAAGCTGCGGGTGTTGGGATCGGGATAGTTGACCTCGGCGCGCAGCGAGGTGACCTCGCCCGCAGGCAACTTCCACGAGATCGAGTTGTCGCTCTCGCGGGTGCCGTTGGTGGTGCCGATGCGGGCCGGGAACGCGATGGTGAACTGTACGTCCGAGCCCTGCACCGGAACGGAGGACAGATCGGCGTTGCCTGCCAGAGTGACGGTGTCACCCGAGCGCTGCAGCGTCAGCTGGAACGATCCGGCCGCGTTCTGGAAGATCGAGCCGAGGGTCTGCACGTCGCCGAACGACAGATCGTCGAAGATGGCCTGCGACCCGACGTATCCGTCCTGGTTGTACGGCTCGACGCGAACCTTGTCCTCGATCGAGGAGGGCACCACCAGTTCCGGGCCGGTGTCGGAGTCCGATGTCGGCACGCTGGCAGCCACGATCTGACCCGCGACGCGGTCGTTGGCCGACACGCCCATCGTGACCTGCACACGCAGACAACCGGCCAGCATCGGCGCGACCAGCAGCGCCAGCGCGACCACCGAGAGAACACGGCGGCGGTGGGTTCGATGAGATGTTCGCGATGTCGACTGCACAGCGACATCGTGCCAGGACATCGAGGTGATGTCAGTCGGCAGGGGTTGTCAGCGAGGCGTGTCGGTACCGGAGCGATCGACGGCCGCACGCGGTCCGGCCCCGAGTGGTCGGTCGCGACGGGCAATCCACAACAGGGGGATGCCGACGAGGCCCATGACGACGAACCCGTACACCGCCGAGTATCGGAGTTCCGGACCGTCGAGGAACACCGCGTGCGCGAGCGCCGACCCCAGCCACGTCCACAGGAACAACCCGATGGGCACCGCGTCGTCGGATGGTTGTGGGCGACCGACGGCGCGGTCGAGCGATTCCATCACCGCAGCCATCAGGGTGGCCACCACCAGCCAGCCGAGGTAGTTGGTGAGCGGAATCGACGGCACCCCGGGCAGTCCGGCGGATCCGGCGGTCCAGGTCCACTGTCCGTCGGTGACCATCTGTGGATCGAGATACAGGTCCCAACCGACCATTCCCACCGCGACCGCCACGATTCGGAGGGCGGTGGCGCGTACCTGCGTCGTATCGAGACGGCGAACGACGAAGGTCACTGCACACCAGATCGGGTAGAACCCGGCCGTCCACGCCAGGGGAACCACGACAGGCACCTCGAACAGGCTCGGGCCCAATCGATTCTGCGCGTAGAAGTATTCGCCGAACGGGATGCCGGTTGCCGTGCCGACGAGTTCGGACGCGAATCCGGTACCTGCGGTCACGACGACGAGAATGGTGGCCCACACGACGCCGCGATTGAGTGCCGCGTGCAGGATCGACGCAAGCGCGAGCAGGGCCACCACCGCCACCGTCACCACGTCTCTGGTCGATCCCGACACCAAGGGGTAGAGGATCTGGCAGCCCACGGCAGCGGCAGCCACGACGATCGGCGCAACCTTCATACCCGTTTCCTTCCGAAGAACGTGCGACGGCGGGCGGCGCGGGCGTCGGCGATCGCGATCCGCGCCGCCGAGCGACCACTGGCCGCTGTGACCCCTCCGCCGGGATGGGTCGATGCGCCGGTGAGATAGAGCCCGTCTGCACCGGGGACCCGATGTCCGGCCAGTTGAGGATGAGGTCGCCACATCATCATCTGGTCCAACGACATGTCCAGGTGCATGATGTTGCCTCCGACCAGACCGAGCTCCCGCTCGATGTCGGGCGGCGACTGAACGAACCGATCCAGCACCGATCCCGCGAAACCGGGTGCGTATCGGTCCAATTCGGCCACGATCCGATCCGCCTCGTACTCGGCCAACGATCGCTCGCCGGGAACATCCGATCGCCACTGTCTGCCGTCGGCGAGGGTGTGGGGATGCCACTGCGACCACAGAGAGATCTGGTGCTGTCCCGGCGGCGCGATGGTGGGATCGAGCGCGCTGAAGGACATCCCCAGCACAGCCGGGGTGGGCGGCAGATCGCCCGCCAGCGCGTGCCCGTGTGCCAACCGCAGTTGGCTGCGGTCGCGTACCAGCAGCGCCAGACCGTGGGTGCCGTCCTCGATCCGGTCCGCGCTCGGGAACGCCGGAAGGGCGTCGGTGGCCAGTCTGACCGCGGTACCGATCCCGGGCCCCACCCGAATGGTGCTGCGCCACCGCGCGAGCTGCGCCGAATCGTGGCCGCCGGCGGCCAGCAGGTCGAGGGTGGTCACGATGTGGCAACCGGCCACGACGATGCGGCTGTCGACCTCCCGTCCCGACGCGGTCCTGGTGGTCCAGCCGTGTGGGCGGCGTACGAGCGAGGTCACGGCGTCGCCGAGCGTCAGTACGGCACCGTCGCGCTGTAGCCGAGAGATCATCGCCTCGGTCAGCGCGCCGCTACCGCCGACGGCGCGGCCCGGCGGAAGGGTGTGCATGAGGGCAGCGAAGCCGACCATCGGTGCGGTACCCGGCTCGGACATCGGCGGACCCGACTGTGCGCCGAACCACGCGAGTGCGGCCTTGAGGCGTTCGCTCGAGAACATCTCGTCCAGCAGGGAATCGCCGGTGGCGAGGAATTCCCGCGAGAGCATGCTGCCGCCGTCGGGCGCGCCGAGGCCCCAGAAGGATCGGAGCAGTTTCGCCCCGGTTGGTGGTCCGCCGAACGCACGCATGGTGCGTTCGCTGCGGGGACCCCAGACGGAGACGAAGGTGCGGTAGGCGCGTGCGTCGGCTGTGCCGCAGGCAGCGGCGATGGAGTCGCAGGTTCGGTCGAGATCGCGGTGGAACACGATGCCGCGTTCGTCGGTGCCGACGGCCCCAGGCGCGAACGCCCAGGGATCGCAGTCGATGTAGCGCAGACCGAAGTCGGCGAGTCCGAGCTCCTCGATGATGCCGGTGTGACGAATCATGATGTGCGCCGACGAACCACGGTCCACACGGTGGCCGGGAAAGCGTTCCACCGTCGATACCGCGCCACCGGCGACGGAGTCGCGCTCGAGAACCTCGACCGACATGCCGGCGTCGGTCAGGTAACAGGCAGAGGTCAGGGCATTGTGGCCGGAGCCCACCACCACAGCATCGATCACACCTTCAGGCTACTGGCCCGTCGAGAGGCAACCGGCGGCCCAGGACCGCGAAGGGGCGTCGGTCACCGGCGAACGTGAAGTCGCGTAGTACGTCCGCGAAGCCGAGCCGCCGGTACAACCGCCAGGCTCGATTGTCCTCCTCCGAGACCTCGGGTGTGGACAACATCACGTTCTGCGCGGAAACGCCGTCGAGCAGACGGCTGCACAGTCGTCCGCCGAGGCAGTGCCCCTGAGCGCTCGGCAGGACGTGCAACTCGGTGAGCTCGAAGTAGTCGTCGAGCGTGGCCTCGACGTTCTGTGGGGAATGCCCCGTGCGTCGCAAACCGTCGCGAACCTGTTGATGCCACCACTGGTGCGCGGCACCGTTGTAGCCGTATGCGACGGCGACCAGGGAATCGGGTTGTGTCGGGTCGGTGTTCGGGAGCAGTGCACCGACTGCTCGCCAGCCCGGCCGGTGCAGATGTTCGCTCCACATCGGTGCTCTGCTCTGTTCGGTTCCACGCGGATAGCCCATGGCCTCGACGTAGATGGACAGTGCCTCGAACAGCCGCTGGCGGAATTCCGGGGGCGTCAGATCGACCAGGTACGGCGTTGTCTGCGCATCGGTGACGACTGTTCTCAACCTTTCTTCGGAAACTTGTCGGTGGGCACAGCTATATTGAATGTGTCGAACGGGTGTTCGACAATCGGGGCCGAGTGCGCCGGTGGTTCCGGCTCGGATCCTCGAGTCGGATTCTCCGGAGTTCGACTGTAAGGCTTCGCCACGGTTCCGGCCGCGCCAGGTGCGCGCCGGAGATTCGAACTGGAGGTGTTCGAGTATGACGATCACGAAGGCATTCGATGCCGGAGTGCGGTCGCCGGTGTCGCGTCAGGCTCAGGTTCTGTTGGGTCGAGCGGATGCTCTGCTGTCCGAGTCCATCGGGGAGAGCAATGCCGGAGATCGATTTCTCGGCAGCTACGCCGCCGCACTGAAAGGCGCGGCAGCGGTGCTCGCGTCGTTGCCGAACTCGATCGGAGCGCGTCCTCGTTCACGCAGTGCGTGGGTGTTGATGGCGAAGGCGGCACCGGACCTCGCTGTCTGGGCCGACTACTTCGCGTCCTTCTCGGCCACCCGGGCTGCAGTCGAGGCCGGTGCGTCGAGCACGATCGACGATCTCGACGCCGACGATTTCCAGCGGCACGTCGGTCGTTTTCTGAACTCCGTCGAGGATCGACTCGGCGGGCAGGGGCGTTTCGCGTCCGTCGACCCGATGACCGCACCCTTGTCGGCGTAGCTCACACAGCTGGACGTCAGGCGACAATCGCCACGTCATGCGGTGTTCGCACGGAGTTTTCGGGACGTGCGTCTCGAAAACTTCGGTGTTTCTCAGGAACACATCGACCGAGTAGGTGGTAAGCGGCCGATTCAGCTCGTATCATCGACAACAGGTAGCCGCCAAGGTCAGCTTCCCGTCGTTTCGTAACCGAAATGACCTTCAATATCTGTGCAGGGGGAGGTACCGTGCCACTCTCCGAGCACGAGCAGCGCATGCTCGATCAGATCGAGAGCGCTCTCTACGCCGAGGATCCCAAATTCGCGTCTCATGTGAGGGGCGGTCGCGTACGCGCGGCGTCGAGCAGGAGGCGCTTTCAGGCTGCCGCGCTGTTCGTAGTGGGACTCGTGTTGCTCGTCGCCGGTGTTGCATTGTCGACGAACAGTTTGGCTTTTCTCGTCGTCAGTCTCATCGGCTTTTTGTTGATGTTCGGTGCCGGGGCACTGTTCCTGTTCGGCGGTTCCAGCAAGGGAGCCGCAGCGTCGCAGGACGAAAGCAGCACAGCCAACGATGCTGCCGAGACGTCCGGGCGTTCTACCGGGCAGAAATCGAAGGGTGGTCGCAAGGGCGGCAGCTTCACCTCTCGCATGGAAGATCGGTTCCGTAAGAGGTTCGAGCAGGACTGAATCGACCGGGTTCCATCGAACCGACTCGTCTCCACAACTTCACGCGTCGACGTAGAACAGCATCTCACCCTCGGGTGAGGTGCTGTTGTCGTTTTCTGCCCGCGAACAGACGCCGCAGAATTGCCTGCAGCCCTCCGCTCCGCGTCGAGGGCCGGCTCGAACACTCCCGCGCACGGGAATTCTGGGATCCCTCCCCGACACTCCCCACTTTCACCCACATTCCCCACTTCTCCCCACCGAGGCCCCACTGAAGGGCAGAGATCTGCGTCCATCCGCCACACCCGACGTCGAGGTGCTGGTCAGGCGGCTTCAGTGACGGACCCGAGGGCTGTCGCTCCCGAATCGAACCGGCGATATCACCCGCGGCATCGCTGCCGATGCCGCCGATCTTGTGCATGCTGAGCTGCATGAATGTCACTTTCGCCAAAGTTTTCCGGCTTCGGATGGTTCGAAGTGGGGGAGAGTGGGGTAAAGTGGTCCGCAGCGGAGAGTCGAGGCTGGAGGTGGCGAGTGTTTCTCGGTACCTACACGCCGAAGCTCGACGACAAGGGTCGACTCACGTTGCCGGCCAAGTTTCGGGACGCGCTTGCAGGAGGGGTCATGGTGAGCAAGGGGCAGGATTTCAGCCTCGCTGTCTACACCGCGGCCGATTTCGCAGAGCGCTCTCGGAAATTGACGGCGGCTTCTCGTGCCAACCCCAAAGCCCGTGCTTACGTTCGCCAGTTCTTCTCGGGAACCGACGAACAGCGGCCGGACGGACAGGGTCGAATCACCATCAGTCCCGAGCATCGCCGGTACGCGGGGCTCGAACGAAACTGCGTGGTGATCGGTTCGATGGACTTCATCGAGATCTGGAACGACGAAGCGTGGGCGCGCTACTCCGCTGAGAACGAACAGGATTTCTCCGACGCTTTCGACGAGTCCCTCGGAGGGATCTTGTAGCCCGAACCAGGTCGCCTGCGAGTGCAGCGAGGCCTCTGCCCGATCAGAACCCTGACGTTCTTCCCCAACGCCAGGTTTCGCAGATCAGGACCCTGACGTTCTTCCCCAACGCCAGGTTCCCTATCGGACAGGGACCTCGATGCATTCGCGTCGGCTTCGGTGGGCGACCCGCACGGCCCGGACCCGGGCGAGAAGTACGTACGCGCGACCGGGAGGAACCATGACGGAGGGCACCGGACCGGACGACATCGAGTCGTCCGCCGACCGAACCCACCGTCGATCCGCCGGCCCGCTCCACGTTCCGGTTCGACTCGAACGAGCCGACGAACTGCTCGGACCCGCACTCGGCTCCACCGGCGGTACTCGCGTCATGATCGACGCAACGCTCGGCCTCGGCGGTCACGCCGAGCATTTCCTGCGGACCTGTCCGCACCTGCACCTCATCGGACTCGACCGGGATCCCGATGCGCTCGAGCTGGCCGGAGCCCGCTTGGCTCCATTCACCGATCGAATCACGTTGGTGCACACGACCTACGACGGCATCGCCGAAGCCCTCGACGAGGCCGGTCTGCCTGCTGTCGGCTCCGTTCACGCGATTCTGTTCGACCTCGGAGTGTCGTCCATGCAGTTGGACGAGTCCGATCGCGGATTCGCCTACTCCGTGGACGCCCCACTCGACATGCGAATGAATCCGACCGTGGGAATCACCGCCGCAGACGTCCTCAACACGTACTCGCACGGCGACATCGCACGGGTCCTCAGCACGTACGGCGAGGAACGGTTCGCCGGCAAGATCGCTTCCGCTGTACTGCGACGCCGAGAGCACACGCCCTTCACCACGAGTGGCCCGTTGGTCGAATTGCTCTATGCCGCAATTCCGGCCGCGACCCGGCGCACCGGCGGACACCCTGCCAAGCGCACCTTCCAGGCACTTCGCATCGAGGTCAACGGTGAACTGGATTCGTTGAAGGCGGCGGTACCTGCCGGGCTCGACGCGTTGGCTGTCGGCGGCCGGGTCGTCTTCATGTCGTATCAATCGCTCGAAGACCGAGTCGTCAAGCAGGAGTTGGCACCTCGGATCAAGTCCCGCAGTCCCGAGGGGCTGCCGGTCGAGCTTCCAGGAATGGGTCCGGAGTTCCGGCTCCTGACCAGAGGTGCCGAGCGTGCCTCGGATTCAGAAATAGACGACAACCCACGTTCGGCTCCGGTGAGATTGCGCGCCGCCGAACGGATTGCAAGGAGAGCGGAATGACGGTTCCAGGCACAACCGTTGGAACACAACGCAATCGGGTTCCAGCACCGAGGAACAGGGTCGCTCCGCAGGCTCCACTCTCGCGACCCGAACGTACGAGCAAGGGTGGTGGACGATCAGGCGCTGCACTTCGCGCATACGAGCGCAGGCAGCAGCGTGCGTCGATCCATACCTCGGATTCTGCGCGTGGTTCCGGGGCCGGTGCGCGGCCTTCGCTGAACGGAAGCGCTATCGCCGCGCGAATTCCGTTCGTCGCCTTGATCATCGGCCTGCTCGCCATCGGTCTCGGTCTGACGTTGCTCCTGACCACTCGGTCCGCAGGAGACTCCTACGATCTCAGCGCCGCCAAGGCCGTCAACGCCGAACTCGCTCAGGAGCGGGCGTCGTTGCAGCGTGATGTGGAGTTGGCGGAATCGGCTCCGGAGTTGGCGCGCAAGGCCGCCGAGCTCGGGATGGTCCCGGCGAAGAACTCCGCGCGTCTGATCGTCGCGCCGGACGGCGGTGTCCAGGTCGTCGGTACTCCGGCTCCGGCCGACGGTGCACCGGTGGCACCGCTCGATCCGGTACCGGCCGCGGCCGCAGGCGAGGGCACCGTCGCGAATCCGAGCACGCAGTCATCGCAGCAGCAGACGCCGCGAAGCGCGTCTCAGCCCAACCGAACCTCGGGCACGATCGACACCCGCGCCGCCACGCCGAGTACAAGCAATGGAGCTGGAAACACCGCGCTTGCTGAACAATTGGTTCCCATGAGCATCCCCTCGCTCGAAACACCTTCGGTCGAAGCCCCCGAGTCCACCGGCGAAGCATCGGGTGGCGGGCAGTGACCAGGCCGTCGCCTGCTCCACGCCGTCGGCCACCGAGCCGAAAGCGTCTCGACTCGTCCACCTTTCGGTTCCGTCACGGCACCGGTCGCGTCCTGATGTATGTGGCGCTCGCCGTCGCGGCGGCACAGTTGCTGTGGATTCAGGGATTCGATGCGCCGAGGTTGTCGGCCGAGTCGGCGTCGCAACGCACCACGACTCTCGTCGATCCGGCGATGCGTGGATCCATCCTGGACCGCAACGGCAATCCGATCGCCTTCACGATGGAGGCCAAAGCGCTGACGTTCCAACCGGTTCGGGTTCGCAAGGAACTCGACGAGGCGAGGGCGAAGGACCCCACCGAGCCGGAGACCGAGCAGTACCTCGAGGACATCGCTGCCCGCATCCACAGCGATCTCGGCGATGTGATCAGCGAGAAGGACCTGCTCGCGAAGCTGAAGAGCAACGACGAATTCACTTACCTCGCCCGCGGTGTGGACGCCACCGTGGCGTCGAAGATCAGCAAGGATTTCAAGCAGGTCGGACTCGAGCGTCAGGACATCCGTGAGTACCCGGGCGGATCGCTGGCCGGGAACATCGTCGGTGCCACCGGATGGGACGGACACGGTCTGCTCGGTCTGGAGGATTCGCTCGACGCGACCCTGGCCGGAACCGACGGTTCGCAGACCTACGACCGCGGATCCGACGGTGCCGTCATTCCAGGAAGCTGGCGGGACAAGCAGCCTGCAGTCAACGGTTCGAGTGTCGAACTGACCATCGACGCAGATCTGCAGTACTACGTGCAACAGCAGGTGCAGTTGGCGAAGGACCTGTCGGGAGCGAAGAACGCCTCGGCGTACGTGCAGGATTCGCACACCGGCGAGGTGCTCGCCATGTCGAACGACAACACCTTCAACCCCGGTATCGGAGTCGGCAACAACGAGCGCACGAAGGAGATGGGCAATCTGCCCGTCACCACGCCGTTCGAACCCGGTTCGGTGAACAAGATCATCACCGCGGCCGCAGCCGTCGAGTACGGACTCACCACACCCGACGAGGTGCTGCAGGTACCGGGCAGCATCTTCATGTCCGGCGTGTCGGTCAAGGACGCGTGGGACCACGGCGTCGTGCCGTACACGACGACCGGCGTGTTCGGTAAGTCCTCCAACGTCGGCACCCTCATGCTGGCGCAGCGCGTCGGTGAGGATCGCTACGCGGACATGCTCACCAAGTTCGGCCTCGGCCAACGCAGCGACGTCGGTCTGCCAGGCGAGAGCGCGGGAAATGTACCGAGCCGTGATCAGTGGTCGGGTGGAACGTTCGCCAACCTCCCCATCGGTCAGGGCCTGTCCATGACGCTGTTGCAGATGACGGGGATGTATCAGGCCATCGCCAACGACGGGGTTCGCATCCCGCCGCGGATCGTCGAAGCGACAGTGGACGCCAACGGTCAGCGAACCGAGACCCAGCAGCCGGACGGGGTGTACGTGGTCAGTCCCGATACCGCGAAGACCGTCCGCAACATGTTCCGATCCGTCACCCAGGACGACACCGGGAACCAGCGCGGTACCGGAGTGGCCGCTGGGGTCGAGGGCTACCAGATCAGCGGCAAGACAGGTACGGCTCAGCAGGTCGACCCCGAGTGCAAGTGCTACTCGAACTCGAACTACTGGATCACGTTCGCCGGTATCGCGCCCGCCGACGATCCCCGCTACGTGATCGGGATCATGCTCGACGCCCCGACCCGCAGCGCCGACGGTTCGGGCGGCCAGTCGGCAGCACCGCTGTTCCACAACATCGCCAGCTGGATGCTGCAGCGCGACAGCGTGCCGATGTCCGCGGACCCCGGACCCAAGCTGGTTCTGCAGGCGGACTGAGATCCCGACCCGCCGGTCCTCGTAGTCGGGGCGGCGACATCACGATCCCGGACGCCGGTAATCTGACACATCGGCTCGGGCGTCTTCGTTCGTCTGCCGCCGCGGCGTGATCGAGCCGCGGCAGGCGCGTGGCCGGCAGTAGAGAGGAAGGGAGCAGGAGTGACTGTGTCATCGGATTCACAACCGGCTCCGGGTTCACGTCCGGCGCATCCACCGCACACCGAAGTGCGGGAGGTGGCGTCCGCGGTCGGTGCAACGATCGGCGAGGCCGATCCCGCCGGTGTGAGCGTGACCGGTATCGATCTGCGCGCGCAGTCCGTTCTTCCCGGCGATCTCTTCGCCGCACTGCCCGGATCGTCTCGACACGGTGCCGAGTTCGTCGCCGACGCAGTCGAGCGGGGTGCCGTGGCGGTATTCACCGATCCGGCCGGACTCGAGATCGTGCGGGGAGCGCTCGCAGGCACGGGTCGACAAGTTCCGGTTCTGGTGCACGAGCGCCCGCGCCAGGTGTTGGGTGCGGTCTCCGCTCTGGTGTACGGCAACCCGTCGTCGAAGATGACCGTCATCGGTATCACCGGTACCTCGGGAAAGACGACGACGTCGTATCTGCTCGAAGCCGGCCTGACTGCTGCAGGTCGTCGATGCGGTCTGATCGGCACCATCGAGACACGTGTTCTGGGCCGGCATGTACCGAGCGCGCTCACCACGCCCGAGGCCCCGCAGCTGCATGCGCTCTTCGCCGTCATGGTCGAGCAAGGTGTCGACACGGTGGTGATGGAGGTGTCCTCCCATGCGTTGTCCCTCGGCCGGGTCGACGGCACCTGCTTCGCGATCGGTGCGTTCACCAATCTCTCCCAGGATCACCTCGATTTTCACGACTCTCTCGAGGACTACTTCTCGGCCAAGAGTCGGTTGTTCGCGGCCGACTCGGCGGTTCGTGCCGACACCGCCGTCGTCTGTGTCGACGACGCGTGGGGCATGCGGATGGCCGACATCGCTCGATCGGCCGGGTCGGCCGTGGTGACCGCGTCGACCGGGGCCGATTCGCAGTGGACGGTCTCGGACTGGGCCAAGCACGACGACGGCACCCAGTCGTTCACGGTCGCCGATCCGGAGGGTGCGTCGCTGCCGGTCTCGGTCCGGTTGCCGGGTCGCTACAACGTCGCGAACACCGTGCTGGCGTTGGCGACCTGCGCGGCGGCCGGGGCCGACGTGAGCAAGGCCGTGACCGGGGTCGCGACGGTCGACGTGCCGGGCCGCGTACAGCGGATCGACCGTGGACAGAACTTCCTGGCGGTGGTCGACTACGCGCACAAGCCTGCCGCCGTCGAGGCCGTGCTGGCGACGTTGCGCGAATCCTCGCGTGGACGAATCGCGGTGGTACTCGGAGCAGGTGGCGACCGCGACACCGCGAAGCGTCCCCTGATGGGTGCCGCCGGTGCGCGCGGCGCAGAGCTCCTGGTGGTGACCGACGACAACCCGCGCAGCGAGGACCCGGCCATCATTCGACAGGCCGTCGAGGACGGCGCACTGTCGGTGCCGGACGAGGCTCGCGGTGAAGTACGAAACGTGGCAGGCCGCGCAGCGGCGATCGAACAGGCCGTGGCGTGGGCACGCGAAGGGGATGTTGTGTTGATCGCAGGTAAAGGGCACGAGACCGGACAAGAGGTAGCGGGTGTGAAGCATCCGTTCGACGATCGAGTGATACTCGCCTCGGCCATCGATGCGCGTCGGGTCGGCACGAGCGCGGGCGTACGGTGATCCCCCTCTCGATCGACCGCCTCGCCGAGATCGTCGGAGGCACGGTGCACGATGTGCCGGATCCGACGGTCGTGGTGCCAGGACCGGTGGAGTTCGACTCCCGCAAGGTCACCCCCGGCAGCATCTTCCTCGCCTTACCCGGCGCGAAGGTGGACGGTCACGACCATGCCCCCGCCGCGGTTGCCGCAGGTGCGGCGCTGGTACTGGCCGCGCGTCCGGTGGGCGTACCGGCCGTGGTCGTCAGTCCGGTTCCGCACGAGAGCCGCGCGATGGCACTCGAGAACGACCCGGACGGCTCCGGTTCGGCAGTACTGTCCGCGCTCGGCGCTCTGGCCCGGGCCTCGGTGCTCGAGTTGACGGCCGAGCACGGCCTGACCGTCGTCGGTGTGACGGGATCCTCCGGGAAGACCTCGACCAAGGACCTGATCTCTGCGGTCCTCGAGCCTCTGGGCTCGGTGGTGGCACCGCCCGGATCGTTCAACAACGAATTGGGACATCCGTGGACGGCGCTGCGAGCGGATGCCGACACCGATTTCCTCTGTCTGGAATTGTCCGCCCGAGGAATCGGCCACATCGCCGAACTCGCCACGCTCGCACCGCCCCGGATCGGGGTTGTCCTGAACGTCGGAACCGCGCACCTGGGCGAGTTCGGCTCGCGCGCGGCCATCGCACTGGCGAAGGGCGAGCTGGTCGAGGCGCTGCCGAGTGCCGCCGACGGGGGAGTGGCGATCCTCAACATCGACGATCGCCTCGTCGCCGAAATGGTCACGCGTACAACGGCTGCCGTCGTCACGGTCGGGCGCAACGCAGATGCCGACATCAGAGCAGTCGACGTGCAGGTCGACACCGACGCCCGGGCGTCGTTCACGCTCGAATGCGCAGCGGGTTCGGTACCGATCACCCTGGCGGTGCACGGTGAGCATCAGGTCGGCAACGCCCTCGCGGCAGCGGCCGTCGCACTCGAGTGCGGAGCAACGCTGACGCAGGTTGCCCAGGCGGTCGGGGCCGCCGCACCGACGTCGATCAGGCGGATGGACGTGCGCACCCGCGCCGACGGCGTCACCGTCGTCAACGACTCGTACAACGCCAACCCCGATTCGATGCGCGCCGCACTCAAAGCACTGGTGTCGATGTCGCGTCGCGACGACGGGCCGAAACGCCGCAGCTGGGCGGTGCTGGGAGAGATGGGCGAACTGGGTTCGGACTCGGTGGTCGAGCACGACGCGATCGGCCGCCTCGCCGTCCGCCTCGACGTCGACCGTCTGATCATCGTCGACACCGGCCGTCCCACCCGGGCGTTGCACCAGGGTGCCGTCATGGAGGGTTCGTGGGGCGAGGAATCGATGCTGGTGCCCGACCGTGAAACGGCGATCGCAGTACTGCACGAGGAAGTGCGTCCCGGCGACATCGTGCTGGTGAAGGCCTCGCAGTCCGGGGCGATGTGGACCGTCGCAGACGCCCTGCTGGCCGATGCGTCGAGCGCCACCGCGGAGGGTGAGCAGTGAGGCAGATCCTCTTCGCCGGAGGCATCGCGCTCGCGGTCGCGATCCTCCTGACCCCGGTGCTGATCAAGACCTTCTCGAAACAGGGCTTCGGCCAGGAGATTCGAGTGGAGGGCCCGGCGAGTCACCAGTCCAAGCGGGGCACACCGACAATGGGCGGCGTCGCAATTCTGGTCGGCATCTGGGCCGGCTACTGGGGCTCGCATCTGATCGGTATCGGCTACGACGCAGACGGTCCGTCGGCCTCGGCCCTGCTCGTTCTCGGCCTGACCACGGTGCTCGGTCTCGTCGGCTTTCTCGACGATTTCATCAAGATCCGCAAGCAGCGCAACCTGGGTCTGAACGCCACCGGTAAGTACGTCGGTCAGATAACGGCAGCCGTGCTGTTCGCGATCCTGGTGTTGCAGTTCCGCAGCGAGAGTGGGCTCACTCCTGGCAGCACCCAACTGTCGTACGTACGCGACATCGCCACCTGGTCGATGTCCGCGGTGGTCTTCGTGTTCTTCGTCTGCCTGCTCGTGATCGCGTGGTCCAACTCGGTCAACCTCACCGACGGACTGGACGGCCTCGCAGCCGGGTCGATGACACTGGTGCTCGGTGCCTACACCGTCATCACCTTCTGGCAGTACCGCCAGGCGTGCGCAGGCCCCGCCGGGCCAGCCCCGGGCTGCTACGACGTCCGAGATCCCCTCGACCTGGCACTGGTCTGCGCCTCCGCAGCGGGAGCCTGCATCGGCTTCCTGTGGTGGAACGCCGCGCCTGCCAAGATCTTCATGGGCGACACCGGATCCCTGGCCCTCGGCGGTCTGATCGCAGGCCTGTCGGTGGTGACCAAGACCGAACTGATCATGGTGGTCATCGGTGCGCTGTTCGTCGCCGAGGCCGCATCGGTCGTCATCCAGGTCGCGGTGTTCCGATCCAGTCGCCGACGCGTGTTCCGCATGGCACCGTTCCATCATCACTTCGAGTTGGCCGGATGGGCCGAGACGACGGTGATCATCCGGTTCTGGTTGTTGGCCGCCATCGCGTCGGCCGTCGGACTCGCTCTGTTCTACAGCGAGTATCTCGCTGCTGTCGGCGGATAGGGCATGGCCGAATCTCCGCACCACGCTCGGACCGACCTGACCTGGTTGCGCGGCAGTTCGGTGCTGGTGACCGGTGCCCGCATCTCGGGACTGGCCGTCGTGCAACCGTTGCTCGATCTCGGTGCCATCGTCACCGTCACCGACTCGAATCGTGCCGCGCTGGACGAGGCGTCGGACTCCGGGGCTGCCGTGGTGCTGCAGGACGACCTGCTCGACGATCCGGCGGCGCTCGCTGCGTTTTCGCTCGTCGTCACCAGTCCCGGCTTTCGTCCCGACTCTCCGGTGCTGGCCGCGGCCACCGAGCAGGGCATTCCGGTGTGGGGCGATGTCGAGTTGTCCTGGCACGTGGACCGGGCCGAGTTGTACGGACCCCGAACTCGCTGGCTGGTGGTCACCGGCACCAACGGAAAGACGACCACCACCTCGATGCTGGCGTCGATACTCGACGCCGCAGGCATCGCATCGGTGGCTTGCGGCAACATCGGACTCCCCATCGCCGACGCGTTGCGTGGTACCCCGCATCCGAGTGTGCTCGCCGTGGAGTTGTCGTCGTTCCAGTTGTTCTGGGCTCCGTCGGTGCGTCCGGCGGCGGGGGTGGTGCTCAACATCGCCGAGGACCATCTCGACTGGCACGGCGGCATGGACGGTTACGTCCAGGCCAAGGCTCGTGCGTTGAGTGGCGATGTCGCGGTGATCGGTCTCGACGACTCCAGGGCGGCGGGTCTCGCTGCCGGATCGCCCGCAGCCACCGTCGTCGGGTTTCGGTTGGGTGAGCCGGCCTCGGGTGAGCTGGGAGTGCGGGCAGGGATTCTCGTGGACGACGCCTTCGGTGCGAACGTCGAGCTTCTCGCTGCGGAGGACGTGGAGCCGAGCGGCCCGTCCGGCATTCTCGATGCGCTCGCGGCAGGCGCGCTGGCTCGTTCGATCGGGGTGGACGCCGACGCTGTTCGGGTCGGGCTGCAGACCTATCGGGTGGGTCCGCATCGTGCGGCGGTGGTGCGCGAGCTCGGCGGGGTGACGTTCATCGACGACTCGAAGGCGACCAACCCGCACGCCGCTCGCTCCTCGATCTCGGCGCACGATCGCGTCGTGTGGATCGCGGGTGGGTTGCTGAAGGGTGCGGTGATCGACGATCTGGTGGTCGAGATCGCCGATCGTCTCGTGGCTGCGGTCGTTCTCGGGCGCGATGGGATGCAGATCGCAGAGGCTTTGGCGCGACACGCGCCCGATGTTCCGGTCGTCAGGCTCCCTTCGGGAGACGATGCTGGTGTGACTCATGGTGCTGAAGATGCTGATGCGGTGATGCGGGCGGTCGTGGCCCATGCGGCCGAACTCGCCGCGCCGGGGGATACGGTCCTGCTGGCCCCGGCCGCCGCGTCACTGGACATGTTCGCCGACTACGGCCACCGCGGCCGCAGCTTCGCCGAGTCGGTCCAGCGCCTCGAGGCCACCGACATCGGATCGTCGCGATCGTGACTGCCGCCGGTCATCCGCCGCGTCCACCTCGCCGCACCGCCGCTCCACGCACCCGAATCGGCCTGTGGTTCGGCCGACCGCTCGCGTCCTTCCACCTCGTCGTCACGATCGCGGTACTGCTCACGGTGTTGGGCCTGGTGATGGTGCTGTCGGCGTCGTCCGCCGAGTCGTTCGCAGCCGATGAGTCCGGGTACGCGCTCTTCACCCAGCAGCTGATCGGTGTCGCGCTGGGAGTCGTGGCGTTCTACGTCGCTCTCCGGCTGCCGGTTCGCTACCTCAGGAAGCTGTCTTTTCCACTGTTCCTGGTTTCGATCACCATGCTGATGTTGGTGCTCATTCCCGGAATCGGTGCCGAACGCCAAGGTGCGCGCCGCTGGTTCGACTTCGGCGTCGTGTCCTTCCAGCCGTCCGAGCTGGCCAAGGTCGCGCTGGTTCTGTGGGGCGCACACCTGTTGGCCTCGCGGCGCAGCGAGCACGGCAACATCAAATCGCTGCTGGTGCCGCTGTTGCCTGCAGGTCTGCTGATGTGTCTGCTCGTCGTGCTGCAGCCGAACCTCAGTACCGCCATCGCCCTCGGCATCATCCTGGTGGCACTGCTGTGGTTCGCCGGCCTCAACGCTCGGCTGTTCGGTGCGGTGCTGATGACCGGTCTGGCGTTGGCGACCGTGCTCGCGTTCACCGCCGGTTACCGATCCAATCGCGTCAAGGCCTGGCTCAACCCGGGTGAGGACACCCAGGGCCTGTCCTATCAGTCCACCCAGGCGAAATACTCGCTGGCCGACGGCGGAATGTTCGGTCGCGGGCTCGGGCAGAGCCGCGCGAAGTGGAGCTACCTGCCCAACGCGCACAACGACTTCATCTTCGCCATCATCGGCGAGGAACTCGGAATGATCGGCTGCCTCGCAGTCATCGGATTGTTCGGTCTCTTCGTCTACACCGGCCTGCGCATCGCCATGCGTTCGGTCGATCCGTTCCTGCGGCTGTTGACCGCAGGTGCCACGTGCTGGGTGTTCGGCCAGGCCATGATCAACATCGGCTACGTCGTCGGGTTGCTGCCGGTGACCGGTCTGCAGCTGCCCCTGGTGTCCTACGGTGGCACCTCGACCGCGATCACGCTGCTGATGTTCGGCATCATCGCGAGCGCCGCCCGCCACGAACCCGAGGCGATCGCGGCCCTGCACGCAGGGCAGGAGGGCCGAATCGCGCGAGCTCTGAAGCTGCCGCTGCCCGCCGTGTTCTCGCCCAAGCGAGCCGCGATGGCGCGCTCGAAGTCCACTCGCCCCACACTGGCGGCGCAGGATCGCAAACGCCTCGAGTCCCGTAAGGGCAAGGGCAGTGACGCACGGACAGCGCGGGCTGCCGAACCCGGCCGTGCCCGCACGCGCGTCTCCAGTTCACGGACCGACACGATGTCGCCCACATCGGCTGCGTACCGGGGCGACGCTCCCCGCGGTAACGCCCGCGGCAACCCCCGTCGAAGCGATCCGGTCCGGCGAGAGCCCGCCGCAGGATCGCGATCGGCATACCGTCCGCGGCCGGAACCACAACCCGGTCGCCCTCCCGTCCGCTCGGGTGAGCGAGGATATCGACGGTGAAGCAGACATCTCGACCGATTTCCGTAGTGGTTGCCGGGGGCGGAACGGCCGGGCACATCGAGCCTGCGCTCGCTGTGGCCGACGCCTTGCGTGTCCTCGACCCCACCGTCACCGTCACCGCTCTCGGCAGCAGCCGGGGCCTCGAGACGACTCTCGTCCCGGCTCGCGGGTACGCACTCGAGCTCATTCCGCCCGTTCCGCTGCCCCGTAAGCCCACCGTCGACCTGCTCAAGTTGCCGCTGCGCGTCGTGCGATCGGTGCGCCGCACCCGAGAGATCTTCGCGGCCGTGGAGGCGGACGTGCTCGTCGGATTCGGCGGCTACGTCGCGTTACCGGCCTATCTCGCGGCCCGCGGTCGACTGTTCGGCCGTGGCGGCCGAATTCCCGTGGTCATCCACGAGGCCAACGCACGAGCGGGTATCGCCAACAAGGTCGGTGCCCGCTCGGCCGAGCGGGTTCTCGCCGCGGTCGCGGGCTCGGGGATCGCCGCGCGCGGTGCTGCCGACGCGGACGTGATCGGAATTCCCGTGCGTCCCACCATCACCGGCCTCGATCGGGCTGCCGTCCGCGCGGAGGCTCGCGCGCACTTCGGCCTGCCCGAGAACGGCCCGGTGCTGCTGGTGTTCGGCGGCTCACAGGGGGCCCGATCGCTCAACGACGCGGTGTCCGGAGCCTCGGCGGCCCTCGCCGATGCTGGTATCTCGGTTCTGCACGCCCACGGTCCGAAGAACTCGCTCGACGTCGAGCAGCGCAATCCGGCCGCGCCGTACGTCGCGCGTGCCTACATCGACCGGATGGATCTGGCGTATGCGGCTGCGGACCTCGCGATCTGTCGCTCCGGTGCCATGACGGTCGCCGAGGTTTCCGCGACCGGTCTGCCCGCCGTCTACGTGCCCCTGCCGCACGGCAACGGCGAGCAGGAACTCAACGCCCGTCCCGTGGTCGACGCCGGAGGTGGCATCCTGGTACCCGATGCGACACTGACCGAGCAGTACGTGAGCGAGACAGTGGTCGCGCTGCTGACCGACACCGAACGAATCGCCACCATGTCTCGTGCCGCCGCCGGTGCCGGGCACAAGGACGCAGCAGCTGCCGTCGCGCAGATCGTGCTCGACACCGCGCACGCGTCGCGGCGCTGAGCTGGGCGGCGTCGCGCATGAGAAGAGAACGAGGGAGACGTCCGCGTGACAACTGAGGGTGCGATGTCGGATCTGCCGGCAGAGCTCGAACGAGTACACATGGTGGGCATCGGTGGTGCCGGCATGTCCGGCATCGCGCGGATCCTGCTCGCTCGCGGGGGACAGGTGTCGGGTTCGGATGCCAAGGAATCGCGCGGCGTGCTCGCATTGCGCGCACGCGGCGCCCAGGTCCGCATCGGTCACGACGCCAGCGCCCTGGACATGATCGACGGCGGACCCACCGTGGTGGTGACGACCCACGCCGCGATTCCTCAGACCAATCCCGAACTCGTCGAAGCTCGGATGCGTGGAATCCCGGTGGTGTTGCGACCGGCCGTGCTGTCTTCTCTCATGCAGGGATACCGCACGCTGTTGGTCTCGGGTACGCACGGAAAGACGTCCACGACCTCGATGCTGGTCGTCGCCCTGCAGCACTGCGGGTTCGATCCGTCGTTCGCCGTCGGAGGAGAGCTCAACGAAGCCGGGACCAACGCCCATCACGGCAGCGGCGACGTGTTCGTGGCCGAGGCGGACGAGAGTGACGGCTCGCTGCTGCAGTACAAGGCCAACGTCATCATCGTGACCAACATCGAGGCCGATCATCTGGACTACTTCGGCACCACCGACGCCTATGTTCAGGTGTTCGACGATTTCGCTGCGCTCCTCGGTCCCGGCGGTGTGCTCGTGGCCTGTATGGACGACCCGGGTTCGGCGGCGCTCGCTCGACGCGTGGTCGAGCGGAACCTTCCGGGAGTCACGGTGCTGGGATACGGGTCCTCGGACGTCGACGCGGGGCCGGTCGACATGGCCGTTCGGCTGCTGGCGTGGGAGCCCGAGGACATCGGCGGCGTCGCACAGTTGCAGATCGCAGGTGAGGACGCGGCGCGCACCGTACGGCTCGGCGTCCCCGGTCGGCACACTGCACTCAACGCGCTGGCGGCGTTCGTCGCGGCGCGCCAGGTCGGTGCCGGAGTCGAGGAATTGCTGGCCGGACTCACCGGTTTCGGCGGCGTGCATCGACGCTTTCAGTTCACCGGGCGTGAGCACGGCGTCCGCGTGTTCGACGACTACGCGCACCACCCGACCGAGGTGCGTGCGGTGCTGACTGCCGCGCAGGCCCTCGTAGCAGGCCAGGATCGTTCGGGTGGCGAGCAGGGACGGGTGGTGGTGGTGTTCCAGCCGCACCTGTACTCGCGGACCGCGACGTTCGCCGAGGAGTTCGGTGCCGCGTTGTCGTTGGCCGACGAGATCGTCGTGCTCGACGTCTACGGCGCGCGCGAGGAGCCATTGCCCGGTGTGACGGGGGCGCTGGTTGCCGCTTCGGTGACCAAGCCGGTGAACTATCAGCCGGATCTGTCGTTGGTGGCCAAGCAGGTCGCCCACCTGAGTGTGCCCGGCGATGTCGTCATCACCATGGGAGCCGGCGACGTGACGATGCTCGGCGGGCCGATTCTCGATGCGCTTCGCTCGAAGACCGATTTCGGTGCTGCGACCGGCCGCGGAGTACCGAAGGATCGGCCGTCGACGTGACCCGCCGCTCCGATCGAGTCCGTTCTTCGAGGTCGGGAACAGCTGCACGAGAGGGTGATTCGCCGTCCGCGGTCACCGACAAGCAAGCCCGTGCTCAGGCACGGGAAGAAGAGCGCGCCCGAGTGAAGCGGTCGCGTCGCAAAGCCGCTCTGATTGCGCTCGCCGTGGTGGTCGTCGTGGTGGGATCGGCTGCGCTGGTGTACTTCACGCCGCTGTTGTCCGTTCGCACCATCGCAGTCGCGGGGGCATCGTCGGTGTCCGAGCAGGAGATCCTCGACCGGCTGGACGTACCCGTCGGCCTTCCGCTGGTTCGGGTGGACACGGCGGGGGCGGCGCAGCGGGTGGCAACGATCCCGGCGCTGGCGACGGTCCGCGTGCAACGCCAGTATCCGTCCACCGTGCAGGTGACGGTCGAGGAGCGAGTTCCGGTGGCGTTCTTCGATTCTCCGGACGGCACCCATCTCCTGGACTCCACCGGCGTCGATTTCGCGATCGCGCCGCCACCGCCAGGGGTGGTGCGTCTGGTGACCGACAATCCGGTGTTCGGTGATCCGGTGACGAAAGATGCACTGGCGGTTCTCGATACGTTGCCACCGCTGCTGCGCGATCAGGCCGCCGAGCTGCGGGCGAGCACGCTGTCCGACATCTCGATTCTGCTGCTCGACGGGCGCACCGTCGTGTGGGGCAGCAAGGACGACTCCGAGCGCAAGGGCGCGGTCGCGATCGCATTGCTGTCCCAGCCCGGTCAGATCTTCGACGTGTCGAGTCCGGATCTGCCCACCACCAAATAGTTTCGACGCGCGGACCGGAATTTCTCGCGTGGCGTCGGCGCGCCTAATGGCGATAGTCGTCGGCGATGAATAGCGTTTCGACCAGTTCAGTACTTGACATAACTCTAAGCCTGTGGTTTAGGTTGAGGGTTTTCCACATTTCAGGCAACAATCCACGGAAGGCGAGAGCCCATGACGCCCCCGCACAACTACCTCGCCGTAATCAAGGTCGTCGGCATCGGCGGCGGCGGCGTGAACGCGGTCAACCGCATGATCGAACAGGGACTCAAGGGAGTCGAGTTCATCGCGGTCAACACCGACGCTCAGGCCTTGCTGATGAGTGACGCAGACGTCAAGCTCGACGTCGGCCGCGAACTGACCCGCGGACTCGGCGCAGGTGCCGATCCCGAGGTCGGCCGCCGCGCAGCAGACGATCACAAGGACGAGATCGAAGAGGTGCTCAAGGGTGCCGACATGGTGTTCGTCACCGCAGGCGAGGGCGGCGGCACCGGCACCGGTGGCGCTCCTGTCGTCGCCAACATCGCTCGCAAGCTCGGTGCACTGACCGTCGGTGTCGTCACCCGGCCGTTCTCCTTCGAGGGCAAGCGGCGCGGTGGACAGGCCGACACCGGCATCCAGCAGCTCCGGGAGTCCTGCGACACGCTCATCGTCATCCCGAACGACCGACTGCTTCAGCTCGGCGATGCGGCCGTCAGCCTCATGGACGCGTTCCGCAGCGCCGACGAGGTACTTCTCAACGGTGTCCAGGGCATCACCGACCTGATCACCACTCCCGGACTGATCAACGTCGACTTCGCCGACGTCAAGGGCGTCATGTCCGGCGCAGGCAGTGCACTGATGGGTATCGGATCCTCACGCGGTGAGGGTCGCGCGATCAAGGCGGCCGAATCGGCGATCAACTCGCCGCTGCTCGAAGCCTCGATGGAAGGTGCACGCGGAGTGCTGCTCTCCATCGCCGGTGGATCCGACCTCGGTCTGTTCGAGATCAACGAGGCCGCCTCGCTGGTGCAGGAAGCCGCACACATCGACGCCAACATCATCTTCGGCACCGTCATCGACGACTCGCTCGGCGACGAGGTCCGCGTGACCGTCATCGCCGCAGGCTTCGACGGCGGAACCCCGACGCGGCGTCCGGTCGAAGCTGCCACCTCCACCCGCGGCCCGATCGGATCGGCCCGCTCGGGCGAGGTGTCCTCCAAATCGACCGACAGTTCCGACGGTGCTGTGTTCCGCGACCCGGTCGGCGCACCGAGTGGTAGCAGTCTGCCGCCGCTGAACTCGTCGAGCTCGTCCAACCGCGAATCGTCGAGCCGCGAATCCGCAGCCGGTTACGGTCGCGACTCGTCCGGCCAGGGCCGGGACTCGTCCGGACAGGGCCGCGACTCCGTCGGTTCCGGCCGTCGCGTTCCGATCGCCGAGGACGAGGGCGAAGACGAAGTCGATGTGCCGTCCTTCATGCGGCGGTGAGTGACACCGCTTCCGCCGGTCCGTTTCGTGTCCGACGCGTCTCGACGACGCGGGCGGGCGGCGTCTCGGCACCGCCGTTCGACACGTTCAATCTCGGCGACCATGTAGGTGACGACCCCGCTTCGGTGGAAGCCAACCGTCGACGCCTCGGTGATCGACTGGGTATGGGACTCGAACGGCTCGTGTTCATGGAGCAGGTCCACGGACGCACCGTCACCGTGGTGGACGGTCCGGTGTCCGAGCCGGTGCCGATGACCGATGCGTTGGTGACGACGCAACGTGATCTCGGTCTGGTGGTGTTGACTGCCGATTGCGTGCCGGTCCTGCTCTCCGACGAGGAGGCAGGCGTGATCGCAGCGGTGCATGCAGGACGGGTCGGTGCCCGCATCGGCATCGTTCCCCGGGTGTTGGCCGCCATGGTCGAGCTCGGGGCGGTTCCGGCGCGGATCGGTGCCTTTCTCGGTCCGGCGGCGAGCGGCCGACAGTACGAGGTGCCCGCCTCCATGCGAGCGGACGTCGACAAGCATCTCCCCGGCAGCGCGACGACCACGGTCCGCAATACGCCGGGGCTCGACATTCCCGCCGGTATCCGCGCTCAACTGCTCGCCGCGGGAGTGTCCGGGGTCGCTCAGGATCCGCGGTGCACCATCGAGGACCGGGCCTTGTTCAGTCACCGTCGCGAAGGATCGACCGGCCGAATCGCCAGTGTCGTCTGGATGGACAGCACATCCCCAGGTGATCGGGCCGAAACGGCAGACCGGTGAACCGGCAGAAGAGGTTGTCATGAGCGAACCCACCGGCGGCGCGTCGGGCACCGACCGGGCGCAGGAGATCGAGACGGCGTTGACGTCGGTGCGTGAGCGGTTGCACCGTGCCTGTGTCGATGCGGGCCGGTCGCCCGCCGACGTGGCTCTGCTGCCGGTGACCAAGTTCTTCCCCGCCTCGGACGTGCGGATTCTCTACGAACTGGGGTGCCGCGACTTCGGCGAGTCCCGAGAGCAGGACGCGTCGCCCAAGGTCGCCGAGACGGCCGAAGATTTCGTCGGCGATCCGCCTCGCTGGCACATGATCGGACACCTGCAGCGAAACAAGGCGAAGTCGGTTGCCGCGTGGGCGCACGCCATTCATTCCGTCGACAGTGCGCGGTTGGTGGCCGCACTGTCCAAGGCGACGACGGCGGCATTGGACGAGGGTGTGCGTCGGACCGAACTCGACGTGATCGTTCAGGTCAGTCTCGACGGGGATGTGCACCGCGGCGGCGTAGAACGCGACGAACTCCACGAGCTCGCCGACGCGGTGTCGAACGCGTCCGGGTTGCGTTTGGCGGGGTTGATGGCGGTGCCACCGCTCGGTGCCGATCCGGACGCCGCATTCGCCGATCTCGAGAGCCTGCACCGTCGGCTGACGGCCGATCATCCCGAAGCGCTCGAGCTGTCCGCAGGCATGACCGGAGACCTGGAAGCTGCTGTGCGGCACGGATCGACGTGCGTGCGTGTCGGTACCGCAATACTCGGCGCGCGGCCGATAACCTCGCAATAACAGTCCATGGATCACATCAGTCACAACAGACACTTGCGAACCTGGAGATGGACAGTAGACACACCGCCACGGAAGGCAGAACGATGAGCACCCTGCACAAGTTCAAGGCGTACTTCGGCATGGTTCCGCTCGCCGACTACGAGGACGACTACCTCGACGATCCGGACACGCGACGCAGTTCCCGTGGTGGTCGTGACAGCTACGACGACATGGATGAGCGTGAATTCGTGAAGCCGTCGTTCGGTGGATCTCGGCACGCGCAGGTCGATGACGACTACGACGACTACGAGGCCCCGCGTCCGGCGACGCTGGCCCCGATCGGCGGACGAGGACGTGGCGCGGCACCGACCACGCGAGGTGCGGCAACCAGGGGAGCGTTGGCCATGGACACTCGGATGGACGTGCGTGCGGAGACGCGACGCAGCCCGATCGCGGACGACGGCGGCCCGCTCTCGAAGATCACCACGTTGCGACCGCGTGACTACAGCGAGGCGCGCACCATCGGTGAGCGTTTCCGCGACGGCACTCCGGTCATCATGGACCTGGTCGAGATGAGCAACGCGGACGCCAAGCGCCTGGTCGATTTCGCGGCAGGCCTCGCCTTCGCGCTGCGCGGTTCCTTCGACAAGGTTGCGACCAAGGTATTCCTGCTCTCGCCGGCCGACGTCGATGTCTCGCCGCAGGAGCGCAGGCGGATCGCCGAGACCGGCTTCTACAGTCAGCAGTGAGAGATTCGCTGTTCGGAGAGGTAGTGCAGGGCTGTGACCAGCGCGCTTTGCTCAGCCCGTCGAATTCAGGCAGAGTATAGCCGTGATCGTGTTCACGGTGATCAACATCGTATTGTTTCTTTTTTGGCTCCTTCTCATCGGTCGAATCATCGTCGAGTTCATCAGAACTTTCGCGAGAGATTGGCAACCGACCGGGTTGGTCGTCATCGTGCTCGAGGCGATCTTCACGGTCACCGACCCGCCGGTGAAGTTCCTCCGCAGGATAATTCCGCCGCTCAACCTCGGCGGAGTGCGACTGGACCTGTCCATCATGGTCCTGCTGTTCGTCGTCTTCATCGCGTGGAATGTGACCAGCGGTCTCGCGGCCTGAGATCGCAGACGAAATGTTAGAACGCGGGACCCAGCGCATGCTGCGTGTCCTGTGTGACAGAATGGACGCCAGTTACAGTTTGATTGTTCTGCACTCGCGCGGAATGGCATATAACTGAATGCTTGCTCTACCGCCCCAAGACGCGTGAAGGGATCCTTCCATGCCGCTGACTCCAGCTGATGTGCACAATGTCGCGTTCAGCAAGCCGCCCATCGGTAAGCGTGGTTACAACGAAGACGAGGTCGACGCTTTTCTCGACCTCGTCGAGCAAGAGTTGTCGCGACTGATCGAAGAGAACGCCGACCTCCGCCAGCGGGTCGGTGAGCTCGACCAGGAGCTTGCGGACGCCAAGAACGCTTCGCGGCAGAGCCCGCAGGCGGCTCAGGTCGCGGCACCGAAGGCCGAGCCACAGCGCCCGGTGGATCCCCCCAAGCCACCGCCCGTCGCGGCGCAGCCCGCTCCGGTCGCACCCGTTGCGGCGGCCCCGCAGCAGAGTGGCGACTCCAACATGCAGGCCGCCAAGATTCTGGGCCTCGCTCAGGAGATGGCCGATCGTCTCACCGGTGATGCCAAGTCGGAGTCCGAGCAGCTGCTCGGCAACGCGCGCACCAACGCCGAGCGTCTGGTCTCGGATGCCCGCACGCGTTCGGAGTCGATGATGTCCGAGGCTCGGCAGAAGTCCGAGTCGCTGCTGTCCGACGCACAGACGCGCTCCGAGACCCAGCTGCGTCAGGCCAAGGAGAAGGCCGACGCATTGCAGGCCGATGCCGAACGCAAGCACACCGAGATCATGGCGACGATCAACCAGCAGCGTTCGGTACTCGAAGGTCGCATCGAGCAGCTCAAGACGTTCGAGCGGGAGTACCGCGTGCGGCTCAAGTCCTACCTGGAATCGCAGCTCGAAGAGCTCGAGAACCGTTCCTCGGCGCTGCCGGTGGACAACGGGCAGGACAACTTCAACCAGGACAGCCAGTCGTCGGGGTACAGCCAGTCGTACGCCAAGGGCAACTGACGCAGGAGTTCGTGCCGATGCTGCCGAACACGGCAGCATCGCACCCTGACGTCGCGTCGAACGGTGAGCGAGGAATCACGTGCTGGTCCTGACTCTCGGCGCAGCGGCTATCGGTTTCGGCTTTCTGGTTCTCGCGTTGATGACGGGGTCGGTTGTGTGGGCGTGGGCCTGCATCGTCGTGTGTATCGTGGGAGCAGTCCTGCTACTTGTCGGTGCATTGACGGGCAAACGACCACCGCCGGAACCCGATAAGTAATATGTGCTGATTTTCCCCAGTTGTTTCAGGCGTCGATCCGGCCATCACCGGGGAGCCTTCGGAAGAACGACTCGGTTCGAGGGGCAACCACCTCGAATCGACGTCCAGTAGAACCGAACGGGTGAGCCCGTCACAGCTCACGTGGAGAGGCTTGCTCCGGCGACAGTGTCGTCGGAGCCGAGCAAGCGGGGTGGTACCGCGGTATCCGACGTCCCGATCGTCGAATGTCGTCCCCGTGCCAACAGGTGTCGCGTCCAGTACGCGTCCGGCACGGAGGAGACAGATATGACAGATGCGAGCGCACGTCCGAAGAATGCGTCGTACCCGCTGGTCGATTTGGCCGAGGGCCGATCGGGCAGTGTCCCGTTCCCCGATCTCGAACGCATCGTGCTGCACGAGTGGGCCGAGGACGGCACCTTCCGAGCCAGCATCGACAATCGAGCGGGTGCCGAGGAGTTCGTCTTCTACGACGGCCCTCCCTTCGCGAACGGTCTGCCGCACTACGGCCACCTCCTCACCGGTTACGTCAAGGACCTCGTCCCGCGATTCCAGACGATGCGGGGCAAGAAGGTCGAGCGCCGCTTCGGCTGGGACTGCCACGGTCTGCCCGCAGAGTTGGAAGCGGAGAAGCAGCTCGGTATCAAGGACAAGTCCGAGATCGACGAGATGGGCCTGGCGAAGTTCAACGCCTACTGCAAGCAGTCGGTGCTCCAGTACACCGACGAGTGGCGGGACTATGTCACCCGGCAGGCGCGGTGGGTCGACTTCGACAACGACTACAAGACTCTCGACGTCGACTTCATGGAGTCCGTCATGTGGGCGTTCAAGACGCTGCACGACAAGGGCCTGATCTACCAGGGCTACCGAGTTCTGCCGTACAGCTGGTACGAGCAGACACCCCTGTCCAATCAGGAGACCCGCCTCGACGACGCGTACAAGATGCGTCAGGATCCCGCGGTCACCGTCACGATGCCGTTGACGGCTCCCGGCTCGCCCCTGGACGGCGCGAACGCGTTGATCTGGACCACCACGCCGTGGACCCTGCCGTCGAACCTGGCGATCGCGGTGCATCCCGAGGTGCAGTACGTGCAGGTGCGAGGCACCGACGGTGAGCGTTACGTGCTTGCCGCTGCGCGTCTTTCGCACTACGCGAAGGAACTGGGGGAGGAGCCGGAGGTGCTCTCGGAGCACACCGGTACCGAGTTGGTCGGACTTGCCTACGCACCGCCGTACGATTTCTTCCTCGGCCACGAGAACTCGCACCGCGTGCTGCAGGCCGACTACGTCACCACCGATTCGGGCACCGGAATCGTCCACCTCGCACCGGCTTTCGGTGAGGAGGATATGGACGTCGCCACCGCGAACGGCATCGAGGTGGTGCAGCCGCTCGACGCAGGCGGCAAGTTCACCTCGCTGGTGCCGCCGTACGAGGGCCTGATGGTGTTCGACGCCAATCCGGTGATCATCAAGGACCTCAAGGCCTCGGGTCGGTTGCTGCGGCACGAAACCATCGAGCACTCGTACCCACACAGCTGGCGCAGTGGTCAGCCACTGATCTACATGGCAGTGCCGTCGTGGTTCGTCGCGGTGACCAAGTTCCGTGATCGGATGGTCGAGCTGAACCAGGAGATCACCTGGGTTCCCGAGCACATCAAGGACGGCCAGTTCGGCAAGTGGCTCGAAGGTGCACGCGACTGGAACATCAGCCGAAACCGATACTGGGGCAGCCCGATTCCGGCGTGGACCTCCGACGACCCGGCCTACCCGCGGCTGGATGTGTACGGCAGCCTGGACGAGCTCGAGCGTGACTTCGGTGTGCGGCCGACCGATCTACACCGGCCCTACATCGACGATCTGACGCGTCCCAACCCGGACGACCCGACGGGTAAGTCCACGATGCGTCGCGTTCCCGAGGTGTTGGACTGCTGGTTCGAGTCCGGCTCGATGCCGTATGCGCAGGTGCACTTCCCGTTCGAGAACGAGGAGTGGTTCTCCACGCACAACCCGGGCGATTTCATCGTCGAGTACAATGGGCAGACACGCGGCTGGTTCTACACCCTGCACGTGCTCGCGACCGCATTGTTCGATCGTCCGGCGTTCAAGACCGTTGCCGCACACGGCATCGTGCTCGGTGACGACGGCTTGAAGATGAGCAAGTCCAAGGGCAACTACCCGGACGTCAAGGAGGTCTTCGACCGCGACGGCTCCGACGCCATGCGGTGGTTCCTGATGTCCTCACCGATCCTGCGCGGCGGCAACCTCATCGTCACCGAGCAGGGCATCCGCGAGGGCGTCCGCCAGGCGTTGCTGCCGATCTGGAATGCGTGGAGCTTCCTTCAGCTCTACGCCTCGAAGCCCGGGCAATGGCGTACCGATTCTCCGCACGTGCTCGATCGCTACGTTCTGGCCAAGCTGTCGGCCACCCGCGACGCGATCACCGATGCGCTCGAGGGCAACGACATCGCCGGTGCCTGCGACGAGCTGCGCACGTTCTGCGATGCGCTGACCAATTGGTATGTGCGACGGTCGCGTTCGCGGTTCTGGAGCGAGGACGCCGACGCGATCGACACCCTGCACACCGTGCTCGAGGTGCTCACGCGTATCGCCGCCCCGCTGTTGCCGCTGATCAGCGAAGTGGTGTGGCGGGGCTTGACCGGTGGCCGCTCGGTGCACCTGACGGACTGGCCCGAGGCCGACGAACTGCCGTCGGATCCCGAACTCGTCGAGAGCATGGACGAAGTCCGCACCGTGTGCTCGACCGTTCTGGGTCTGCGCAAGGCACAGAACCTGCGCGTGCGGTTGCCGCTGCCCGAGGTGACCGTCGCGGCCGCCGATGCGGAGCGGCTGCGTCCGTTCGTCGACATCATCGCCGACGAGGTCAACGTCAAGAAGGTCTATCTGACCGAAGACGTTGCGGTACACGGAAAGTTCGAGCTCGTCGTCAATGCGCGTGCTGCGGGCCCGCGGATCGGCAAGGACGTCCAGACCGTCATCAAGGCCGTGAAGGCAGGCGATTGGTCCGAGGACGCGGACGGTGTGGTGAGCGCAGCAGGAATTGCGCTGCTGCCGGAGGAATTCACTCGCAGGCTCGTTGCCGCCGAGCCCGAATCGACGGCACCGTTGCCAGGAAACGCCGGACTGGTCGTGCTCGATTCCGCCGTCACCGAGGAACTCGAAGCCGAGGGCTGGGCCAAGGACCGCATCCGCGAACTGCAGGACGCGCGTCGCAATCACGGCTTCGACGTCTCGGACCGCATCGACATCGTCATCGAGGTCCCCGAACATCGGCAGGCGTGGCTCGACACGCACCGCGATCTCATCGCCGGTGAGGTGCTCGCACTCTCGCTCGTCGACGGACGCGTCGGCGACGACGGCAGCGATCTCGGTGAGGGAGTGCGGGCAGCGATCACCAAGTCGTCATGATCGACGGCGACGTATCGGTCGGTGCCGTCCGCGAGCTTCTCGCCGAAGCTCGCGGCGGCGTCGTGCCCATCGTCGCGGCGGGTGACCCGGTTCTGCGGTCCGAGGCAGCGCGGTATTCCGGTCAGCTCGACTCCGAGACGTTCGCGGAGTTGATCGAGGTGATGCGCGCGACCATGCACGACGCGCCCGGTGTCGGCCTGGCCGCACCGCAGATCGGCATCCCGTTGCAGATCGCAGTGATCGAGGATCGCTGCGACGTCGAAGCGGAGGTGTCCCGGGTCCGGGAGCGCACGCCGCTTCCGTTCCGGGTACTGGTCAATCCTCGGTACACCCCGGTCGGATCGCGGACCGCAGGCTTCTACGAGGGTTGTCTCAGTGTTCCCGGTTATCAGGCCGTCGTGACGCGAGCGGCCGAGGTGCGGCTCGAGTGCACCGACGAAGCCGGTCGCGAGATCGACGAGGTGGTTGCCGGCTGGCCGGCCAGGATCGTGGCCCACGAGACCGACCATCTCCACGGCACCCTGTACATCGACACCGCGCACATGCGATCGCTGACGACGAGCGAGGTGTACGGCGAGCTGTGGTCGGATCCGACACCCGAACGGGCGGCGCAGGCGCTCGGCTTCACCGTCGATCTCGGCTGACGATGTCGAACATCGCCGACGACACTCTCCGGAGTCGCCGATGGGTGCTGCACCTGGACATGGACGCGTTCTTCGCATCCGCCGAACAGCTCACTCGCCCCACGTTGCGGGGCCGCCCGGTCCTCGTCGGCGGCGCGGGTGGGCGGGGAGTGGTGGCCGGTTGCAGCTACCAGGCGCGTGCCTTCGGGGCGCGTTCGGCCATGCCGATGCATCAGGCTCGCCGACTCGTCGGAGCCGGGGCCGTGGTGTTGCCACCGCGGTTCGTTCTCTACTCCGAGCTCAGCCGACGCGCTTTCGAGGCACTACGCGGACCCATGCCCGTTCTCGAACAACTCTCGATCGACGAGGCGTTCGGTGAGCCGCTCGAACTCGCCGGTGCGACGGTTCACGAGGTCGAGCAGTTCTGCGCGGGCCTGCGCGCACTGATACTCGCCGAGACCGGACTGGTCGCCTCGATCGGTGCCGGATCCGGAAAACAGATTGCCAAGATCGCGTCGGGACTGGCCAAACCCGACGGCATCACCGTCGTCGCTCCGGGAATCCAGGCCGAGTTGATGGCGGCTCTGCCGGTTCGGAAATTGTGGGGGATCGGACCGGTGGCCGGAGAGCGCTTGCGACGCTTGGGGATCGACACCATCGGCAAGTTCGTGGCCACCCCGGAGTCCGAGGTGGCGTCGATTCTCGGGGCCACGATGGGGCCGAGCCTGCATCAGCTCGCACGCGGAATCGACAATCGCGTCGTGGCCGAGCGGGCCGAGGCCAAACAGGTCAGCGCCGAGACGACGTTCGCACAGGACCTGATCTCTCTCGCTCAGCTCCGCCCGGCCATCGAGTCCATCGTCGATTCGACGCATCGCCGGTTGCTGAAGGACGGTCGGGGTGCCAGGACGGTGGTACTGAAACTGCGCAAGTCCGACATGAGCATCATCACCCGATCGGCAACGTTGCCGTACGCGACGGTGGACAAGCAGACCATCGTGGCCACGGCGCAGCGACTTGCCGTCGATCCGGTCGACGTCGGTCCGATCAGGCTGGTCGGCGTCGGGCTGGCCGGATTGTCGGCCGTGCGACAGGGTTCGCTGTTTCCCGAGCTGGAGTACGAGCCGGCCGCGGATGCGACCGAGGAGTCGCCTGCACTGATCGAGGCCGCCGCGGATGTCGTCGTCCCGGACGGTCCGCGGTGGCAACCGGGCATGGACGTCCGGCATCCCGACTTCGGTCACGGCTGGGTGCAGGGGGCCGGTCACTCGGTGGTGACCGTGCGATTCGAGACGCGAACCAGCGGGCCGGGAATCGCGCGCACCTTCGCCGAATCGGACGAGAACCTGGTCGTTGCCGACGTTCTCGACAGCCTGAAGTGAGTTGTGGCGTCGCTGAGGAAACTCTGTGAGGTTTCACAGGTATGCCGATCGCGTTGTGACTCGGGCGTGTCGAGCTGACATAGTGGACCAGGTCCGAGACGACCCCATTCCAGACGACCGACGAGTCACAGAACGATCGAGACGTGACTCAGAGTGAAAAGGACAAGCACTTGAAGCTTCGTAACACCCGACGGGCAATGGTTGCCGGCATCGCCATCGCCGGAGCGCTCACCATGACCGCCTGCAGCTCCGGAGGCGACGAAGAGCCCACCGCGACGACGACGGCGGTCACAACGTCTGCCGCTGCCGCTCCCGACGCCGGTGCGTACCCGCCGGTGCCGACCGTGGAGGACCTCAACGCTCAGCTCGTACGCGGGCTCGACCCCAACGTTCCGGTCGAGGAGAAGGCCGCCCTGATCCAGGGTGCATCCGAGGACCCCGAACTGATCAACCAGGTCGCCGCCGCTGCCGTCGCGAACAACGCGCAAATCGAGATCACCAGCATCGACGATCTCGGCACCGGCGTCCTCAACGCAGGCATCACGATCACGCTCAACGGCCAGGCCAACCCCGGCACCTTCCAGTTCGTCCCCGAGGACGGCGTCTGGAAGCTCTCCAAGGACAACGCGTGCGGCATCGTCTCGCTCGCGCAGCTGACCAGCCCGGCGTGCCCCGCACCCTGAGTCCTGCCGATCGTCTCTGACCGACAAGAACACTGCCGGTGACATGTCCCCTCGGGGACGTGTCACCGGCAGTTTTTCGTGGGCCCGGCTCGATTCACATGCTCGGTGTCACCGATCGAATGCGTTCGACGGCAGCCTCGGCGACAGCGGTCACGGTCTCCGGTTCCAGGCCGGCCTGATCCGAGACGACGATCTGGACGACGGTCGAGTCGACCACGGCCACCACCACATCGGAGACCAAGGTGAACCCTTCACTGCTGGTGGTCAGGCGTACCGAGGCCGACGCGTCACCGACCGTCGACTGCTCCCGGCCCGCCAACGCGTAGTCGACGCTCACCCCGTCCGCGTCCGTGCCGCTGAACGTCGTGCACCCCACCCACGCCTGCTGGATCGCCGTGAAGGCCTCGGCCGTGCCCGTATCGGGGTAGCTCGCCGCATCCTCGTCGATCGAGGAGAAGTTCGGTCCCGAGAAGCGGACGACTGCGTTCGACGCCGCACCGCTCCGCTGCTCCGAGATCGGTGCCAGTACCGCAGCGCACTCGGCCGGGTCGGTACCGGACTCGTCGGGGGAGTCGTACTCGGGAGCCGGGTCGAGACCGAGATCCTGGACGGGGTCGGGAATCGAGGAGAAGCCGTCCGGGAGGTCGCCGAGACCCAACATCGCTGCGGCGAGGACGCCGGAGTCGGTGATCGGGGCACCGAGCAGGGGGTCGGGTGCGGGGACGGAGCTGGGCGCGGGTGCAGGGGTCGGGGCCGGCTGGTCTGCGCTGCACCCGGACGCGGCGACGCCGAGGACAGACAGCGCCGCCAGCAGCTGCGTCACGGTCCGCGCGGTCATCGGGCAGCCCAGGTGATCGAATCTCCGACGGTCTGACGTAGCACGGTCGTGCTTTCGGGGTCGGTGTACATCTGCTCGCCACCTGCGGTGATCGATCCGCCGACGGGAAGCGGTCGGGTCAGATCGATCTCGAGCGTTCCCGAGCCGGTGAACGTGTAGGTCTCGATGTTGAGCGTCCCCGCGTCGTCGGGCAGGTTCCAGGTGGTCGATTCGGGCGTCTGGGTGATCGCGACGTCCAGGGTCGCTCGGTCACCGTCGAGTGCTCGCAGCGTGACCGTGGTGCGCTGGTTCAACGTGATACCGCTCAGTACCTGTTGATCGACGGTCCATGTCGCGCCCACTCCCACCTCTGCCTCGGGGAAATCGACGGAGCGGTACACCGCGGCGTTCAACGAGCGTTCGATCGCCGCGCGGGCGGTGTCGAGCGCGGCGTCGGCGGGGGTGATGTGCAGTGCGGTGATCGCTCCCGAGTCGGTGGTCGCCAGCCGTGCCGACGAGCCCTCGGATGCGGAGAGGGCGTCGGTCAGTCCCTCGTCGGGCGACGTCGCAGCTCCGATGGTCAGCTCGACGGACCGGGTAGCGCCGGTCGAGGCGTCGTCGTCCGGGACGGTATCGGACGTCGATGCGGACAGGGGCACGGTCAGTTCGGGGCTGGAGAAGTCCTGCGGAGTCCCGTCGCTGATCTGCTGCGAGACGGTGGAGGTGGTGGTGAGGTCCACGTTCTGCTCGTTCGCGTCGGAGGTGTCGAAGGCCAGTACGCGTCGCGGCTCGGTGCCGGGGTCGACCACGGTGGTGGTCGTCGGCGTCACGGCGATCGTCACCTCGTTCGAGGACGCCGCCTGCTCGGGAGCGGGATCGGTGTCCGAGTCGGTGCTCGAACATCCGGCGACGAGAACCAGTGCACAGCAGGCGGCGAGGAAACCGGAGCGGACGGTGCCGGAGCGGACGGTGCGGAAACGATCGGTCGACTTCACGGCCACCAGGCTACTGACACCGCCCGTGGAGACCGGTGGTGCGCGGCACGGATGAGGACCCGCCGCCGTCCATACGCCATGATGGACAGGTGAGTGAAGACCGCGCCGACGATCCGCCAGCCGAGACGAGTAGTGTTCCGGCACCGAACGAGACCGCGGACTCGCAGGTGACCGATACCGACAGCGCCGCGAGTCTCGTTCCGAAGCCGCTCAAGACGCGGTTGCTGGTCGTGATCGCGGCCGTGATTCTGCTGTTCGACCTCGTGACCAAGATCGTGGTGGTGCATTACGTCAAGCCCGGCAACCCGATTTCGATCGTCGGAGACGTCGTGACGTTGCGGCTGGTGCGTAATCCCGGTGCGGCGTTCTCGATGGCCACCGGAATGACCTGGTTGCTCACGGTCGTGGCAGTCGCGGTCGTCATCGGTGTGATCAAGATCGGTCGGACGCTGCGATCGCCGTGGTGGGCACTGGGTTTGGGTCTGGTTCTCGGCGGCGCGCTCGGCAACCTGATCGACCGATTCTTCCGTGCCCCGGGTCCGTTCCAGGGACACGTCGTCGACTTCGTGTCGGTGGGCTGGTGGCCGGTGTTCAACGTTGCCGATTCGTCCATCGTCTGTGGTGCGATCCTGCTCGTCGTCCTGAGCCTGTTCGGGTTCGAGCCGAACGGTGAACGGGTGACGAAGGCGAAATCCGATGCCGCAGCCGAGGCCGACAAGTGAGGGAATCGCGCTCGATGCCGGTGCCCGACGGTCTGGACGGAATGAGGGTCGACGCCGGTCTCGCTCGGCTGCTCGGGCTCTCGCGTACCGTCGCCGCGGCACTGGCCGAGGAGGGCTCGGTTCTGGTCGATGCCGGTGCCGTAGGCAAGTCCGACCGGCTGGCCGCCGGGTCGTGGCTCGAAGTGACGCTGCCCGAGCCGGCCCGTGAGTTGACGATCGAGGCGGAGCCGGTCGAGGGGATGGACATCCTCTACGCCGACGACGACATCTTGGCCGTGGACAAGCCCGTCGGGGTCGCTGCGCATGCCAGTGTCGGCTGGACCGGACCCACCGTCATCGGCGGTCTCGCGGCCGCCGGTTTCCGAATTTCTACATCCGGTGCGCACGAACGCCAGGGCATCGTGCACCGCCTCGACGTCGGCACGTCCGGGGTCATGGTGGTCGCCACGTCCGAGCGCGCGTACACCGTGCTCAAGCGGGCGTTCAAGGCGCGCACGATCGACAAGCGCTACCACGCATTGGTGCAGGGGCATCCGGATCCGAGCAGTGGAACGATCGATGCCCCGATCGGTCGACACGGCAGCAACGACTGGAAGTTCGCCGTTCGTGCCGACGGCAAACCCAGCGTCACCCACTACGACACGGTCGAGGCGTTCCAGGCCGCGAGCCTGCTGGACGTGCACTTGGAAACCGGTCGCACGCACCAGATTCGGGTGCATTTCTCGGCTCTGCGTCATCCGTGCTGCGGCGATCTGACCTACGGTGCCGATCCGCGGCTGGCCGAACGGTTGGGCCTGGAACGGCAGTGGCTGCATGCGCGGTCGCTCGGCTTCGCGCATCCGTCCGACGGCCGCTGGGTGGAGATCGAGAGCAAGTATCCGGCCGACCTCGAGCACGCACTCGAGGTGCTTCGGAAGGCGTGATGCGCACCAGGGGAGTGCTGGGCGGTGTCGTTGCCGCTGCACTCGTGTTCGTGGCGCTCGCGGTGATCGGGCACCTCAACCCGGTACGACAGCTGGGCGTGGGCACCGACCGGCTCGGCCCGGACAGCGGCGAGCAGGTGATCGATTACCTGGCCCGCGCCGAGGCGAGCCTGCGCAGCGACAACACCGAACCTCGGTGGGGCTCGGTGTCGTTCGATCGCGAACTCACCGCCGAACAGGCCTACGCCGTGGCCGACGGGATTCGTATCTCGCAGGTGCTTTTGCGTGTTCCGCTCGATCGTGTGCAGACCCCGATCCTGACCGTCGGCGTGCCGGGCAGCGAACGCTCGGTACTGAATTCGACCGCGCGGGCCGCGAGCCTGGCCACCGAATCGTTCGGGGCGAGGGACCGGCAGGCGCAGATCGCCGCAGTGTCGCGGCAACGGCTGCTCGACGGGTGTGCGTGTGTGGTGACGTTGGTGGTGCGCGCGACCCCAGCCGAGTTGAGCGAGCTGGCCGGCCGCGCCGATGTGCGAGCGGTGCAGGCGCTTCCGCCGGATGCGGTGTCCGGCAAGTTCGCAGTCGAGCCGCTCCTGCCGGAGCACGTGGACGTCGTCGGTCCGCTCCCGGACGACGGTCCCGTGCCGACCCGATGAGGCGATTTCTCGTCGCATCCGTCACACCTGTCACGTCCTCCCAGGACACACCGGCAGCGTGAAAATTCTGTCGGTTCGACCGCTTACAGTGAGTACGTTCGCGGCTCGTATTCACGCCGACGCACGACCTTCAGGAGAGAACCTTCGTGGCCGATTCGTTCGTTCATCTGCACAACCACACCGAATATTCGATGCTCGACGGTGCCGCCAAGATCGGCGCGATGTTCGCCGAGGCAGCACGGTTGGAGATGACGGCAGTCGGCATGACCGACCACGGCAACATGTACGGGGCCAGCGAGTTCTACAACGAGGCCAAGAAGGCCGGCATCAAGCCGATCATAGGCATCGAGGCCTACATCGCGCCCGAGTCCCGGTTCAACAAGAAGCGTGTGCTGTGGGGCGACCGCAGCCAGAAGTCCGACGACGTCTCGGGTAGCGGTGCGTACACGCACATGACGATGGTTGCCGAGAACGCCACCGGAGTCCGCAACCTGTTCAAGCTGTCCTCGCTCGCTTCCATCGAGGGTCAGTTGGGCAAGTGGGCCCGGATGGACGAGGAGATCATCGCCTCGCACGCCGAGGGCATCATCGCCACCACCGGCTGCCCGTCGGGTGAGGTGCAGACTCGGTTGCGACTCGGCCAGGATCGTGAGGCGCTCGAGGCCGCTGCCAAGTGGCGCGAGATCTGGGGTCCGGAGAACTTCTTCCTCGAACTGATGGATCACGGCCTGTCCATCGAGCGACGCGTCCGCGAAGGCCTGCTCGACATCGGCAAGAAGCTCTCGATCCCGCCGTTGGCCACCAACGACTGCCATTACGTCACCAAGGATGCCGCCGAGAACCACGAGGCGCTGCTGTGCATCCAGACCGGTAAGACGCTCAGCGATCCCACTAGGTTCAAGTTCGACGGTGACGGCTACTACCTCAAGTCCGCCGCCGAGATGCGCGAGCTCTGGGACGACCAGGTGCCGGGTGCGTGCGACAGCACCCTGCTCATCGCCGAGCGAGTACAGCCCTACGACGAGGTGTGGGCGCACCGCGACCGCATGCCGATCTTCCCCGTGCCCGAGGGTCACACCCAGGGCACCTGGTTGCGCCACGAGGTCATGACCGGACTCGAGCGACGGTTCCCCGACGGACCGGCCGAGGACTACCTGGCACGCGCCGAGTACGAGATCAAGGTCATCCTCGAGATGGGCTTCCCGGCCTACTTCCTCGTGGTCGGCGACCTGATCAACCACGCCAAGGCCGTCGGCATCCGCGTCGGGCCGGGCCGAGGTTCCGCCGCCGGATCGTTGGTCGCCTACGCCATGGGCATCACCAACATCGACCCATTGCCGCACGGTCTGCTCTTCGAGCGATTCCTCAACCCCGAGCGTGTGTCGATGCCCGATATCGATATCGACTTCGATGATCGCCGCCGCGGTGAGATGGTCCGCTACGCCACCGAGAAGTGGGGCAGCGATCGCGTCGCCCAGGTGATCACGTTCGGCACCATCAAGACCAAGGCCGCGATCAAGGACTCGGCCCGAGTGCAGTTCGGCCAGCCCGGTTTCGGGATCGCCGATCAGATCACCAAGGCGCTGCCGCCGCCCATCATGGCCAAGGACATCTCGGTGGCGGGCATCACCGATCCGTCGCACGAGCGCTACAAGGAAGCCGTCGAGGTTCGAGCGCTCATCGACTCGAATCCCGACGTCGCGACCATCTACAAGACGGCCAAGGGACTCGAGGGCCTGATTCGCAACGCAGGCGTGCACGCCTGCGCGGTCATCATGTCCTCCGAGCCGCTGACCGACGCGATTCCGGTGTGGAAGCGCGCGCAGGACGGCGCGATCATCACCGGCTGGGACTACCCGTCGTGCGAGGCCATCGGCCTGCTCAAGATGGATTTCCTGGGCCTGCGAAACCTCACCGTCATCGGTGACGCCATCGACAACATCAAGGCCAACCGCGGCATCGACATCGACCTCGACGCTCTCCCGCTCGACGACCCGGCGACCTTCGACTTGCTCTCTCGCGGAGACACTCTCGGCGTCTTCCAGCTCGATGGCAGTGCCATGCGCGATCTTCTCCGGCGAATGCAGCCCACCGGTTTCGAGGACATCGTCGCCGTCCTGGCGCTGTACCGGCCCGGTCCGATGGGCATGAACTCGCACAACGATTACGCCGACCGCAAGAACGGTAGGCAAGAGGTCAAGCCGATTCACCCGGAGCTCGAAGAGCCGCTCAAGGTGATTCTCGGCGAGACCTACGGCCTGGTGGTCTACCAGGAGCAGATCATGCAGCTCGCGCAGAAGGTGGCCGGCTACACCCTGGGCCAGGCCGACCTGCTGCGTCGTGCCATGGGTAAGAAGAAGCTCTCCGAGCTGGAGAAGGCGTACGCCGGGTTCCGGCAGGGCATGTTGGACAACGACTTCTCCGAGGCGGCCATCAAGGCGCTGTGGGACACCGTGCTGCCCTTCGCGGGCTACGCGTTCAACAAGTCTCACTCCGCGGGCTACGGCCTGGTGTCGTACTGGACGGCGTACCTGAAGGCCAACTACCCGGCCGAGTACATGGCCGGCCTGCTCACCAGCGTCGGCGACGACAAGGACAAGGCTGCGATCTATCTGGCCGATTGCCGCAAGCTCGGGATCACGGTGTTGCCGCCGGACGTCAACGAGTCCGAACTCAACTTCGCGTCGGTGGGCAAGGACATCCGGTTCGGTCTCGGCGCTGTCCGCAACGTCGGTACCAATGTGGTCGCGTCGATTATCAGGGCGCGATCGGAGAAGTCGAAGTACACCGACTTCTCCGACTACCTCGGCAAGATCGACGCGGTCGCGTGCAGCAAGAAGGTCACCGAATCTCTCATCAAGGCAGGTGCTTTCGACTCGCTCGATCATCCGCGCAAAGGTCTGATGCTCATTCACGCCGATGCGATCGACGCGGTGATGGGTACCAAGAAGGCCGAGGCGATCGGCCAGTTCGACCTGTTCGGCGGCGAGGATGCCGACGAGTCCATCTCTGCGGTGTTCAACGTCCGGGTGCCGGACGAGGAGTGGGAATCCAAGCATCGGCTCGCCCTCGAGCGCGAGATGCTCGGTCTCTACGTCTCGGGCCACCCGCTCCTGGGCGTCGAGCACATGTTGGCGGCGAAGTCCGACTGCAACATCCCGACCATCCTCGAGGGTGACATCAAGGACGGCACCCAGGTCACCGTCGGCGGCATTCTGGCCTCGGTGAATCGTCGGATCAACAAGAACGGTCTGACGTGGGCGTCGGCTCAGCTCGAGGACCTGGCCGGTGGTATCGAGGTGCTGTTCTTCCCGCAGGCGTACTCGGTGTTCGGTGCCGATGTCACCGAGGACTCGGTAGTGCTGGTCAAGGGTCGGGTTTCGGTGCGTGACGACCGAGTTTCCTTGATCGCGAACGACCTTGCGGTGCCCGATCTTTCGGCCATCGGTATCGACAAGCCGCTCGCGGTGAGTCTACCGACGCGACTGTGCACCGCCGACAAGGTCGGCGCGCTCAAGCGGGTGTTGATCAGTCACCCAGGGACCTCGGACGTCCATCTGCGGCTGGTCAGCGGCGACAAGATCACCACGATGAAGCTGGACGACAGCCTGAGGGTGACGCCGACCTCGGCGTTGATGGGAGACCTGAAGGCGCTACTGGGGCCGGGCTGCTTGACGGGCTGACGCCGGCGCGGTCGAACCCAGCTCGGTCACCCGCAGCGTCCACCAGGCGACTACGGCGACCGCTGCGCCGGCCAGCACGGCTGCCTGCAGGGAGCCGGCGATGACGAGGGTCGCGGCGAACACGAGAAATCCGAGTGCGAGGGCTTCGAGCTTGTAGACCGGCCATGCGATGCCTGCCACGTCCGCGGTGCGCAGGGTAGGAGCGGGTCGACGGCTCACCTGGGTGCTCGTGTAGGTCATCGCGTTCTCCTCTGGTGCCACCGGCAGATTCGGGTCTCCGCTGCGGGAAGTTCAGACTATACCCAACAAAAGATTCGGTCCACCGAACTTGTGCTTCGGCCTGGCATTGTTGGCGATCTCCTGGCGTCGCCACGTCGGTGGGTGTTGACTGAAAGCCATGCCATTGACAGGAGAATACGAACCGAGTTCATCCGACTGGGCCCGCGAGCAGGCCGAGCTGTACGAGAACTCCGGCGGAACCGAAGGCACGATGATGAACGGCATGCCGGTCGTGCTGCTGACCACGAAGGGCAACAAGAGCGGCAAGCTCCGCAAGTCGCCGTTGATGAGGGTCGAACACGACGGCGAGTACGCCATCGTCGCCTCCCTCGGCGGCGCGCCGAAACACCCCGTCTGGTACCACAACGTCAAGGCCGAGCCATTGGTCGAGCTGCAGGACGGTCCCGAGAAGCACGACTACATCGCACGTGAAGTGACCGGCGACGAGAAGGCCGTGTGGTGGGAACGCTCGGTTGCCGCGTACCCCGACTACGCCGACTACCAGAAGAAGACCGACCGCGAGATACCGGTTCTGGTTCTCTCGCGCGCCTGAGGCGTGCCTGCACTGGTCGTGGAACGGTCCCGGATGGGCAACCGTTCCACGCTGGTGGCAGCATGTCCTGGTGTCTTCATCCCCTGAACTCGCCTCCCAGCACTCATCGTCGGTAGCCGTCACCGCTGCCGACATCGATGCCGCTGCGGTGCGAATTTCTTCGGTGGTGGCCGCGACACCCCTGCAGCTGTGCGAGCGGCTGTCCGCGGAGACGGGCGCGAAGGTCTACCTCAAGCGCGAGGACCTGCAGATCGTGCGGTCGTACAAGATTCGCGGCGCATACAACCTGATGGATCAGCTGACGGACGCCGAGCTCGCCGTGGGCGTGGTGACGGCGAGCGCCGGGAACCATGCGCAGGGCGTCGCATTCGCATGCCGCACGATGCAGGTGCGGGGGAGGATCTACGTCCCGGCCAACACCCCGAAGCAGAAGCGTGACCGCATCCGGGTGCACGGAGGGGAATTCGTCGATCTCATCGTCATCGGCGACACGTTCGACGCGGCAGCTGCCGCCGCTGCCGAGGATGTCGCTCGTACCGGTGCCACGATGGTGCCGCCGTTCGACGACCCCCGAACCGTGGCCGGCCAGGGCACTATCGCCGCCGAGATCGTCGACCAGCTCGGCGGCGCGCCGGATGTCGTCGTGATGCCGGTCGGCGGCGGCGGATGCATCGCGGGCATCTCGAGCTACCTGCGCGAGCGAGCACCGCAGACCTCACTGGTCGGCGTCGAGCCGTCCGGAGCCGCGTCGATGACCGCCGCACTGATCGCCGGTGGTCCGGTGACACTCGCCGACATCGATCCGTTCGTCGACGGAGCTGCCGTCCGCCGCATCGGAGACGTGCCGTACGCCGCGTTGCGGTCGCTGGGAGCGAGTGTGGTCTCGCATGCCTCGCTGCCGCTGCTCACTGCGCCGGTGTTCGACAGTGCGGGCCCGGGCGCGTTCCTGATCACGCAGATCGACGAGGGCGCGATCTGCACGGCGATGCTGGCGCTCTACCAGAACGAGGGCGTCATCGCCGAGCCCGCGGGCGCACTCGCGGTGGCTGCGCTCGAGCACCTCGACATCGCCCCTGGCAGTACCGTCGTGTGCCTCGTCTCGGGTGGTAACAACGACGTCTCCCGTTACGGCGAAATCCTCGAGCGCTCTCTGGTCCACCTGGGGCTCAAGCACTACTTCCTGGTCGATTTCCCGCAGGAACCCGGGGCGCTGCGCAGATTCCTCGACGAGGTGCTCGGCCCCGAGGACGACATCACGTTGTTCGAGTACGTCAAGCGCAACAACCGTGAGACCGGTGCGGCTCTGGTGGGCGTCGAACTCGGGTCGGCGGCCGGATTGAGCCCGCTGCTCGAACGTATGCGGAATTCGCACCTGCACGTCGAGCAGCTGGAGCCGGGCTCTCCGGTGTATCGCTACCTGACCTGAGCCGGCCCACCGGACCTACCTGCGGAGTTACCGGCCGAGGAGGCGATCGACCACCTGTCGGTGCAGTTCGGGGTCCACGCCCGGCAGATCGAGGAGGGCTCCAAGGTAGATGCCGTCGCCGACGAGTCGGATGATCTCGGCCTGAACGGGATCGTCGATTTCGGCGCGTAGCCCCTCGTCCCACAATCGCATCATCTCCGTGACGGCGTCCTGCACCTCGCCGGAATTACCGTCGACGCTACGCAACGCGGCCAGGGTCGATCGATACAGTGCGATCTCCTTCTCGGAGATGGAGTCGGGTGGTTGCAGATACCACTCGGACACCGAGGTGCCCCCTGCTGTGGCGTCGGCGCGTTGCTTGTCGGCCTGGGCACCGAGTCGTCGCACCATGGCGGCAATCAGCGCGTCCTTGGTCTTGAAGTGATAGAGCAGGCCGCCCTTGGAGACGCCTGCGGCGGCGGCGACGCTGTCGAGGGTCACCTTGGTCATGCCGTGTTCGATCAGCATCGATTCGAGTGCGTCGAGTATTCGGTCGCGGGTGTCCGATGACATGAAAGTCACTTTACCGGCTGGACGGTTCGCGGTACTCTCGATCACTGTACCGGCTGGACGGTCGGTACGTGTCGTCGCTTCGTCCGGCCTATACGGTCGCCGAGCGCAGAACGTAGGAGATCGTGGTGAGTGACGTGCGCACCGGTTCGGTGCACGAGGTCGACGGAGCGTCCGAGCATCGGGCCGGCCCCCGAGATTGGCTCGGGTTGGTGGTGCTTGCTTTCGCGGTGCTGCTCATCGCTGTGGACGGCACCGTCCTCGATCTGGCCCTGCCGTTCGTCAGCGCGGATCTGGCACCCACCAGCAACCAGCTGCTGTGGATCATCGACGTCTACTCGTTCGTCCTGGCCGGCCTGCTCATCACCATGGGCACGCTCGGCGATCGAATCGGTCGTCGTCGACTGCTGCTGATCGGAGCAGCGGGCTTCGGTCTCGCCTCGCTCGTCGCCGCGGTGTCGACCAGCGCCGAGATGCTCATCGCCGCCCGGGTGCTGCAGGGCATCTCCGGCGCAACTCTGATGCCCGCGACTCTCGGCCTGATCAGGACCATCTTCCTGAACCCGCGTCAACGCGTCGCCGCGATCGGCGTGTGGGGCGCGATGGCAGGCGGCGGTGCCGCCGCAGGCCCGCTCGTGGGCGGCTGGCTGCTCGAGCATTACTGGTGGGGATCGGTGTTCCTCATCAACATCCCCGTGATGATCGTGCTGATCGCGCTCGGGCCCCTGGTCATCCCCGAGTCCAAGGATCCGAACCCGGGGCGCTTCGACCTGACTAGCTCGGCACTGTCGATGCTTGCCATCGTCCCCGTGGTGTTCGCGGTGAAAGAGACTGCGGCACACGGATTCGACGTGGTCTACCTGCTCTCCGCGGTGGTCGGCGTCATCGCCGGGTACGTGTTCGTCCGTCGGCAGCGGACTCTTGCCGCCCCGATGATCGACCTACGACTGTTCGCCAACCGGGCGTTCTCGACGGGCGTGGCCACGAACTTCCTGTCGGTGTTCGCCCTCGCCGGGGTCTTGTTCTTCGGCTCGCAGTACCTGCAGCTCGTGCTCGGCAACAGCCCACTCGAAGCCGGACTGTTGCTGCTGCCCGGCACCGCCGCCAGTATCGTCACCTCACTGCTGGTCGCGGTCCTGGTTCGATACTTCAGCGCGGGAACGGTTCTGGGTGTTCGATGATCGTCGCCGCCGCGGGCGCAGGCATCCTGGTCGGACTCGCGACCGACAGCGGACCGGCGTTGTTCATCGCCGGATTCGTCCTGGTGGGAGCCGGGGTCGGTGTGGCGCTCACGCTGACCTCCGAGTTGGTCGTCAGCTCCGTCGAACCCGAACGAGCGGGAGCGGCCTCGGCGGTGTCGGAGACCGCATACGAGTTGGGTATCGCGTTGGGTGTCGCCGTACTCGGCACCGTGGTCATGGCCATCTTCCGCCGCGGAATCGACGTCACCCAGTTGACCCCCGAGCTCGGAGCCAGGGCAGGGGAGACACTCGGCGGCGCGGATGCGGTGGCTCGTGAGTTGCCGGACTCGGTGGCGACGGTTCTGCTCGATTCCGCGCATGCTGCGTTCGTGTCGGGCATGCATGTCGCGGCCGTCGCCACCGCGGTGGTGCTGGCGATCACCGCCGTGTTCGTCCTGGTCAATCTACGTAAGCGTCAGGACTCCAGCACGACGACGGAGTGACCGGGAACCGTGGTGGCAGAGCCGGTCTCGTCCGAGGTCGTCGGCTCCCACTCGATCAGTGCTGAGCCGCCGACCGGTACCGTCACCGCGGATTCGGACAGGTTGCACACCACGCTGATGCGGCCTCGGCGAACGACGATCCACTGCGCGTCCTCGTCGTACTCCACCTTCACGTGGTCGAGCCACGGATCGGTCAGTTCGGTCCGGTCACGACGCAGCCGCAACAGATCCCGGTAGACGGCCAACAGTCGCCCATGATCGCCGTCGCCCAGCTCCGACCAGTTCAGCTTGGACCGCGTGAACGTCTCGGGATCCTGCGGATCGGGGATATCGCTCTTGTCCCAACCGTGCTCGGCGAACTCCGCCTTGCGCCCCTCTGCGGTGGCCTTGCCCAGCTCGGGCTCGGGGTGCGAGGTGAAGAACTGGAACGGCGTCGACGCCCCCCACTCCTCGCCCATGAACAGCATCGGAGTGTAGGGGGAGGTCAGCACCAGGGCGGCCTTGATCGCGAGCTGGCCGGGGGAGAGGTAGAACCCAGGTCGGTCGCCGATCGCGCGGTTGCCCACCTGATCGTGTGTGGTCGTGTAGGTCACCAGGGAACTGGCCGGGATACGCCGGGTGTCCAGTGGGCGACCGTGGACGCGACCGCGGAAACTCGAGTACGTTCCGGCGTGAAAGAAGCCCTGCCGCAGCGTGTTCGCAAGCCCCTGCAGTGAACCGAAATCGCCGTAGTAACCCTGCCGCTCACCGGAGACGGCTGCGTGGATCGCGTGGTGGATGTCGTCGTCCCACTGGGCGTCGAGTCCGTAACCGCCACCCGACCGAGCAGTGATCAGCATCGGATCGTTGAGATCGCTCTCGGCGATCAGGGTCAGTGGCCGGCCCAGATGAGCTGAGAGGCTTCGGGTTTCGATCGAGAGCTGTTCGAGGAGGTGCATCGCAGTGTGGTCGACGATCGCGTGCACCGCGTCGAGTCGCAGCGCGTCGATGTGGAACTCGGAGAACCATCGCAGCGCGTTGTCGAGGGCGTAGCGCCGCACCTCGCCCGAGTCGGCCTCGGCGTAGTTGATCGCCTGGCCCCAACTGTTGGCACCCTCGGTCATGTACGGGCCGAAGCGGTCGAGGTAGTTGCCGGACGGGCCGAGGTGGTTGTAGACCACGTCCAGAACGACGCCGATGCCGTGGCCGTGGCACGCATCGACCAAGCGCTGCAAGCCTTCCGGCCCGCCGTACGCCTCGTGCACGGTGTACCAGAGAACACCGTCGTAGCCCCAGTTGTGCACGCCGTTGAACCCGTTCACCGGCATGATCTCGATGAACGTCACGCCGAGATCGACAAGATGATCGAGCTTGGTGACGGCCGCATCGAACGTGCCCTCGTCGGTGAACGTGCCGATATGGAGTTCGTAGATCGACGAGCCGGGCAGCTGCCGGCCGGTCCAGGCCGCGTCGGTCCACAGCGTCGGATCGACGTCGAAGACCTGGGACAGCTCGTGGACTCCGTCGGGCTGCCGCGGCGACCGCGGATCCGGGAGCGCCTTGTCTGCGTCGTCGAGCAGGAAGCCGTAACGACTCGTCGGGCTGCACGAGACGTCCGCATGCCACCACCCGCTCGAGGAGCGCTGCATCGGATGCACCGTGTCGTCGAGTTGGAGGCGGACTGTCTCGGGGGTCGGTGCCCAGACCTGGAACCGACGAGTCGCTGCTGCCGATGTCACTGCCGGTGACGTCACTGCGGGAGAGGTCACTGTGTCACCGTTCCTTCGTTGTCGCGCACCAGAAGTGCGACCGGGAGCGAGGCGAACACCTCGGCCACCGACACGGTGCCGGTGTGTTCGACGTCGGTGAGCCGATCTCGCCAGCGACCGTCGGGCAGGGTCACGGTCGTCTCGCCCCACCCCTGCTCGGCCAAGCCGAGGGAGAGTCGGGTGGCCAGTGCCACCACGTCGGCGTTGCCGGGCAGCGGGCCACGTGCGAATCCGACGAGGTGCTCGGCTGCGGATCCGTCCGCGACGATGGGTGCGTAGGTTCCGCCGACGAAACTCTCGGGTCGCTCGCGTCGCACGTGCAGGGCGGAGCGAACGACGGCGAGCTTGGCGGCACCCGTATCGACCGAGAGCGCAGCGGGGTTCGACGCGGCGAGCATCGATCGACGAACCGAGTAGTCGACGGGCCTGCGGTTGTCGGGGTCGACGAGCGAGTCCTCCCACAGCTCGGTGCCCTGGTACACATCGGGGATGCCGGGCCCGGCCAGGTTCAGTAGTTTCTGACCCAGAGCGTCGGAATGACCGTGCGGAGCGAGCTTCTCGACGAGCATCGACATCGAACGGGCGACGGCACCGTCGAAGATCGCATCGAGCCAGCTGTGTACCGCGGACTCGAATTCCTCGTCCGGATCGGTCCACGTGGTGCGAAGGGCGGCCTCGCGAATCGCCTTCTCCGCGTAGGCGTGGACGCGTTCACGCAGCGAGGACGTGACCACTCCGTCCGCCGGCCAGACTCCGAACAGGTTCTGCCACAGGAACATTCCGGTGGTGCCGTCGGGGCTCGGGGTCAGTTCCTCCCAGTCCGTGATGCATCGGGCCCAGAGCTCGGGAGTCTGCGACAGCACGCCGATGCGCGCTCGCACGTCCTCGCCTCGCTTGGTGTCGTGAGTCGACAGCGTCGTCATTGCCGCCGGCCATCGCTTCGCGCGGTCCGCATTGGTGAGATGGAAGAACTCTGTGCTGCAACCGAATCGGCCGGGATCGCCGCCGACCTCCTGCAACGAGATGAGCCGGTTGGCGCGGTAGAACAGGCAGTCCTCGACGCCCTTGGCGGTGACGGCACCGCACACCTGATCGAATCGCACCGGCGATTCGGCACCGCCGATGAGAGCTGTCGTCAACGCACCGAGGCCGGCTGCCAATTCGGGCTGCTCCTCGCCGATGTCCGCGATCACGCCGGACAGTACGCGGGCCAGCGGTGCGTAGTCGGTCCTGTACACGGGTACGGCCGCGACGACGGCGACGATCGCGTCGATGACGGACTCGAGCTCGACGGTGGTGCCGGACTCGCGAACGACCGCCCGGGCGAGGCGTCGCACCTCAGGGGACAGATCGCCGCGGGCGACACCGGTCTTGAGGTCGAGTTCCGTCTCGTGCAGCGTCTCGCTGTCGTAGGCGATGCCCGAGCGCACCTGAGACAGTGCGGTGAGCGCGTGCACGCCCTCGGGGTCGACGAAGACTCCGCCGACCGCGGCCAGCGCGTCGTATCCGGTCGTGCCGTCGACGGGGAGCGATTCGTCCAGCGGTTCGCCGTCGGCCAGAATCTTCTCGATGACCAGCCACCGGTCGGGGCCGAGGAGCCCGCGTAGTTCGGTGAGGTAGCCGGCCGGGTCGGCCAGGCCATCGGGATGGTCGACGCGAAGTCCGTCGATCAGACCGTCGTCGATCCAACTGGCCACCTGGCGGTGGGAGTCGGTGAAGACGTCGAGGTCTTCCTGCCGAATTCCTGCCAGACCGTTCACCGAGAAGAACCGTCGGTACCCGATCAGTCCGTCGGACCAGCTCACCAGTCGGTACGCCTGACGATCGTGTACGGCCTGCGCGTCGCCGCTGTCCGTGCCGTCGGCGATGGGGAAGCGGTGCTCGTAGAACGCGAGCAGAGGCTGGTCCTCGGAGCGGTCGACGGTCAGTTCGCCCACGTCGCTCGCGCTACCGAGGACCGGAATGGCGATCTTGCCGTCGACGCCGTTGTCGGCTCCGAAGTCGATGTCGAAGTACGTCGCGTAGTCGGAGTCACGGCCGCGTCGCAGCACGTCCCACCACCATGCGTTCTGCCGCGGGTCCTCCACTCCGACGTGGTTGGGGACGATGTCGACGATGATCCCCATGCCCAGCTCTGCTGCACGAGAATGCAACTGCGTCAACGCTTCCCGGCCACCCAGTGCGGCCGAGACCGTGGCGGTGTCGGTGACGTCGTAGCCGTGGGTCGAGCCCTCGGTCGCAGTCAGGATGGGCGACAGATACAGGTGGGTGACCCCGAGGTCGTGGAGGTAGTCGACCACGTCGGAGGCGTCGGCCAGGGTGAAGGCATCGCCCCGCAGTTGTAACCGGTATGTACTGGTGGGCAGCGGCATATGTCAGGCAGTCTTTCGTAGAACGAGCAGGGAACGAGCGGTGACTTCCACCGGTGTACCCGCTTCGATCGATTTCTCACTTGTCCCGGTTCGCGACGCGGTGTTCAGCGCCACCGTCCATTCCTTGGCGTAGTTCCCGTCCGGGGTCACGAACTCGATGGTCTCGTGATGTGCGTTGAAGCACAACAGAAACGAGTCGTCGACGACTCGCTCTCCGCGCTGGTTCGGTTCCGGGATTCCGTCACCGTTGAGGAACACGGTCAGCGACTTGCCGAATCCGCTGTCCCAGTCCTCCGGGGTCATCTCCTCGCCCGCCGGGGTGAGCCAGGCGATGTCTCGGGCCTGCTCGCCGGTTCGAATGGGACGGCCCTCGAAGAACCGTCGACGCCGGAACACCGGATGTTCGGCGCGCAGCGAGATGGCGTTGCGGGTGAACTCGATCAGTTCGGCGTTCTTCTCGGCCAACGACCAGTCCATCCAGGCGAGTTCGGAGTCCTGGCAGTAGACGTTGTTGTTGCCCTGCTGAGTACGCGCCATCTCGTCGCCGTGGGCGATCATGGGCGTGCCCTGGCTGAGCAGCAACGTCGCCATGATGTTGCGGATCTGGCGGGCACGCAGGTCCAGGATCTCCGGATCGTCCGTCGGGCCTTCCACGCCGCAGTTCCACGAGCGGTTGTGGCTCTCGCCGTCGTTGTTGTCCTCACCGTTGGCGTCGTTGTGCTTGTCGTTGTACGACACCAGATCGTTGAGCGTGAACCCGTCGTGCGCGATGACGAAGTTGATGCTGGCACCGGGGCGACGGCCGGTGGCCTCGTACAGATCCGAGGATCCGGTCAGCCTCGACGCGAACTCGCCCAGCGTGGCCGGCTCACCCCGCCAGTAGTCGCGCACGGTGTCGCGGTACTTGCCGTTCCACTCCGTCCACAGGCCGGGGAAGTTGCCGACCTGGTAGCCGCCTTCGCCCACGTCCCAGGGCTCGGCGATCAGCTTCACCTGGCTGACGACCGGATCCTGTTGCACCAGATCGAAGAACGCGCTCAGGCGATCGACGTCGTGCAGTTCGCGCGCCAGGGTGGACGCGAGATCGAATCGGAATCCGTCCACGTGCATCTCGGTGACCCAGTAGCGCAGTGAGTCCATGATGAGCTGCAGCGTGTGCGGGTGTCGCGCATTGAGGCTGTTGCCGGTACCGGTGTAGTCCATGTAGTGCTCGAGGTCGCCGTCGACGAGCCGGTAGTACGCGGCGTTGTCGATGCCGCGGAAGCTGATGGTCGGGCCCATGTGGTTGCCCTCGGCGGTGTGGTTGTAGACCACGTCGAGGATCACTTCGATGCCTGCGGCGTGGAACGAACGAACCATGGCCTTGAACTCGGTGACCGCGGCACCGGGGGACTTGTGTGAGGAGTACTCCGCGTGCGGGGCCAGGAAGCCGAAAGTGTTGTAGCCCCAGTAGTTTCGCAATCCCTTGTCCAGCAGAACCTGGTCCTGCATGAACTGGTGCACCGGCATGAGCTCGATGGCCGTGACACCGAGGTGGTTGAGGTGGTCGATGATCACCGGATGCGCCAGGCCCGCGTAGGTGCCGCGCTCGGCTTCGGGGATGTCGGGATGGTTGATCGTCATGCCCTTGACGTGGGCCTCGTAGATCACCGTCTCGTGGTACGGGCGCTTGGGGGCGCGATCGGCCTGCCAGTCGAAGAAGGGGTTGATGACGACGGTGGTCATCGTGTGTCCGAGCGAATCGTGCTGGGGGAAGTCGTTGTTCGGCGCGTCGTCGTGTGCGAGGGGAGCGTCCTCGATGATCTCGTCGTCGGGATCGGAGAGATCGGTGGTGTCCTCGAACGGTGCCTCGGAGTCGAGTGAATCCGCGGATTCGTCGTCGGTCGGTACCGCGGCCTCGGGTGCGGGAGCCGGCGCGTCCATGTTGTACGAGAAGAGCGATCGGTCGCCGTCGAACGATCCCTCGAACGCCTTGCCGTACGGATCGACGAGCAGTTTGCTCGGATCGCAGCGGTGCCCGGCTGCTGGATCCCACGGGCCGTGCACGCGGTAGCCGTAGCGCTGACCCGGTTCCACCGTGGGCAGATATGCGTGCCAGACGTAGCCGTCGGACTCCTCGAAACGGATGCGGGTCTCGGTTCCGTCAGCGGCGATCAGGCACAGATCCACGGCCTCCGCGGCCTCGGAGAACAGTGCGAAATTTGTTCCTGCTCCGTCGTAGGTCGCGCCGAGCGGATAAGCGGATCCCGGCCATACTGCGATGGCAGGCGTGTCGTCGGAGGCTTCGTGCAGCATGGATCAACCCTACTGTGGCGGGTGGGCCCGGGCTTACCGAGCGCGAGCCGCATGCCCCTGGCCTTGGACCGACTGGATCACGGTCCGGCCCACCAGCCGGTGGCCGATCCGATCTGTCGGCCCAGCTCGGTGGTGAGCGTTCGCACGTAGGTGGCGGTGAGATGGTGTTCGTCACGATAGATCAGAACGTTCCCCTGCTCGGCGCGGCACACGGTGTCGTCGCACACCGCATCGGACAGGTCGAGAGCAGAGAATCCGGGCAGCTGGAACGAGGAGGCCAGGGCCGGGTTGACGGGGTCCAGCGCCTCGTCCCTCGGGATACCGCAGGAGGCGGCCGTGCCGCCGTCGGCGAGGCAGTCGATCGCCCGATACGCGAGCCACGGGGTGTCTCGGATGCCCAGAATTCCGACGCCGTTCGCGGTCAGTTGCTGCCACACCGAGGCGTACCAGGGCGGTGTGAAGTCGCCGGGCGCGTCCTCCCTGGGCCGGGTGGCGGTGGTGAACACGTAGTCGGGTTGCATCTCGGCCACCTGAGCCAGCACGGTCTGTGTCCAGTCCAGGCAGTCGGGGTATTCGTTGGGGCCGAGCATCGGCATCGTGTCCGTGCTCAGCGGGCAGCCCATCTTCAAGAACGTGACGACCGCGAAGCCGTGCCGGAGACCGAGCGTGTCGAGGGCGGTCACCCAGTGTTCGGCGTGCGAGCTGCCTGCAAGCACGATCGTCCGGTCCGAGTCGACGTCGCCGTAGGTGCACGAGACCGCGTCGCGCGTCTCGAAGTCCGCGATGCAGCCCTCGAGGGTGGTGGCCGGCAGATCCTCGGGGGCGGAGTACAGCGGGGGACTGACGTCGGCCGGCTCCACGCGAATACCGTCGGTCAGTTCGAGCGCTCCCGGGTGAGTCTGCTCGTCGACCGATCCGTCGGCTTGCACCGCGTCGATCGACCGATCGATGTGGAAGTTCCATCCGATCGAACCTGCCGTCACCGTGACGGCAGCGATCGCCGCAGTCGCAGTCACCGCGATGCGTGCCGGCGTGAACGTCGGCGACTGCGTGGGTCGCTCGACGAGGCGCACGGTGAGCCATGCCAGTGCAACCGAGGCTCCGACGATGCCGAGACCGCCGAGAATGTCGGCGTGGGCTCGGCCGGTCGCCGACAGGTGGAAGATCAGCAGCGGCCAGTGCCACAGGTACAGCGGAAACGCAATGGATCCGAGCCAGGCGAAGAACCGATTGGAGAGCGTGGCCGCCACTGCGGTCTCGGAGCCCGCGACGATCAACGCGAGGGTGGCCAGCACCGGAATCAGGGCCAGCGGACCGGGAAATGCAGCTACACCGTCCACGAGAAAGCCGCACGCGACGATGACCGCTATTCCGATACCGGCAAGGGCCGCGCGTAGCTGCGACCGCGTTCGGGTCTCATCGGAGGACGGCTCGGACGACGGCTCGCCATTGCGTGCGGCGAACACGGCGGCTACTGCGGCTCCGAGCATGATTTCCCACAGCCGCGCCCCGGTGTCGTAGTAGTTCCACGCCTGGTGGCGTTGCACACCGTCCGCTGCGTAGGCGAAGGACAGCACGGCGATGAGCGAGAAGATCACGGCGAAGGTGCGCGGATCGAGACTTCGAGGCCCCTGGGGTCGCGCGATGCGTCGGACCCATGCGAGACCGAACACGACGGCGATGGCCAGGAGATAGAACTGGAACTGGACGGCCACCGACCACAGGTGCTGAAGTGGGCTCACCGAGGGGTCGGCCGCAAGGTAGTCGTTCGCCGTCGTCGCCAGCTGCCAGTTCACGTAGTAGAAGACGCCGGATACGAGTTGATCGCCCAGGTCGGCCCAGCGAGTGCGCGGCAGCAGGAATACCGATGCGACGGCAACCGCGAGCAGCGTGATCAGCAGGGGAGGCCCGAGCCTGCGCAGCACCCGAGTGATCCGGGTGAACGGATTCAGGCTCGCCCCGGCCTCGGCCGATCTCAGCAGAGATGCGGTGAAGAAGAAGCCGGACAGGGTGAGAAATACATCGACGCCTCCCGACACCCGGCCCATCCAGATGTGGAACACGACGACGAGTGCGATCGCGACACCGCGAAGGCCGTTGAGATCTCGGCGTTGCGGTGGCCGACGCGGTCCGCTGGGCGGCGGAGCTGTGTCCCCCTGAGCCGGAACAACCGGAGCCGACGTATCGGAGCTGCTGTGGGGTACGTGCATGGAGGAGAAGTGACTTCCCGGCTGTGTATCGACCACTCGGTCGGGGGTCGCGGACGGTGGTATCCGATCCTGATGAGATCGGGATTCTGGGGCAAACAATACGTGTACGTGAGGTGAAGTAACCCTCGGAGTCTGCTTTGCCGCGATATGCCCAGTTCGGGGACGGTTTCGGTCCGATCGAACAGTGCCCGGCTTGCGCATATATGACGCGCATGCAAGCATTTATCAAGCGCGTGCAACTACACGCGGTAGCTCGATAATTGCGTACGCATCTTCCAATCAGGAGTTCAGACATGCCACTCGGCCTGCTCGCCCTCGCCATCGGGGGATTCGGAATCGGTTTGACCGAATTCGTCATCATGGGGCTACTGCCCGAAGTCGCGGCCGATTTCGCGGTCAGCGAGGCCACGGCCGGATGGCTCATCACGGGCTACGCGCTGTCCGTCGTCGTCGGGGCCCTGCTCGTCACCGCCGCCGTGACACGGTTTCCTCGCAAGAGTGTCCTGCTCGCACTGATGTGCCTGTTCATCGTCGGCAATCTCGTTTCCGCACTGTCGAGCAGTTACGAGATGATGCTGCTCGGCCGCGTCGTCGCTGCGCTGTGTCACGGAGCGTTCTTCGGTATCGGTGCCGTCGTCGCGGCCAGCCTCGTCGAGCCTGCGAAGAAGGCGGGAGCCATCGCCATGATGTTCGCCGGTCTTACCGCCGCCAACGTCCTCGGAGTTCCGTTCGGGACGTTTCTGGGTCAGAACCACGGTTGGCGCTCGACGTTCTGGGCGATCACGGTGATCGGCGTCGTCGCGTTGATCGGTATCGCCGCCCTCGTTCCTCGTGACACCGGGAGCGGTGAGGTGAGCAATCTGCGTCGAGAGCTGCGCGCGTTCCGGTCGGTGCAGGTGTGGCTGTCCATCGTGGTCACGGTGCTCGGGTACGGCGGCATGTTCGGTGCGTTCACCTACATCGCGTTCACGCTCACCGACGTCAGTGGCTTCGCGTCGAGTTCGGTGCCGTGGCTGCTCGTGCTGTTCGGCGGTGGATTGTTCGTCGGCAACTACCTCGGCGGCAAGGCAGCAGACCGCAACCTCACCGGCACGCTGACGATTCTGCTGGGTGCACTGACCGTCGTACTCGTCTTCTTCGCGCTCACCGCGGAGAGTCGCCCGGCGACGATCGCATCCCTCGTGCTGATGGGTGCGTTCGGCTTCGCGACGGTCCCGGGGCTGCAGATGCGGGTGATGTCGTTCGCATCCGACGCTCCGACGATGGCGTCCGGCGCGAACATCGCCGCGTTCAATCTGGGAAATGCGTTGGGCGCGTGGCTCGGTGGTGTGACGATCTCGGCCGGTCTCGGCTACACCTCGCCCATCTGGGCCGGATCCGGTATCACCGCGGCGGCCTTGATGGTGCTGTTGTTCGCAACCGGACTGCTCCGACGCGCCGACGGGGATCCGATCGAGGGGGCGGACCGACCGAGCGCTGCGACCAGTGCCGCTGGATCGTCCACGTGAAGGCCGAAGGAGTGGGCACTACCCTCGAGCCTCCATCGCTGCAGGGGTGCGGGCACGGACACCACTGTTGCGCAGGACAAATCGATGTCGACGGTGGTGCCGTCCTGATTCGGTAGGACGAGTCGGCCGCCGTCGAGCGTCGGCGACACGACGCCGAAGCGGCGGTGAATTCGGGCGGAGACGATGCTCGCTCGGTCCACCGTCGCGACGACCGTCATCGACTATCACCCGGTCTGCTCGGTTCGGTGGTCTGCAGGCGTGCGGTGGCTTCGATGATCACTGCGCGCTGAGCGGGATCGGGCACGATGTCGTCGATACTCAGCGGGCCGGTCTGGTCGGCAGTGTCGTCGGGCGCAGCCGAGAGAAGAGCGCCGATATCGAGCATCGAGGCCAATTCTGCTGCGAGCGAATCGATGTCGTCTGCGGCATCGTCGACGTCTCGGCCTTCGAGCGCGCTGAATCTGCGCAGGAGCGCCAGGTACTTCACCCGGGTGTCGGGATCGGCCAGCGCCGCTGTCGTCGTCTCGAAGAACGACGCGGGGACGGTGCCCGCGATCGCCATCGCCTCGAGCAGGTCACGCTCACGGAGTAGCGCTTCGCGGTCGGTCTCCGCAGCGGCATCGATCAATACGGCAAGTGTGTCCGCCGCATCGCGCGGCAGAGCGGTCAGTGGACGATGCTCGACGGCGTCGTCGAGCAGGGCGGACAATCGAGTGTGCTTGTGCGCCAATGCTTTCTGCTCCGTTTCGATACCGGCCAGCAGAGCGCGTAGATCGGCGACCACGTCGCTCTCGTCCGTTGCCCGCTGGTCCAGCGCTGCCGCGATCGCGCCGAGGGGCATTCCGGCATCGGCGAGCCAGCGGATTCTCATCAGTCGAACCACGTCGTCGATCGTGTACTCGCGATAGCCGTTGGACAGACGGCGTGGCTCACCGAGCAGGCCGAGACGGTGATAGTGCCGCACTGTTCGAGGTGTCGTTCCGGCGGCGTCGGCCAGGGATCCGATTCTCATGTGTTCAGTGTGAACCGTGACACTACGTCAAGGTCAAGATCGGCAGAGCCCTGCTCACGTGCCGCCCGTGTGCGACGCACCGAGTATTCTCGGTGGTCCGTGCGATTCGACGTGGCTTGCACTGTTCGAGGAAGAGACCGGCTGAAGATGGTCGACACCGAACGTTGGTATCGGGAGATGTTCGAGGCCAGCACGGTCGGATTGGCCCTGGCCGACGAGAACGGATTGTTGGTTCTCGCGAACGAGGCGTACGCGGCCATCGTCGGTTGTCCGCGTCACCTGTTGGCCGGCCGGTCTTCACGCGAGTTCACCCATCCCGACGATCTGGCCCAGCATGTCGCCATGGAACAGATCATGGCCGACGCCAAGGCGCGTGGGGAATCGGTGCACGTCGAGAAGCGCTACCTGCATGCGGACGGCGCCATCCGGTGGGGATGGGTCTCGGCCAGTGAGGTTCCTGGCCCCGCGGGCATTCGATGGACGATGGCCGTCGTGCACGACACCACCGACCGTCGGCGCGTCGAGGACGACCTCCGTCAGGCCGCGCAGACCGATGCCCTCACCGGATTGCTCAACCGGCGTGGATGGCGAGATCGGCTGCATCAGTTGACGACACCGCGAGGTGCCGATGTCGTATTGGCTCTGGCGATGCTCGATTTCGACCGGTTCAAGTCGTACAACGACAAGTACGGGCACGGACGCGGAGATCGGCTGTTGATTCAGTTCTCTGCTGCTGCCGAGGGCCTGCTCGGTGGCCGCGCGTCCCTCGCCAGGTGGGGCGGCGAGGAGTTCGCTCTGGTGATGCCCGGCGCGGGTACGACGACCATGTCGGCCGTGCTGGCCGAGTTGTCGGCGGTCGTGCCCGACGGACAGAAATTCTCTGCCGGCTACACGACACTGCGTGCCGGGGAGTCCGTCGACGACTGCTTCGACCGCGCGGACATGTTGCTCTACCGAGCCAAACGAGACGGCGGCGCTCGTTCGTACGGTGACGCAGACGCGATCCCGCCGGAGTGACCGTCAGCTCTGGAGTCGACCGAATCCGACGACTCCGGAATCGGATCCGTAGTGCAGCGTGTGCACCCTGATCTTGCCGGCTTCGTTGCCGCCGACGGTGACGGCCTCGTCGCCGTCGACTGCGACGATCACGTTGGTGTGTTGGCCGCTGAAGCTCGTGTTGTCGTAGAGCACCACGTCGCCCACCGATGGCGTGTAGTCGCCGACGGCCTCGAATCGTCCCTGCTCCTGGTAGTACTCCTGCAGGGTGTAGACGCCGGGAATGCGCCACGAACCCGAATGGGGATTCGACAGCGGCAGGCCGGCCTCCTTCATGATCCAGCTGACGAAATCGGCGCACCACGCTTCCTCGACGCCCTCGGCGTAGAACGTTCCCGGACGCTGCAGTTCGTGCTCGGTGCGCAGGAGTTCGACCACCCGAGCCTGATCGGCGGTCAGCTCGCCGGTGCTCACCTCGGGGAACGCTTCGGTGTCCCACGGGAGGTACCGGCTCGGTGCCAGCCACAGAACCACGACAGCCACCACCACCACGACGACGGCTGCGCAGGCGGCCAACCACAGAGGTCGGCGTCGTAGAGTGCGCGCGGTGGTGTCGATGCTCATGCGACCACGGTAGCGCGACGCGGCACACCGCTCGGCACAATAACCGGGTGAGCACTTCCGAGAACCAGTCGCCCGTAGCCGTTCCGAAGCCCGTCGTGGACTCCGCGCGAGGAGCATCGCGGATCACCGTGCTCACCGGCGCGGGTATGTCCGCAGAGTCGGGGATCGCCACGTTCCGGGACGCCCAGAGCGGGTTGTGGAAGGACTTCGACCCCAAGGATCTCGCCAGCCCGGAGGGGTGGCTGGCCGACAGCGATCTGGTGTGGGGCTGGTATCGATGGCGAGCCGAATTGGTCCGACGCTCCGAGCCCAACGCCGGTCACGTGGCACTGGCGCAATGGCAGCAGCGGGCGCACGTCGATATCGCCACCCAGAATGTCGACGACCTCCACGAGAGGGCCGGGGCCACAGTTCTCTCGCACGTGCACGGCAGTCTGTTCGAGCCGTACTGCAGCGACTGTGGCACACGAGCATCGTTCGACGACGGTGCGGCCGACGCCCCGGCCGAGGCCGATCAGCGAGTTCCGCCGCCGGAATGCCCGCTGTGCGGTGGGTTGATCAGGCCGGGAGCGGTGTGGTTCGGCGAATCTCTGCCCGAGGCCGCGTGGGAGGCGGCCGAGCACGCGGTTCGTGAGGCCGACCTCGTTCTCGTCGTCGGCACGTCCGGAGTGGTGTACCCGTTCGCCGGGCTGCCCGCGATCGCCCGCAGCGCCGGAGCGACGGTGGTCGAGATCAACCCGGTCGAGACCGAGGTCTCGGACATGGCCGATCACCGGTGGCGCACCACGGCCGCGACGGGATTGCCTGCCTTGGTTGCGCAACTCTGACCCTGGTGGCGTGAAAACGGTGATGCCTACTCCCGGATCACTCGGTGGTCAATGCCTCGATCAAGGCTTTCATTGCCGATGCGGCACTGTCGGTTTCGGTGGGCCCCAGAGCGGCGAGGCTCGCGATGAGTGCTGCTATTTCGGGGGCGGTCAACCGCACAGGCCGGGGCGAGGCGACACTCGCCAGCCGAGATCCGCCGTGCACACCCGGCACCGCATCGACAGGGACCCCGGACTCACGCAACCGGGCGAGGTCGCGTTCGACGGTGCGCACGGAGACCCCGAGCCGCTGCGCGAGTTCAGGCGAGGTCAACGGCGCAGCTGCCGACCCCAGCCATTCGACGATCCGCTGCTGACGCGCGACGCGGCGCAGGGTGAGCACGCTGTCGAGCGACTGGGGCGCATTCTGCTTCGGCACCGTCCGAATTTTTCCCGATTCCCGACACAGCCCTGACGGGAATGGGTCCTACCGTTGTCGATATGACACCTGACAACGAATCGGTCGACAGCTTCTTCGCTCGTTATACGGGGTACCTGACCTCGGGTGATCTCGACGGTCTGGCCGAGATCTACAACTATCCGGCTCTGGCGGTCACAGCGCGTGGATGTGCGGCGATCGCCGATCCGCAGCAGACTCGAGAGTTCTTTCGGGAGGGGCAGACCTACTATCGGTCGCGCGGAATCGAGGGTGTGCGGGCCCGCGACATCGTCACCGAGGCAGAGGTGCCGGGTATCTGGGTCGGGCATCTTCTACTCGAGAACCTCGACTCCGACGGTTCGCCGGTGGGAACCGAGCGCAATGCCTATCAGGTGGTGACGTTGGACGACGGCACGCGCCGGATCGCGGTGACGACGCCGCTCGATGCCTAGAGCTGGGCGGAGCCGCATCGGTACTGTGGGTGAGAACGGTTTTTCTTTCTCAGGTAGGGATAACAGATGGCTTTGGGCTCCGACCGATTCTGGCGTGTACTCGGCCGATCCGCACAGAAGGCGCAGAGCACCTCGCGTCGAAGCGTCGACCGGGCCCAGGAGCACGCGGAGTGGGCAGCTGCCCTGAGCGAGAGTGAATTGGCGACCGAGGCGGCCGCGCTGCGTGTCGACGCCGCCGAGCGTCTCGACGTTCCGCGGTATCTGGCGTTGACGCGCGAGGCGAGCGAGCGTGCGCTGAAGCTACGGCCCTTCGACGTGCAGCTGCACGGTGCCGTGCGGTTGCTCGCCGGTGACGTGGTGGAAATGGCTACCGGCGAGGGCAAGACGCTGGCCGGTGCCATCGCTGCCGTCGGATACGTGTTGTCCGGACGCGCGGTGCACGTCATCTCGGTCAACGACTTTCTCGCGCAACGTGACGCGCAGTGGATGCAACCGCTGTTCGAGTCCCTCGGTATCACCGTCGGTTCCATCGGTGAGTCCTCGACTGCCCAGGAGCGGCGCACCGCGTATGCCTGCGACATCACCTATGCCTCGGTCAACGAGATCGGTTTCGATGTTCTGCGTGATCATCTGGTGAACGACCGCGACGATCTGGTCGCGCCCGTGCCGGGCGTTGCCCTGATCGACGAGGCCGATTCGGTGCTGGTCGACGAGGCGCTCGTTCCGCTGGTGTTGGCCGGTTCGGTCTCCGGTGACGTCTCGACTTCGACGGTCATGGATGCGGTCCGGTTGTTGGACAAGGGCGTTCATTTCGACACCGATGCCGAAGGACGCAACGTGTTCCTCACCGACGAGGGCGCGTTGCGGATGGAGAAGGAACTGGGCGGAATCGACCTGTACTCCGAGCAGCACGTCGGGACGACGTTGGTTGCGGTCAACGTGGCCCTGCACGCCCAGGTGCTGGTCCAGCGCGACGTCGATTACATCGTTCGTGACGGCCGTGTACAGCTGATCAACGCCTCGCGTGGCCGAGTCGCCGAACTGCAGCGCTGGCCGGACGGGTTGCAGGCCGCGGTCGAGATCAAGGAAGGGCTCGCCCCCACCGAGACCGGTGAAATTCTCGACACGATCACCGTGCAGGCGTTGATCAATCGGTACGCAACGGTGTGCGGTATGACCGGTACGGCCATGGCGGCGGGGGAGCAGCTTCGCACGTTCTACAGTCTCGGTGTCTCGGTCATCGCCCCCAATGTGCCGACGGTGCGCGTCGACGAGGACGACCGTGTGTACGACACGATCGAGCACAAGAACGCTGCAATTGCTCTGCAGGTGAAAGAGATTCACGAGACCGGTCAGCCGATTCTCATCGGTACCCACGATGTCGCCGAGTCCGAGGCGCTGGCCGAGACGCTCACCGCCTCGGGCGTCGACGTGGTGGTACTCAACGCCAAGAACGACGCCGAGGAAGCGGCGGTCATCGCCGCGGCGGGTGTGCACGGCGCAGTGACGGTATCGACGCAGATCGCCGGGCGCGGAACCGACATCAAGCTCGGTGGTCCCGACGGCACCGATCGCGAACGTATCGCCGAGCTCGGCGGACTGTTCGTTCTCGGTACCGGTCGCCACACCACCGAGCGTCTCGACAATCAGCTCCGCGGACGCGCGGGCAGGCAGGGAGATCCAGGGCGGTCGCTGTTCTTCGGCAGTTGGGAGGACGACGTCGTCAAGAACAACATCGGCGACAAGGATGCACCGAAGGACATCGACGAGAGCGGAATGTTCACTTCCTCGGCCGCGGCCGACCGCGTCGATCATGCACAGCGCATCGCCGAGGGGCAGATGCTCGAAATACATTCGCGTACCTGGCGTTACAACCAGCTGACGGCTCAGCACCGTGAGATCCTGGATCGCCGCCGGGCCACGTTGCTCGACACCGACGAGGCGTTGACGCTACTCGAGCAGCACGCGCCTGCGCGCTCGAAGGAGTTGCGCGAGAACGTGTCCGAGAAGACTCTGGTCGATGTCGCCCGCCAGATCGTTCTGTACCACCTCGATCGGTCGTGGTCGGACTATCTCGCGCACCTCGCCGACGTGCGCGAGAGTATTCACCTGCGCGCACTGGGTCGGGAGAATCCGTTGGACGAGTACCACCGGATCGCTGTCGAGGCGTTCAAAACGGTGTCCTCCAAGGCGATGGATCTCTCGCACGCTACGTTCGAGTCGGCCGAGATCACCTCGGACGGAATCGATCTGGACGAGGCGGGCTTGCGACGCCCGACGTCGACCTGGACGTACATGGTGCACGACAACCCATTCGCGTCCCGCGGAAATGCCGGTGCGGCCGGTCTGGGGCCGATCTTCGGTGGCTGACGCGCGGCGCGCGCTGGTCGCTCTCGCGTTGGGTGCGAGTGCGGTGGCCTCCGGGTGCACCGACTCGTACGGTGAATTCCCGGCCGGCAAGACGTACTCGTCGGTCGAGGCACCCGACTCCTACACGCCGGTCGCCGGTACGACGGTCAGGCTCGAGTTCGTCGACGACCGAATCTCGGCCGAGGCCGGGTGCAACAGGTTGTTCGGCACCGTGGACACCTCGCAGGGCAGGATCACCATCGACTCTCTCGGGTCGACGCGGATGGCTTGCCCGGAGGCGTTGATGGAGCAGGACCGGTGGCTGTCGGAGTTCCTGACCTCCACCCCGCGGTGGTCTCGGGACGACGGAACCATGACCCTGGACAACGGGAACGGGCGGATCGTCTTCGCCGAATTCTGATCGACTAGTGGCGGATGCGGTCCGCCGCGGTATGCCGTACTCCGTCGAGGAAGAGCTTCAGTCCGAAATCGAATCTGCTCGTCGGGTCGGGTTCTTCGAACAGCGGTGACGCGTCGGGCGTGAGGGCTCCGACGGAGTCCATCTGTAGGCGCGCCTGCTCGTCCACGGTCTGGCCCAGGATGTAGTACAGCAACGTGTCGGCGGTGAGTTCCGCGTCGCGTCGCGGCAGTCCTGCTCGAATGCACACGGCGGCAATGCGTTCGCGAATGTGGTTGGTGGTCAGCCTCGACGCGTAGGTCGCGGCCACCAATTCGGCACCGTCGCGTCGAGAGAGAAGGGCGTCGCGCAGTCGGTGGGCGATCTGTGCGATCTGTGCGTCCCACGAATCCTCGGTGGACGGTGCATCGGCACCGGAGAGTATGTGGTCGGCGATGGCACCGAGCAGCGTCTGTTTGTTGGGGAAGTGCCAGTACAGCGCGCCCGGCTGCACGTGCAGGGACGTCGCCAGACGCCGCATCGTCAGGTCTGCCAGGCCGTACTCGTCGAGAATGGCGATCGCGCCGTCCAGGACGTCCTGCCTGTTCAGTTGCACTGCTGCCCCCCAAGTCGTTCGACGCGTCTTCGCTTTGACAGTAGCCGAGCCCGGCGCCTAACGTGAACGCCGTTCAACTTGAACGGTGTTCAATGATGATGCCGTTCGACTACGAGGGGACCCGGAATGGACATTTTGCGCACGGCGCGTACTCAGGTGCTCGGTGACGGCATCGCGCTCGATCGATCTCAGGTTCTCGAGGTTCTCGAGCTCGGCGACGACCGTCTCGAGGAGACGATGCTGTTGGCCCACGAGGTGCGGATGAAGTGGTGCGGGCCCGAGGTCGAGGTGGAAGGAATCATCAGCCTCAAGACCGGTGGGTGTCCCGAGGATTGTCACTTCTGTTCGCAGTCCGGTCTTTTCGCTTCCCCGGTTCGTGCTGCGTGGCTCGACATTCCGTCGCTGGTGGAAGCTGCGAAGCAGACCGCGAAGACCGGAGCAACGGAATTCTGCATCGTCGCGGCGGTGCGTGGCCCCGACGCTCGGCTGCTCGCGCAGGTCGCCGCCGGTATCGAAGCCATCCGGAACGAGGTCGAGATCGATATCGCGTGCTCGCTCGGCATGCTCGACCAGGATCAGGTCGATCAGCTCGCGGCGATGGGTGTACATCGCTACAACCACAACCTCGAGACCTCTCGCTCGTACTTTCCGAACGTGGTGACCACCCACACGTGGGAGGAACGGTGGAACACCCTGCGCATGGTGCGCGAGGCAGGCATGGAGGTGTGCTGCGGCGGAATTCTCGGTATGGGGGAGACGCTCGAGCAACGCGCCGAGTTCGCGGCCGATCTCACCGCACTCGAACCCGACGAGGTGCCCCTGAACTTCCTCAACCCCAGGCCTGGAACTCCGTTCGGAGATCTCGATGTGCTGCCGGCATCCGATGCTCTGCGCGCCGTCGCCGCGTTCCGTCTCGCTCTGCCACGCACGATTCTGCGATTTGCAGGCGGGCGCGAGATCACCCTCGGCGACCTCGGTGCCAAGCAAGGAATTCTCGGCGGGATCAATGCCGTCATCGTCGGCAACTACCTGACGACACTCGGCCGCCCGGCAGAGCAGGATCTCGATCTTCTCGGCGAGCTGCAGATGCCGATCAAAGCGCTGAACTCGACGATCTGATGGGCGTATTAGGGTGGGTCGAATGACGAGCGAGACCCACTACGACCCGTACACCGGTCGGCCTGTCGACGCCGGAGCCGAGGTGAGTGCGGGTTCGTTGTCGGTCGCCGTCCGACTCGGTTTGGAGCCGCCGCGGTTCTGCGCAGAATGCGGTCGCCGCATGGTGGTGCAGATCGTCCCCGACGGGTGGACGTCGCTGTGCTCGCGTCACGGCCTCGTCGATTCGGCCGCGACGGGTAGGCGCTAGGTGGTCACGTCGGACGTTCTCGAAGTGCCGCCGCGGAGCAGCACCGTTCGGGTGTTGTCGGTGGTTGTCGGAATCTCGGTGGCAGTGTCGGCTCTGGGCGGGATGCTGTGGGGATTCCTGGCACCGGCGCAGCAGCTGCTCGTGGTGGCGCAGGATCGCGGGGCGGCCCTGACCGGGGAGAGCCTGCACAGCTTCGACGGCCTCGCGATGTTCTCGTTCCTTTCCTTGGCCCTCGGTCTCGTTCTCCCGATCGGGTGGTGGCTGTGGAGGTCCGAGCGGGGGCCGCGGCTGTTCGGTGCCGTCTTCGTCGGCGCACTCGTCGGCTCGGTCGCTGCGATTTTGGTGGGCAACGGGATTGCTGCTCTTCGGTTTCCGAAGGTCACCGATCCGGAGGTCGGGTCGATCGTCACCGTTGCGCCCAGTATCGAGACTCCGCAGGTGCTGATCGTTCAGGCACTGATGGCGTCGCTGGTGATCATGCTTCTGGCGGCGATGAATCCCAACGACAATCTGCAACACACCGATCCCGATCCGGACGACCTCGAAGTCGAGTTCTATCCGCCGCCACCATCGTTCGACTCGAATCGAGCCGACTGACAGCAGCCGTTCACGCCTGGGGCGGCCGCAATGCGGCGAACTCGTCGGTGACTCGAATGCTGTTGTCGGCAAAGCGGAACAGTGCAGGCGGTCTACCACCGGCCTTGCCCGACGGCGCGCGCCGTCCGGTGGGTTCGATGACACCGCGCCGGCTCAGCACCCGCTGCAGGTTGGTGGCATCGACCTGATATCCGAGTGCGGCACCGTAGATCTCGCGCAGCGACGAGATCGCGAAATCGACCGGAGCCAGTGCGAATCCGATGTTGGTGTACGACAGTTTGGCGACCAGTCGATGTCTCGCGTGCGCGACGACGGTTCCGTGATCGAACGACATGTCGGGCAGTGCCGAAACCGGGTGCCATGCGGTGTCCGGGGGGAGTGTCGGCTCGGCCGAGATCGGTACCAGGCCCAGGAAGGTCGACGCGATCCGCCGGTCTCCCGGTACGCGTTCGGGTTCGCTGAAGACCGACAGCTGCTCGAGGTGCGCCACCGAGCGCACGTCGACCTTCTCGGCGAGCTGACGGCGCGCGGACGCGGCGAGGTTCTCGTCGTCGCGCAGCGTGCCACCGGGCAGCGACCAGGTGCCGGCCTCGGGGTCGAGGGCGCGCTGCCACAGCAGCACCGCCAGTTCAGGCGCGTCGGGGTCGGAAAAGGCTCGAACTTGGAACACCGCAATGAGTACTTCGTGGACGGTGCTACGATAGGTCACGTTTTCGATCATAGGTCGAAAACTCCCTCGGAGGAAATTCGGTCACCGACGACCGGATGATCGGTGAAGGAGAACCGTCATGACCAGCAGCGCTACCCGGGTGAACATCCTGGACTCGGCATTCGCCGGAGTTCGCGACATCGTCGACGGAGCAGGTGGTTACGGGGGAGTGGAGGCAACTCCCGAGTGGGCGGCAGAGGTTCGACGGCTCGCCGATCTGCGCGGCGCGACGCTGCTCGCGCACAACTACCAGCTGCCCGCGATTCAGGACGTTGCCGACCATGTCGGCGACTCGCTCGCGCTCTCGCGGATGGCCGCCGAGGTGCCCGAGGACACGATCGTGTTCTGTGGAGTTCATTTCATGGCCGAAACCGCCAAGATCCTGAGCCCGCAGAAAACGATCCTCATCCCGGACCAGCGCGCCGGCTGCTCACTGGCCGATTCCATCACCGCAGACCAGCTCCGCGAATGGAAGGCCGATTCTCCCGACGCCGTCGTCGTCTCGTACGTCAACACCACCGCCGAGATCAAAGCACTGACCGACATCTGCTGCACCTCCTCGAACGCCGTCGAGGTCGTCGAGTCGATCGATCCGGGCCGCGACATCCTGTTCCTGCCCGATCAGTTCCTCGGCGCGCACGTCAAGCGCGTGACCGGGCGCGAGAACCTGCACATCTGGGCCGGAGAATGCCATGTGCACGCCGGCATCAACGGAGACGAGTTGGCCGAGAAGTCTCGTACCCACCCCGATGCCGAGCTGTACGTGCACCCCGAATGCGGCTGCGCCACATCGGCTCTGTACCTCGCAGGCGAGGGGTTCGTACCCGCCGACAAGGTCAAGATCCTCTCCACCGGCGGCATGCTCGACGCTGCCCGCACCACCGCGTCCAAGCAGGTTCTGGTCGCCACCGAGATCGGCATGCTGCATCAGCTGCGGATGGCTGCACCCGACGTCGACTTCCTCGCCGTCAACGACCGCGCTTCGTGCGGCTACATGAAGATGATCACCCCTGCTGCTCTGCTGCGCTGCCTCGTCGAGGGCCGCGACGAGGTGCACGTCGACCTCGAGACCGCGAACATCGCGAGCAAGTCGGTGCAGCGGATGATCGAGATCGGCACCCCTGGCGGCGGCGAGTGAATCCATCGGTCGCGTGGGAAACCGCGGCCGATCTCGTCGTGGTCGGCGGTGGAATTGCCGGACTCACCGCGGCTCGCACGGCGGCAGCTCGCGGCCTGCGGGTGCTGACCGTCAGCAAGGGGCGTTCCACCGACACGGCGACGCAGTACGCCCAGGGCGGGATCGCGGTCGTCGGCCCCGAACTCGAGGATTCGATCGAATCGCATGTGGCCGACACCTGCGTCGCCGGTGCCGGCCTGTGCGACGAGGACGCGGTGCGTTCGATCGTCTCCGGCGGGCGGGCGGCGATCACCTCGCTCGAAGCTGCGGGCGCTCAGTTCGACCTGGCGGCCGACGGCACCGTTGCGCGGACCCGCGAGGGTGGCCACAGCGTCCGTCGCATCGTTCATGCCGGGGGAGACGCCACCGGGGCAGAGGTGCAGCGCACGTTGGACGCGTCCGTGCCCACGGTGCAGTTCGACACCACCGCGCTGCGGGTACTGACCACCCACGGCGAGGTGGTCGGTCTGCTCGTGCGCGGGCCTCGCGGTGTCGGCGTCGTTCATTGCCCGACGGTGCTGCTCGCGACCGGCGGACTGGGACAACTCTTCTCGTGCAGCACCAACCCGTCCGGCGCGACGGCCGACGGCATCGCACTCGCCCTCGACGCCGGTGCTCGGATCGCGGATCTGGAATTCGTGCAGTTCCATCCGACGGTGTTGTTCGCCGCGGGGTCGACGGGCCGTCGCCCGTTGATCAGCGAGGCAGTGCGGGGAGAGGGAGCCCGCCTGGTCGATGTCACCGGCCGTGCCTTCATGGCGGGAGTGCACCCGCTCGGCGACCTCGCGCCACGCGACGTGGTGTCCCGCGCCATCGCCGAGCTGCTGCACGAACGCGGTGACGACCACGTGTTACTGGATGCCCGCACGGTGGAACGCGTCCACGAACGGTTCCCGACCGTGACCGCCTCATGTCTAGAGGCCGGCATCGATCCGGCGAAAGACCTGATTCCGGTGGCACCTGCAGCGCATTACTCCTGCGGGGGCGTGGCGACGGATACATCCGGGCGCACCTCGGTTCCCGGCTTGCTCGCTGCAGGTGAAGTGGCGCGCACCGGCTTGCACGGTGCCAACAGGTTGGCGTCGAACAGTCTGCTCGAGGGTCTCGTCGTCGGTGAGCGTGCGGCCTACGTGGCTGCCGAACGGGTCGGTAGACACGGCAGCATTTCCGATGTCGCAATGCCCACGTATTCCCGTATCGACCGTGCGGTACTGCAGCGAACCATGACCGCCGAGGTCGGAGTGGTGCGAGATGCGACGGGTCTTGCTGCAGCGCAACGCGTTCTGGCGCACGGCGTGGTATCGGAACCTCCGGTGGATGCGCGCGCCGTCGAGGACGCAGCCTTGACCGCTGCGGCGGAGGTGATCGTGCTGGCCGCGGCCGAGCGCCGTGAGAGCCGAGGGTGCCATACCCGACGCGATCATCCGGAGAGCGCGCCTGCGCAACGCCGAAGCCTGTTCGTCGAACGAGATCTCGACGGACGGCTGGCGATAGTCAACGACGACGTGATGACGGGAGCACGCTGACATGACCGACACCGCGAACGAGGTGAACCCGGGCGTCGATCGCACCGAGGTACTCGCACTGATCCGGACCGCGCTCGATGAGGACCTGCGGTACGGGCCCGACATCACCACGCTGGCAACGGTGTCCGAGGATGCCGTCGCCACGGCGTCGGTGGTCTCGCGCCAGTTCGGCACGATCGCCGGGATCGACGTCGGCCTCCTGGTTCTCGACGAGGTGATCGGAGCCGACGGATACTCCGTCGTGCATCGCATCGAGGACGGATCCGAGGTCGAACCGGGACAGGCCGTTCTGACGGTCGAGGCACCGACGCGGGGTCTGCTCACTGCCGAACGCACGATGCTCAACATCGTCTGCCATCTCTCGGGAATCGCCACCGCGACGGCCGGCTGGGTCGCCGAGGTCGCAGACACCGAGTGCAAGATCCGGGACAGTCGAAAGACGTTGCCGGGGTTGCGTTCGCTGCAGAAGTACGCGGTACGCGCAGGTGGTGGCGTCAATCACCGGATGGGTCTGGGCGATGCCGCGCTGATCAAGGACAATCACGTCGCAGCGGCCGGTTCGGTCGTCGCCGCTCTGAACGCGGTGCGGGCTGCGGCTCCCGACATCGCGTGCGAGGTCGAGGTCGACAGCCTCGAGCAACTCGACCAGGTGCTGTCGGAGAACGTGGAACTCGTTCTGCTGGACAACTTCGCGCTGTGGCAGACGCAGATGGCCGTGCAGCGCCGAGACAAGTTCGCGCCGCAGACGAAGCTGGAATCCTCGGGTGGCCTGACCGTCGACGTGGCACGTGACTATGCGCGCACGGGGGTCGACTTTCTTGCCGTCGGCGGTCTGACACACTCGGTGACAGTGCTCGATCTCGGCCTGGACATGTAGTCGAGCCTCGCAATGTGAGGAATTCGTTCGAAGATGGAAGTTCAGAGTGTCCGCCTCGACAGTTGGATCTGGGCGGTCCGGTTGTTCAAGACGCGGTCCGCCGCCGCTGCTGCCTGCCGCGGCGGGCACGTTCGCGTCAACGGAACACCCGCCAAGCCAGGGCATCGCATCGGCCCCGACGACGAGATCAGGCTTCGAGTCGATGGGCTCGAGAAGATCGTCGTCGTGGTGCGGGCCATCGGCAAACGCGTCGGCGCAGCGGTCGTACCGGAGTGCTTGATCGATCGCAGTCCGCCGCCGCCACCGAAAGAAGTTCTGGCTTCCGTACCGAGGCGTGATCGAGGGGCAGGCAGGCCCACCAAGCGCGATCGTCGTGAGATCGACCGCCTGCGGGGCCTGGGCCTCTAGTGCGCTCAGCTCTTTTCAGTTACCTTCGGTAACGACAAGTAGTTCGTACGCGCAAGGAGGTGTGGAATGGACTCCGTCCTGTGGACTCCACGTTTCGCCGCCGTGTATTTCCTGGCAGCAGCGTTGCTGCTCATTCTGTTCGTGGCGATCGACGCTTCCCTCGTCATCGCTGCACCGCTTCTGTTGACGTTGGTGGGACTCGGGGTAGCTGTTCTGATTCACAATCGGAAGCGCCACCCGGTTCGCTGAGGCACGTCAGCGCGGGTGCAGGCAGGGCTGTGCCCTGAGACTGGTGTGGGTCGTCAGGCGGGTTGTCGCGGTTCCTCGTCGCCGGTGTCGTCGTGCTGGTCGGTTGGGTACAGCACTTCCTCGGGGTGGTGTGCGTGATTGATCAGCCCGCGGCGCTTCGGGTCCATCCCGGCCGGTGGATGCCACAGGGTCCGGCCGGGGTAGCGATGTGTTGCTGTGGTTTTGGTGGTTGCCCACTTTCCTGGTCCGGTGCCGACGAGTGCGTGGTGCATGTCGCAGCCGAAGGTCAACCCGTCGATGTCGGTGGTGCCACCGTCGATCCAGTCGGTGAGGTGGTGGGCTTGGCACCAGGTTGCGGGGCGGGTGCAGGAGGGGAAGCTGCAGCCGCGGTCGCGGGCGATGAGCACGATGCGTTGGTCGGCGGAGGCGATGCGTTTCGAGCGACCCAGGTACAGCGCTCGGCCGTGGTCGTCGAAGATGGTCAGGTAGTGGTGGGCGTGGGAGGCCATGCGGATGGCGTCGCGGATCGACACTCGTGATCCGGTGGCGGTCTTCGCATAGCCGCTGCCGGCTTCCAGATCCTTCAGGCTCATGGTGACGATCGCGGTGACGGGCAGGCCGCGATGTGTGCCGAGGGTCCCGGAGGCGAGGGTGTGCCGGAGCGCCAGCTTCAGGGCGTCGTGACGACGTTCGTTCTGGGTGCGGAGATCGCGTGCGGCGGCAGCGTCCCGCGCTGCTGTCTTGTCCGCGGCGGGATCGTCGACACCAGTGTCGCTGTCGTCGTCGCCGGTGTCGTCGGGGTCAGGCGTGTCACCTGACTCAGTGCCGCAACCACAGTCGGCACCCTCGCCGCATTCGCCGTCACCGTCACAGCCGGTGTTGTCCCACAACCCTGCATCATTGGACGTCGACTCGGGCTGCGGCGCAGTGGCACTGCCGTCCCCTTCGGTGTCGTTGTCGGTGATCGGTTTGCCGTCGGCGGGGTTGTACATGCCGGGTTTCGCGGCTTTGGAGAACAGGGCCTCGAGGTAGGCGCGTAGTTCGGGGTCGACGCAGAATTTTCCTTCCGACATTCCGTCGACCCCTTGCTCGCCGAGGTAGAAGAACGCATCCCGTCGCTTCCGCGGCTTCGGTGGGTTTCCGTCGTCATCGTCATCATCATCGTGGTCGCCGTCCGGGTTCAGCATCGCGTCCAGGCACGCCACCACCGGCGCGAAATCGTCCGGCCGCAATTTCACTGCCTGTTCCACCAACTGTTGTTCGGCGAGATCGTGGGTCTGCGGATCGACACTCGAGGGCAGATGGCGGAAGAATTCGCGGATCATCTGCACATGCTTGGCATCGAGTAACCCCGCCCGCAGTGCTTGCGCTGTCCGCGGCAGCAACGGGGCCAGTACTTCTCCGGAGAACGCAGTCCGGTCACCCAATTCCGCGGCCAGACGCACTCGTGCTCCTGCTGCTCGAGGGGTGATCCGCAGCATCCACGCCACCGAGGACGGGACCGAGCCCGGATACACGTCGAGGCCGTGCTGCGCGATCAGCTCGTTCAGCCAGGTGTACGAGTACGCGGTCAGCGACCGTGTCAGCATCTCCATGCGCTGGATCACCGCACGCCGATCCGGGTTCGTCCACGACGCCGACGCTTGTTCCGCCAACTCGGCAAACGCGGCCTCGACCCGCTCCACCAACACCGACAAGTCCGGATCGGACACGTCAGGGGTGGACGGCACCGTATCGATGCCGTCCACCCCTGATCCGCCGTCCCCCGAAAGCATGAACAGAATCTACCGCGACCCACCGACAAACTTTCGAACACAGGTTCGTCCAGGATCCGGGCCGGCGCGAGGGTGCAGATTCAGCGACGCTTCCCGCTGCGTCGGGCGTTCGTTTTCGTCTTGGCAACGGGGCGAGCGGGTTTGGAGGGGTGCGCTTTCTTCTTCTTCTTGACCGGTGTCTCGTCCGATGCACCGCGTGAGCTGCGGGTCGAGCGGCCGCGGACGATGCCGATGAATTCCTCGATACGGTCGTCCTCGCGTGCGGCGACCCAGGCGAGTGCGATCTGCGACTGCTCGACGTCGGTCACCGGGCGGTAGACGAGGTCCTTACGGGCGTTGAAACGGGCCACCGAGTGCGGCACGATCGCCACCCCCAACCCGGCAGCCACGTACTCGAACGTCTCCGCGGCGGAATTCATCGGCGGAAGTTCCGGGCGGCTGCCGGTCACGAGTTCGGTTGCCACAGCTGCCCATTCGGGCACCGTCGCGGGGTCGGCGAGCAGATGCTCGTCGGCGAGGTCGGTTGCGGTGACCGAATCGAATGCGGCGACTGCGTGGTCCTTCGGTACCACCACGACCTGCACCTCTTGGTAGAGACCGATCGCGTTGAGACCTTCACGATCGATCGGCGGACGAACGAAGCTCACATCGACCGTGCCGTCGTGCAAGGCCGCCACCTGTGTCTCCGGTGTGGTCGCCACCACGGAGAGAGTGACATCGGGGAACCGATCGGCCCAGATGCGTGTCCACTTGGTGAGCGTGACTCCCTCGGCGTACCCGATGGTGAAGGTCGTCGGTTCGGCTGCAGCAACCTGCGCGAGTTCCGACAGCCGGTCGTCCTCGGCGATCGCCGCCAGCGCCCGTTCCAGTAGATCGCGGCCGTCCGCGGTGAGCTCGGTGGGCGAGGCACCCGGTACGAACAGGTCGACGCCGAGCTGATCCTCGAGTTCCACGACCGTCTTGCTCAAGCGGATTCGCGAGATTCCCAGCGACTGAGCAGCGCGCGCGAAATGCAGTTGCTGCGCCACGGCCGCGTACCAGCGCAGTGTCTGCACATCGATGTTCACGGTGTCGACCCTATGGGACGACGCGGGCCGCGAGCGACCGTGGCGTCGAGAGCGCTCATGGCCGGATAAGCTGTTCCGGTGAGCCCGGAGAACAAGCAGCAGACCATGAAGCCATTGACCGCGGCGAACAAGCTCGGCATCTATCTTCCCGCAGCACCCGAAGAATTCCAGAACTCGATGATCAGCAGGTCCGAACTGGACGCGTTGCGCAGCGATCCGCCGCAGTGGTTGACCGACTTGCAGACCAACGGACCCTTCCCGCGCGACGTCATCGCGAAGAAGCTCGGCGTGTCCATCGCAGGGCTGGCCCGCGGCGGTGTCACCGAAGCATTGACCAGTGATGCCATCGACGAGCTCGTCGCCAGCCCGCCGCAGTGGCTCGTCCGGGAGCGTCGCACCCAGATCCAGGTGCGCAAGGATGCCGAACGCATCAAGGAGAAGCAGGAAGCACGTCGTACCGCCGGTAATCGGCCGACCAAGCTCCGCAACCTCTAGCGGGAGACCACCCCGTCGAGGTAACGCCAGCGGCCGTCCACTCGGACGAAGCGGCTCACCTCGGTCATCGAGCCCGCCCCATCGGGATGTTTGTACCGAGCTCGGAATTCGACGGTTCCTGCGTCGTCGAACAATCCACCGGCGTCGGTTGCCAGAATGTCGAGTCGATACCACCGCTGATCGGGGTCCAATTCCAGCTCGGCCGGTGCGGTGTCGGGATGCCACGATCTGCGGAGGTAGTCCACGTCTGCGACGGCGAACGCGGTGAATCGCGATCGCATCAGCGTCTCAGCCGTGGGTGCGTTCGCCGTTCCGAGCAGGTACGGCTCGCAGCATGCGTCGAACGTGTCACCGCTCGAACACGGACACCGCCGACTCACTCGTCGACTACCTCGACCGTGTAAGTGCCCAGTTCGTGCTCGTCTCGCTTGCCGACGTCCTGGATCCAGGTGTTGGCCTCGAGAAGCGTGTCGAACAGCCCCATCCGGATCGGGTCGCCGCCGAGTGCGTTCTTCATGATCACGCGATATTTCCTCACGGAGTCACGCGCCGGACGGTCGCGAGAAACGTCGCAGCGGCGAAGAACATCCCGGCGAACGTGCGATTCATCGTCTTCTGCTGGCGCTGCGATTTCATCAGCCGCAGAACCCGAGATGCCAGGGAGGTGTATCCGGTCATCACCAGCATGTCGACTGCCACCATCGTGGCCGCGATCGCGAGGTACTGGGCGAGCAGGGGCCGAGTCGGGTCGAGGAACTGGGGGAGCACTGCGACCATGAAGACGACCGCCTTCGGGTTGCTTGCGTTGACGAGGAACCCGCGGGCGAGCATCGTCGTTCCGCGGTCGGCCACCGCTGGAGCGTCGGCGACATCGGTGGGGGCCGCACGCCATTGCCGAACGCCCAGATAGACCAGGTAGGCGACGCCGAACCATTTGATGGCGGTGAAGGCCAGCGCGGAGTTCGCCAGAACAGCTCCGAGCCCGACGGCGACGATGCCGATCTGCAGGAGCAACCCGATCTGCAACCCGAAGATGTTCCAGTATCCGCGGCGTAGGCCGTAGCGAAGCCCGGTGGACATCGACGCGATGGCACCGGCACCGGGGGAGAGACTGATGACGATGCTCGCGCCGAGGAATGCGAGCCACACTGACCAGGACATGCGTTCATTGAACTACGCCCGTCAACTCCGATTCCGCCCGGCCGCGGGTGTCGAACGCAGCGCGACGGGGTAGACCTCCCGAATGGCAGACATCAGATCCATCGACACAGGACCGCAGCAAGTTTCCAAGCAGACCGAGGTTCGAGCGCCTGCGGCCGAATTGTTCGCGATCGTGGCCGATCCGCGCCGCCATGGCGAACTCGACGGCTCCGGAACCGTCAAGGACACCGTCAAAGGTCCCGATCGTCTCAGTAGCGGTGCCAAATTCTCGGTCGGCATGAAGCAGTACGGCGTGCCGTACAAGATCACCAGCACCGTCACCGAGTTCGTCGACGCAGACAAGCAGAAGGTCGTCGAGTGGCAGCATCCGCTGGGGCACAGCTGGCGCTGGGAGTTCGAGGAGAAGCAGCCGGGACTGACGACGGTCACCGAGAGCTTCAAGTACGGAACAGCGAAGTCCCCGAAGATGCTGGAACTGTTCAAGATGCCGCAGAAGAACGCGCAGGGCATCGAGAGCACGCTGCACAACCTGGCCGCCCGCTACGCCTGACCTGCATCTATTCTGACCGGCATGCCGATCGATCCCGACACCAAGAACTGGACCTGGGTACTCGAACGAGCCTGCCCGGATTGCGGGTTCGACTCCAGTGCCGTCGTATACGACGACATCCCGGACCTTATTCATTCGCGCCGACGTCGAGCGTTGGGAAGCGGTTCTGCGGCGCAAAGACGTTGCTCTGCGACCCGACGACTCGACGTGGTCCGCCCTCGAGTACGCCGCGCACGTACGTGACGCGCACCGGATCTTCCGTACCCGGCTGGCGCTGGTGCTGACCGAGGACGATCCCGAGTTCGCGAACTGGGACCAGGACGCCACTGCGCTGGCGGACGACTACAACTCCCAGGATCCTGCGGAGGTGGCGTCGGAACTCGGTGACGCCGCGCGCGCCCTCGCCGACGATTTCGCCGCTGTTCCGCCCGAGAATCGGCATCGGACCGGTCGGCGCAGCGACGGATCGGACTTCTCGGTCGAATCACTGGCCGCCTACTACACTCACGACCCCATCCATCATCTGTGGGACGTGCGGGGCTGAGCGGAATTCGGTGGAACTATCCTGGGTGTTCGAACCACACTGTTTCGACCGAACCCCGGCACCGAACCGACTTCACGAAGGGGCCCACTATGCCTGCCCGCATCGAGCTCGCCCGCGTCGATCTACGCGGACGAACTCCATCCACCGCCGAACTACGCGGCGCACTTCCCCGAGGCGGAGTGGATGTCGATTCGGTGCTGCATCAGGTTCGCCCCGTCGTCGATGCCGTCCGCGAACGCGGCACCGAGGCTGCGCTCGAGTTCAGTGAGAAGTTCGACGGCGTCCGGCCGGATCGCATTCGCGTCCCGCAGGAAGAACTGGTCAAGGCCCTCGCCGAGCTCGATTCCGATGTTCGCGCTGCCCTCGAGGTCGCGATCGAACGAACCCGACTGGTGCACTCGGATCAGCGTCGAACCGACCACACCACCCAGGTGGTACCCGGCGGCACGGTGACCGAACGCTGGATCCCCGTCGATCGCGTCGGCCTGTACGTGCCCGGCGGCAACGCCGTGTATCCGTCGTCGGTCGTGATGAACGTGGTGCCCGCGCAGATCGCAGGCGTCGGCTCTCTGGTGGTGGCATCGCCGCCGCAGAAGAACTTCGGCGGCCTGCCGCACCCGACGATCCTGGCTGCGGCGCAGCTGCTCGGCGTCGACGAGGTCTGGGCCGTCGGCGGTGGACAGGGTGTCGCGCTGCTCACCTACGGCGGCGTCGACACCGACGGCGGCGAGTTGGCACCGGTCGATCTGATCACCGGTCCGGGCAACATCTACGTCACGGCCGCCAAGCGACTGTGTCGCTCGCTCGTCGGAATCGACTCCGAGGCAGGGCCGACCGAAATCGCGATTCTCGCCGACGCCACCGCGGACCCGATTCACGTGGCAGCGGACCTCATCAGCCAGGCCGAACACGACGTCATGGCGGCCAGCGTGTTGGTCACCGACAGTATCGAACTGGCCGATGCCGTGGACGAGGCCGTCAACGCACAGATGGCGTCCACCCGGCATGCAGAACGCGTGGCCACCGCACTGAACGGAAGCCAGTCCGGCATCGTGCTGGTCGACGACGTCACGCAGGGATTGGCCGTGGTCAACGCCTACGCCGCCGAGCACCTCGAGATCCAGACGAAGGACGCGTCCGATGTCGCCGCCCGGGTGCGCAGCGCCGGTGCCGTGTTCGTCGGTGCGTGGTCTCCGGTGAGCCTCGGTGACTACTGCGCCGGCTCCAATCACGTCCTGCCGACGGCGGGATGCGCGCGTCACTCGTCCGGCCTCAGTGTGCAGACGTTCCTGCGCGGAATCCACGTGGTGGACTACAGCGAATCCGCGCTGAAAGATGTTGCAGCACACGTCATTGCGCTGGCGAACGCCGAGGATCTGCCGGCTCACGGAGAAGCGGTGCGGCTGCGGTTCGAAGGGTTGCGTACCGGTGATCCGTCATGACCGATGCTCTGGGACAAGCGGTCTCGCTGGACGACCTCCCACTGCGTGAGGCACTGATCGGCAAGTCACCGTACGGTGCGCCGCAGCTCACCGTGCCGGTTCAGTTGAACACCAACGAAAATCCGCACCCGCCGACGCAGGCCTTGATCGACGATGTGGCGGACTCCGTTCGGATCGCCGCCGGGCAGTTGCACCGCTACCCGGATCGCGATGCCGACGAATTACGGGCCGACCTCGCCCGGTACCTCACCGAGCAGACCGGCTTCGCTGTCGACACCGCCAACGTGTGGGCGGCCAACGGCTCCAACGAGATTCTGCAGCAGTTGCTGCAGGCGTTCGGGGGACCGGATCGCACCGCGCTGGGCTTCGTGCCGTCGTACTCGATGCACCCGATCATCTCCTCCGGGACGCAGACCGAATGGATTCCGGCGAAGCGTCGGGCAGATTTCTCTCTCGACGTCGACTACGCAGTGCAGGCGATCGAAGAACGTCGACCCGACGTCGTGTTCGTCACCAGCCCCAACAATCCGACGGGCCACAGCATCGACGAGGCCGATCTGCGCCGAATCCTCGACGCGGCACCGGGAATCGTGGTGGTCGACGAGGCCTACGCGGAATTCTCCTCTGCGCCGAGCGCGATCGGGTTGATCGAGAGCTACCCCAGTAAGATCGTGGTCAGCCGAACGATGAGCAAGGCGTTCGCGTTCGCCGGCGGTCGGCTGGGATATCTGGTGGCCGCCCCGGCCGTGGTCGACGCAATGTTGTTGGTGCGCTTGCCGTATCACCTGTCGGTCGTCACGCAGGCAGCTGCGCGAGCGGCGCTGCGGCATGCCTCGGACACCCTCGGGAGCGTGGCCGAACTCTCCGCCGAACGAGATCGGGTGGCAGCGGCTCTCGGCCGCCAGGGGTACGACGTGGTGCCGTCCGACGCCAACTTCCTGCTCTTCGGCCGGTTCTCCGATGCGGCCGCGACCTGGCAGCGGTACCTGGACGAAGGCGTGCTCATCCGGGACGTCGGAATTCCCGGATATCTTCGCGTCACCATCGGACTGGCGCACGAGAACGACCGATTCCTCACCGTCAGCGCAGCACTCGCATCGACCGAAACAGCAGAGGCACCGAAGTGACCACACCCGCTCCCCGCATCGCCAAGATCGAGCGCACCACCAAGGAATCCGACATCTCGGTCGAGCTGAACCTCGACGGCACCGGCATCGTCGACATCTCCACCGGCGTTCCGTTCTACGACCACATGCTCACCGCGCTCGGCACCCATGCTCGTTTCGACCTGACGGTGCGTGCGAAGGGCGACATCGAGATCGAGGCGCACCACACCGTCGAGGACACTGCGATCGTGCTCGGCCAGGCCCTCGGTCAGGCCCTCGGCGACAAGGCGGGCATCACTCGGTTCGGTGACTCGTTCATTCCGATGGACGAAACGCTCGTGCACGCGGCCGTCGACGTGTCCGGTCGTCCGTACTGCGTACACACCGGCGAGCCGGACTACATGGTGCACTCGGTGATCGGCGGCTACCCCGGTGTTCCGTACTCCACGGTGATCAACAAGCACGTGTTCGAGACGCTGGCCTCGAATGCCCGGATCGCACTGCACGTTCGGGTGATCTACGGCCGCGATCAACATCACATCACCGAGGCCGAGTTCAAGGCCGTGGCTCGGGCGCTGCGTCAGGCAACGGAGTACGACCCCCGCGTCACCGGTGTGCTGTCCACCAAGGGAAGTCTGTGATCGTTCGATCGGCGCTCGTGCATTGAGCGGCCTGAGTTCCATCCGCGGTCTTCCGGCCGCGATGGCCATGGGTGCGGCGTCGTTCGGTGGCTGGGGACTGCTGCTCCCGGTGGTCCCCCTCGCGGTGTCCCAGTCGGGGGCATCGGATGCGGTGGCGGCTGCCAGCACCGCGATCTTCATGGCCACGACGGTGATCACTCAACTGTTCGTGCCGAGCATGCTGATGAAGGTCGGCCACCGCGCGGTTCTCGCGGCCGGATGCCTGCTCCTCGGGTTACCCGCGCTGCTGTTCATCGTCTCCGTCGAGGCCGCACCGGCGCTGGCGGTGTCCGCCCTGCGGGGCACCGGTTTCGGAATGTTGACGGTCGCCGGTGCCGCCATCGTCGCCGAGCTCGCTCCGACCGCGTTGCTCGGCCGGGCAACCGGCGCGCAGGGCATCGCCGTCGCCTTGTCTCAGATGGTCACGCTGCCACTGGGTCTGGTGATTTTCGCGGCGAGTCCGACGGCCGTGTTCGTCCTCGGTGCTCTGGTGCCCGCAGCCGGCCTGATCGGAGTGGCGCTGTTGCCGCCGACCCGGCCCGCACCGCAGCCGCCGAGGATCGAGCGGGTTCGCCTCGACGTACGTCAATTCCTGGTGCCGTGTCTCGTCGTGGCCTCGGTGTCCGCGGCATACGGGGGAATCACCAGTCTGCTGCCGATCGCCGAATCGAACCGAGCCGCGATGATCGGACTAGCACTGGCCGTTGTCAGCGCCGCGATGCTCGTCGGACGATACGTCGCAGGGTCGGTGGCGGACCGAATCGGAATCGGACGCTCCGTGTTTCCGGCTCTGGTGTCCGCGGCGATCGGCATCGCACTCTTCGCAATCGCCGCGCTCGGCAACATGCCCGCGGCGCTGTTCTTCGTCGCAGCCGTCCTGTTCGGAATCGGGTACGGCGCATGCCAGAACGACAGTCTCGTGATGGCGTTCGACGCAGCCGGCCCCGCCCGGTACAGCAGCGCGAGCGCCGTCTGGAACATCAGCTTCGACGCGGGTACCGGGGCGGGCGCCCTCGCCCTCGGCGTCCTGGCGACAAGTGTGGGGTACACCGCTGGATTCGCCGCCGCCGCTGCCACGGTGGTCGTCGTCGCGGCGGTGGCGCTCATCGCGAGACCACGCCCCGATAGACTTCCCACATGACTTCTGTGGTGTTGCTCGATTACGGCTCGGGCAATCTGCACTCGGCGAAGAGGGCTCTCGCCCGGGTCGGTGCCGATGTGACCGTGACCTCGGACTTCGACGAGGCTCTGAACGCAGAAGCGTTGGTCGTTCCCGGTGTCGGTGCGTTCGCTGCCTGCATGGAAGGTCTGTTGGCGGTGAAGGGCGACCGCATCATCGGCCGTCGCCTGGCCGGCGGACGTCCCGTGCTCGGCATCTGCGTCGGAATGCAGATCCTGTTCGACCGCGGCGTCGAGTTCGGTGTCGAGGCGAACGGTTGCGGGGAGTGGCCGGGAACGGTGGAGCGTTTGCAGGCCGAGGTGCTGCCCCACATGGGATGGAACACCGTCGAGGCACCCGAGAAGAGCGTGCTGTTCGACGGCATCGATCCCGAGACTCGGTTCTACTTCGTCCACTCCTACGCCGCGCAGCAGTGGGAGCTCGAACCCAGCGACACCATCGCTGCCCCGTTGCTCACCTGGGCCGATCACGGCGGCCGGTTTCTCGCTGCAGTGGAGAACGGTGCGCTCTCGGCCACTCAGTTCCACCCGGAGAAGTCCGGTGACGCCGGGGCTGCGCTGCTGGAGAACTGGGTCCGATCGGTGTGAGCGAGCGCGAGTTCTCACTCGGGCGCTTGGCCTTTCGAGCACTCGGTGCGGCCGTGATCGTGCTCGCCCTCGCGACGGCACTGATCGCGGTGCTGCAGCCGAGCGCCGGGGTGGGTCTGGTCATCGCGTTGGCCGGTGTGGTCGGCGCGATCGCGGCCATGGGCGTGGTGTCCACCCGCATGACGCGCAAGGAACTCCGGTAGCACCACAGTCGACCCGTTTTGAGTTCACACACGCTCGGCCCGTAGCATAACCGCACGTGAGCCTGGTCTTATTGCCTGCTGTCGATGTCGCAGGCGGCGAAGCTGTCCGTCTCGTTCAAGGAGAAGCAGGAAGCGAAACGAAGTACGGGTCGCCTCGCGACGCCGCACTCGCGTGGCAGAACGACGGTGCCGAGTGGGTCCACCTCGTCGATCTCGACGCTGCGTTCGGCCGCGGATCCAACCGCGAGCTGCTGGCGTCGGTCGTCGGCGAGCTCGACGTCAAGGTGGAGCTGTCCGGCGGAATTCGTGACGACGAGTCGCTGCGCGCGGCGCTGGCGACCGGTTGCGCGCGAGTCAATCTCGGCACCGCAGCCTTAGAAGATCCGCAGTGGTGCTCCCGCGCGATCGGCGAGTTCGGCGATCGTGTCGCCGTCGGTCTGGACGTGCTCATCGTCGACGGAGCGCCGCGGTTGCGCGGTCGCGGTTGGGTGAGCGACGGCGGCGACCTGTGGGAGGTTCTCGAGCGGCTCGAGCGTGACGGGTGCTCGCGTTACGTCGTCACCGACGTCACCAAGGACGGCACGTTGACCGGACCCAACCTGGAACTGCTCGCCGATGTGTGTGCCAAGACCGACAAGCCGGTCATCGCGTCGGGTGGCGTGTCCACGATTGCGGACCTGGAAGCGATCGCCGGACTCGTCGATCGCGGGGTGGAGGGTTCCATCGTCGGAAAGGCGCTGTACGCCGGACGTTTCACGCTCCCGGACGCCCTCGCCGCGGTGTCTCGGTAACGCAGGAATGACCCTTCCCGAGGACCCGACTCGTCTGCTCGAGATCGCCGGCGGTCTGCTCGACGGCATCCACGATCGGTTCGTCGCCGGCGTCGGCGCACCGAGCGCGGTGCAGAAGGGCCCCGACGACTTCGCCACGGCGGTGGACCTGGAACTCGAGCGGCGGCTCGGTGCGGAATTGTACGAGGCCACCGGAATCGCCGTTCACGGTGAGGAGTTCGGGGGACCGGACCTGAACCAGGGACTCGTCTGGGTGCTGGACCCGATCGACGGCACCTTCAACTACTCGTCGGGATTGCCCTCGGCCGGAACGTTGTTGGCGTTGCTCGACGACGGCGAGCCAGTGCTCGGGCTCACCTGGCTGCCGTTGGTGGATCAGCGTTTCGGCGCTGTGGCAGGCGGGCCCCTGTTGCTCAACGGTGTCGCCCTCCCGATGCTGAAGCCGAAAGCGTTGCGCGAGTCCATGATCGGGTTCGGTGCGTTCAATGTCGCCAGCCGCGGTTCGCTGCCGGGTCGGTTCCGATTCCGCATTCTCGAAGAGTTGTCGATGCATTCCTCGCGACTGCGGATGCACGGTGCCACCGGGGTCGATCTGGCCTACACGGCCAGCGGAGTACTCGGCGGCGCAGTCGTCTTCGGTCACCGTGCCTGGGACAACGCGGCCGGTGCGCTGCTGGTACGCGCAGCAGGTGGAATCGTGACCGACCTCGCGGGTGAACCGTGGACGGTCGACTCTGCATCGGTCCTGGCAGCCGGACCGGGCGTGCACGAAGAATTGCTGAAGGTGATCACCGAACTCGGTGATCCCGTCGACTATCTGGAAGGACCGGTGCGATGAGCGTCGCGGTCAGAGTGATTCCGTGCCTCGACGTCGACGCCGGACGGGTCGTCAAGGGAGTCAACTTCGAAAACCTCCGTGACGCAGGCGATCCCGTGGAGCTCGCGGCCGCCTACGACGCGCAGGGTGCCGACGAACTGACCTTCCTCGACGTCACCGCGTCGACCTCGGACAGGGGCACGATGCTCGACGTCGTCAGCCGCACCGCCGAGCAGGTCTTCATCCCGCTCACCGTCGGCGGGGGAGTGCGCACCGTCGCCGATGTGGATCGGCTGTTGCGAGCCGGGGCGGACAAGGTCAGCGTCAATACCGCTGCGATCGCCCGACCGGAGTTGTTGCGCGAGCTCAGCGAACGGTTCGGCTCACAGTGCATCGTGCTCTCGGTCGACGCCCGAACCGTCCCTCAGGGGCAGCAGGACACCCCGTCGGGCTGGGAAGTCACCACGCACGGCGGCAAACGCGGCACCGGCATCGACGCCGTCGAATGGGCAGTACGCGGTGCAGAACTGGGCGTCGGGGAGATCCTGCTCAATTCGATGGACGCCGACGGAACGAAGGCCGGATTCGATCTGCCGATGATCGCCGCCGTTCGGTCTGCGGTGCACGTGCCGGTGATCGCCAGCGGTGGAGCCGGTAGCGTCGAGCACTTCTCGCCGGCAGTGCACGCCGGAGCGGACGCCGTTCTTGCCGCGAGTGTCTTCCACTTCGGCGATCTCACCATCGGCCAGGTCAAAGATGCGATGCGCGCCGAGCACATCGTCGTTCGATAGCGAAGAGGATTTTCGATGACACTCGACCCGACGCTGTCCGCGCGGCTCAAGCGCAACGAGGCCGGGCTGTTCAGCGCTGTCGTGCAGGAAAGATCCACCGGTCAGGTACTCATGGTTGCCTGGATGGACGACGAGGCACTCGCTCGAACCCTCGACACCCGTAAGGGCACCTACTACTCACGGTCCAGGCAGCAGTACTGGGTCAAGGGTGAGACGTCGGGTCACACGCAGTACGTGCACGAGGTTCGACTCGACTGCGACGGTGACACCGTGCTGCTGGTCGTCGATCAGGTCGGCGCGGCATGCCACACCGGCACACATACCTGCTTCGACGCCGACGTCCTGTTGGGACCCGACACTCAGGCGTGACCGGTCCCCGCTGCTATTCCCTTGTCCAACTGCGCCAGCAGAGTCGAACTCAGGGTCCCGAGCTGCTCGACCTCCGCGTCGGACAGACCCTCGAACACGAGCGACTGCACCGTGCCGACGTGCCCGGGTGCCGATTCCACGACCTTGGCCATACCTGCGTCGGTCAGCACCGCATAGGATCCCCGGCTGCCCGGGATGCTCTCGCGCTCGACCCACCCGGCCTTCTCGAGCTTCGTCACCACGTGTGACAGGCGCGAGAGCGACGCATTCGCGTACTCGGCCAGATCGCGGAGTTGGATCCGCCGCTGGGGATTCTCGCTGACCGTCGCGAGGACGAAGTAGTCGAAGTGGGTCAGCTGCGAATCGCGCTGCAGCTGAGCGTCCAACGCTGCCGGCAACCGAGTGACCAGCGCGACGAGTGATCGCCAGGCCTCCTGTTGACTCTCGGTGAGCCAACGGGGATCCACCGTGTGTTGCGGTGTCGCCGACGTGTTCATCGCGGGGAACCTCTCGATCGAGTTGGTTGTCGCCTGCACATGATGCCTCGAGGTTCCCCCCACCCGAGGCATCGCGTCGGACAGTGCTCTAGCTGCGATGTGCCCGCAGGTACTCCAGAGCCTTGTCCGCATGGGCTTCGAACCGTACTTCGCTCGAGAAGGTCTCGAGTACCTTCCGGTCGGTGCCGATCACGAACGTCGCGCGTTTGACCGGGGAGAGCTTTGCCAGCAGACCGCGCTTGACGCCGAATGCGGTGGCGACACTGCCGTCCTCGTCGGAGAGCAGCGGGTAGTCGAAGGACTTGGCGGCGGCGAACTCGGCCTGCTTGGCGACGGCATCGGCGCTGATGCCGACGCGGGTTGCTCCGACTTCGGCGAACTCCGATGCCAAGTCCCGGAAGTGGCACGCCTCGGCGGTGCAACCGGGAGTGAAGGCCGCGGGGTAGAAGAACAGCACGATCGGACCGTTCGCCAGCAATCCGGTCAGTGTTCGGGTCTCTCCGGTCTGGTCCGGCAGGGAAAAATCGGGAACGAGCTCGCCTGGTTTCATGCTCGGCAGGTTACCGCGGGCACCGACCTTCCTGCCGCACCTGGGAGGATGGAGAAATGCACGGCGAGACGACCACCGACCCCAGCCCCACTCCCGATACCGAGAACTCGGACTCGACCACCTCACGTGAGGTGTTCCGGCATCTCGCCGCAGAGCACCGCGTGGTGCCCGTGACGCGAAAGGTGCTCGCCGACTCCGAGACTCCACTGTCTGCATACCGCAAGCTCGGTGCCGACCGACCCGGAACCTTCTTGCTGGAATCCGCGCAGAACGGCAGCTCGTGGTCCAGGTGGTCGTTCATCGGTGCAGGCGCTCCGGCGTCGCTCACGGTCATCGACGGTGAAGCCGCGTGGCGCGGCAACGTCCCCGCGGGCGTGCCGAGCGGCGGTGATCCTCTCGAAGTGCTGGCGCGGACATTGGAGCTGTTGCACTCGGAGCGGCTGCCCGGTCTACCCCCGTTGACCGGCGGCATGGTGGGTTACCTCGGATACGACTCGGTGCGGCGCATCGAAAAACTGCCCGAGCACGCGCAGGACGATCTCGGTGTCCCGGAGATGGTCATGCTGCTCGCCACCGATCTCGCGGCCGTCGACCACCACGAGGGTGCGATCACCCTGATCGCGAACGCGGTGAACTGGAACGGCACCGACGAGCACGTCGACGAGGCGTACGACGACGCCGTGCGTCGTCTCGATCGCATGTGTGCGGACCTGTCGAAGCCCGCAGCCTCCACCGTCTCCACCGTGTCCAGGCCTACGCCGCAGTTCCGGCGGCAGCGCACGTCCGAGGGCTTCGGTGCCGACGTCGCTCGCCTGGTCGAGGAGATCGAAGCAGGGGAGGCGTTCCAAGTTGTGCTCTCTCAGCGTTTCGAGATGGACACCGATGCGTCACCCCTCGACGTCTACCGAATGCTGCGCGCCTCCAATCCCAGCCCGTACATGTATCTGATGCACGTCCCGGGCGAGAACGACGAGACGGCGTTCTCCATCGTCGGATCGAGCCCCGAGGCGTTGGTGACGGTGGTCGACGGTCTGGCCACCACGCATCCGATCGCGGGTACGCGTTGGCGCGGCACGTCCGAGGAAGAGGACGTGCTGCTCGAGAAGGACCTGCTCGCCGACGAGAAGGAGAACGCCGAGCACCTGATGCTCGTCGATCTGGGCCGCAACGATCTCGGACGCGTCTGCGCTCCCGGCACCGTTCGCGTGAGCGACTACCGCCACATCGAGCGATACAGCCACGTCATGCATCTGGTGTCGACGGTCACCGGACGGTTGTCCGAGGGCAAGCGCGCCCTCGACGCGGTCAAGGCCTGCTTCCCGGCAGGCACCCTCTCCGGGGCCCCGAAAGTGCGCGCGATGGAACTGATCGACGAGCTGGAACCGACGCGACGCGGCATCTACGGCGGCATCGTGGGCTACCTCGATTTCGCGGGGGACGCCGACACGGCCATTTCGATTCGGACCGCTCTGATCAAGGACGGCACCGCCTACGTTCAGGCCGGGGCAGGCGTCGTGGCCGACTCGGTTGCGGAGTACGAGGACGACGAGGCACGGAACAAGGCGATGGCGGTGCTGGGAGCCGTCGCGGCAGCGGAATCGCTCCGTGAGGTCGGCGGCCGATGACCGAGCGATCCGGTCGCCGCGGGTCGGCCGCTCTTCCCGTCGCGCTTCTGGTCGTTGCAGCGGCGTGCCTGTGGGGCGCGTCGAGAATGACCTGGGTTCGGGTGACGTCGTTCGACGGCCTCGGTGAGAGCCGGACCGACGAGCTGCTCGGCAGCACCTGGGCTGCTGCCACGACGCCGCTCGCGCTCGTGCTGGTGGCAGCGATCGCAGCGTCGTTCGCCGTGCGAGGGTGGGCCTCTCGGGTGCTGGCCCTGTTGATCGCCGTTGTAGCCGTGGCGGCCGCGATTCCGGCAGTTCGACTGCTCACTGCCGGGGCTTCGAATTCCGAATCCGCGGCGCTGGCTGAGCTTCCTGCACGCGCCCAGGTCTCGATGACGGACGTCTCGATTCTGCCGGCGATCGTCACCCTCGTCGGTGCAGTCTGCGCCTTCGCTGCTGCTGTGGTGTCGATTCGGAAAACGTTTGCGCCGCAGGTACTCTCGTCCAAGTACGACGCCCCGGCGGTGCGTCGCGACGAGGTCGCTCGGCGCGCGCGCACCACGGCATCCGGTGCCGGCGCGGAGGACGAGGGAGAGGACCTCACCGAACGCATGATGTGGGACGCGCTCGACGCAGGCGAAGACCCTACCGACGAGTCCGGTACCCGGCGTTCGTCGGATTGAAACGGACCTCTACGCTAGGTCCGACCCCGATGAGATTCCTCACATCGGACGTCGACGCTCAGAAAGGACTGGGGGCACCATGACTGTTCTCGACTCGATTCTCGACGGTGTGCGAGCCGACGTGGCCGCGCGTGAATCGGTGGTCGATTTCGCCGCCGTGAAAGCAGCAGCGAAAGCAGCCCCGGCCCCCCTCGACGCGGCAGCTGCCCTCCGTGAGGACGGCATCGGCGTCATCGCCGAAGTGAAGCGGGCGAGCCCGTCCAAGGGCGCGTTGGCAGACATCGGTGATCCGGCTGTTCTCGCTCGCGCATACGAGCAGGGCGGCGCTCGCATCATCAGCGTTCTCACCGAGGAGCGTCGGTTCCACGGTTCACTCGCGGACCTCGACGCGGTCCGTGCCGCCGTCTCGATTCCCGTGCTGCGCAAGGATTTCATCGTCGGTCCGTACCAGATCCACGAGGCTCGGGCCCACGGTGCCGATGTCATCCTGCTGATCGTCGCGGCACTGGAACAGGATGCGTTGACCTCGTTGCTCGACCGCACCGAGTCGTTGGGTATGACTGCGCTCGTCGAGGTGCACACCGAGGCCGAAGCGGATCGCGCCCTCGAAGCCGGTGCCAGCGTCATCGGTATCAACGCCCGCAATCTGAAGACGCTCGAGATCGACCGTGACAGCTTCGGCCGTATCGCGCCCGGGTTGCCCAGCGAGATCATCCGTATCGCGGAGTCCGGGGTGCGGGGCACTGCAGATCTGCTCGCCTACGCCGGTGCCGGTGCCGACGCGGTACTCGTCGGCGAGGGCTTGGTCACGGCAGGGGATCCACGCACGGCCGTCTCGGACCTGGTGACGGCGGGAACGCATCCGTCGTGCCCCAAGCCCGCACGCTGACCCGAGCGCGGCTGCGGTCCGCCGTTGGGGCACACTGGACCGGTGAGCACCAGCAATTCTTCTTCCACCACGGACGCCCCGCAGGCAGTCCGTTTCAAGGGCGCTGATCTGCCGCAGAGCAGCATCGGCCTCACCGATCGCAGCGCGCACGAGCCCGATGTGGGTGGCCACTTCGGCGTCTACGGCGGCAGATTCGTGCCCGAGGCTCTGATGGGTGTGATCGAGGAAGTCACCGCCGAGTACGAGAAGGTGCGCAGCGACAACGAGTTCCTCGCTGAACTCGACCGACTGCAGCGCGACTACACCGGTCGCCCGTCACCGGTCTTCGAGGCGACACGGCTGTCCGAGCACGCAGGCGGCGCTCGTATTCTGCTCAAGCGAGAAGACCTCAACCACACCGGTTCTCACAAGATCAACAACGTTCTCGGCCAGGTTTTGCTCGCCAAGCGGATGAGCAAGACTCGTGTCATCGCGGAGACAGGTGCCGGTCAACACGGCGTCGCGACCGCCACGGCCTGTGCGCTGATGGGTCTCGACTGCGTCGTCTACATGGGCGAGGTCGACACCGAGCGCCAGGCCCTCAACGTCGCACGAATGCGTTTGCTCGGGTCGGAAGTCGTCGCAGTGAAGTCCGGTTCACGCACTCTCAAGGACGCGATCAACGAGGCGCTGCGCGACTGGGTCACCCACGCGGACAACACGTATTACTGCTTCGGCACTGTCGCCGGGCCGCACCCGTTCCCGGTCATGGTGCGCGACTTCCAACGCATCATCGGCCTCGAAGCGCGGCAGCAGGTGCTCGCGTCCACGGGCAGGCTGCCCGACGCCATCGCTGCCTGCGTCGGAGGTGGCTCCAACGCGATCGGCATCTTCCATGCCTTCATCGACGACGCCGACGTTCGACTGATCGGTTTCGAGGCGGCAGGTGACGGCGTCGAGACGGGTCGCCACGCCGCGACCATCAGCGGTGGAACCCCCGGAGCGCTGCACGGTGCGTACTCGTATCTGCTGCAGGACGAGGACGGTCAGACCGTCGATTCCCACTCCATCTCGGCGGGGTTGGACTACCCGGGCGTCGGTCCGGAGCATTCGTACCTGCACGACATCGGGCGCGCCGAGTACCGCGGCATCACCGATACCGAAGCCATGAACGCCTTCAAGCTGCTGTGCCGCACCGAGGGCATCATTCCGGCGATCGAGTCCTCGCATGCCATCGCCGGTGCATTGACACTCGGCAAGGAGCTGGGCGAAGGTGCGATCATCCTGGTCAACCTGTCCGGGCGTGGCGACAAGGACGTCGACACCGCGGCCGAATGGTTCGGGCTGATCGACGGAGACGGCGAAGCGAACGTGGACGACGAAGTGGGTATCAAGCCATGAGCAACAACGACTCTCGCCTCTCCGGGACCTTCGCGCAGTGCCGCGCCGAAGGGCGCGCAGCACTCGTCGGATACCTACCCGCGGGTTTTCCGACCGTGCCGCGCTCGGTCGAGGTGTTCAAGACCATGGTCGACGCCGGATGCGACCTCGTCGAGGTCGGTATTCCGTATTCCGATCCCGTGATGGACGGCCCCACGATTCAGGCCGCAGCCGACGTTGCGCTGCGAGCCGGTGCTCGGGTCAAGGACGTGTTCGCAGTGACCGAGCAGGTCTCTGCCGCGGGCGGAAAAGCGGTCGTCATGACCTACTGGAACCTGGTGCTCAAGTACGGCATCGAGAACTTCGCGCGGGACCTCGCAGGCGCGGGTGGGCTCGGAATCATCACTCCGGATCTCATTCCCGACGAGGCGCAGGAATGGATCGAGGTCTCGAACCGCTACGAACTCGACCGAATCTTCCTCGTCGCGCCGTCGTCGACCGAGGAGCGGCTCGTCAGCACCGTCGAAGCCAGTAGCGGCTTCGTCTACGCGGCCTCGACGATGGGCGTCACCGGAGCCCGCGACGCGGTGTCCTCGATGGCCCCCGCGCTCTCGGCGCGCATTCGTGAGCACTCCGACATCCCGATCGGTGTCGGCCTCGGTGTCCGTTCCGGTGCGCAGGCTGCCGAGATCGCCCGTTATGCCGACGCCGTGATCGTCGGTTCGGCATTGGTCAGTGCCGTGGACAAGGGACTCGACGCCGTGCGTGACCTGACGACGGAACTCGCCGAGGGTGTCCGTTCCGCTAACGTAGCGTCGTGACTTCGACCGCGATCCTGGCCTACATTCCCAGTCCGCCGCAGGGGGTGTGGCACGTCGGACCGTTGGCTCTGCGGGCCTACGCCCTGTTCATCATCATCGGCATCGTCGTTTCCGTGGTGTGGGGTGATCGGCGCTGGGTGGCCCGAGGCGGAACCAAGGGCACAGTCCTCGACGTCGCAGTCTGGGCCGTCCCGTTCGGGTTACTGGGCGGGCGTCTGTACCACGTCGCAACCGACTGGAAGACCTACTTCGGTCCCGGCGGAAACCCGATCGAAGCGTTGTACGTCTGGAACGGCGGATTGGGAATCTGGGGAGCGGTGTTCCTCGGCGGCGTCGGTGCCTGGATCGCCTGCCGTCGACGCGGAATTCCGTTGCCGGCATTCGGTGACGCTGTCGGCCCACCGATTCTTCTCGCCCAGGCGATCGGCCGCATCGGTAACTACTTCAACCAGGAACTGTACGGCCGTGCCACCACTCAGCCGTGGGGTCTGGAGATCTACGAACGGGTCGACGCCAACGGACGACTCGATCCACTCAACGGAGTCTCGACCGGTTTCGTGGAAAAAGTGGTGCATCCGACGTTCCTGTACGAGCTGTTGTGGAGCGTCGCGGTCGTAGTCCTTCTGGTTCTCGTGGACCGCAAGTACGCGATCGGCCACGGTCGACTGTTCGCGCTGTACGTTGCCGGATACTGCGCGGGGCGGTTCTGGGTGGAGCTCATGCGCGACGACTTCGCCACGACGATCGCCGGTATCCGCATCAACACCTTCACCTCCGCCATCATCTTCGTTCTGGCGGTCGCGTACTTCGTGATTGCCACCAAGGGCCGAGAAGAACCGGCGACGCTGAGGTCGAACGACGACGAGGATCATGAGGTCTCCGAGGTCACCTCGTCGGATCCGACAGGCTCGCGCCCGACGCCGGTCGACGACACCACGGACGCGGGCACCGCCGACGTGCAGCCCGCTGGGAAGTCCGACAAGAAAGCCGAGGAAGAAGGCAGTACGCGTGGTTGATTTCGACAAGACCCCTGGACCCGAGCCCGAGCCGGGTTCCGGCACTGCCGATTCCAGCGACAACGCAACCGAGCCGACCGCGTCGTTCGGCACGCCGTTCGACTACGACGCCACTGCCGAAGCGTCGCTCTCGGAGCCTCCTGGAACCTCGGAGTCCGCGCCCTCGCACGGTCCGACCGGCCCCACGGGTCCGGGGTGGGACACGTACTCGGGTATCGGAAACGGGCCGGGTTGGTCCAGCACGCCGAGCTACCCGGCACCGAGTCCGGACGGCAGTACCGATAATCCGCTGGGTGGATTTCCGCCACCCCCCGGCTACCAGCAGCAGGGTTACGGCCAGCAGAGTTATCCGCAACAGGGGTATCCGCAGCAGGGCTATCCGCAACAGGGGTACGGCCAGCCACAGAATTTCGGTCAGCAGGGTTACCCACAGCCGGGTTATCAACAGCAGGGCTACCCACAGCAGGGGTACGGCCAGCAGGGTTTCCCGCAACAGAGCTACGGCCAGCAGGGCTATGGCGTACCCCCTGGCTACCAGGGCGGACCCGGGTTCGGTGTAGGCCCCGATGCACCGTACGGGCGTGATCCGATGACCGGCGAGCCGCTGTCGGACAAGTCCAAGATCGTCGGTGGCCTGCTGCAGATATTTCTCGGCTGGTTGGGTGTGGGTCGCTTCTATCTCGGCAGTATCGGGATCGGTGTCGCCCAGCTGTTCCTGTTCTTCTTCGGGGTGCTGCTCACCGCAGTGTTCGGCCTCGGACTGATCGTGTTGTTCGGGCTGTTCGTCTGGCACCTCGTCGACGGCGTGCTGATACTGGTGGGCAATGTGACGGACCCTCAGGGGCGAAAACTGAGAGACTGAACCCGTGTTCGCACCGCATCCGCACAAGGGAGCCCGAAGTGAGTGACTCAGGTAAATGGCCGTCCAACGGTTCGCCGGAAGACGGATCCGGTTCGACGGAGCCGACGATCTCGTTCGAGAAGAACACCCCTACAGGATCGGGTCCCGTCTACGGCGCACCCGACCCCAAGTACACGACCCCGAACCACGGCACCCCGAACACCCCTGGTGCCGGTGCCGGTGATCAGGGTCAGCAGTTCGGACCTCCGCCCGGCACCGGTTACCCACCGCCATCCGAGGGTTCCGGCCAGTACGGTGCGCCGCCGCACTATGCGGACGGTCAGTACGGCGCTCCCCAGTACGGCGGTCCTCAGTACGGCGCTCCCCAATACGGTGGTCCCCCGTACGCGGGCGGGCCCGGATACATGGACCCGATGGCTCCGTACGGTCGGCACCCGGTCACCGGTGAGCCGTTCTCGGACAAGCAGAAGCTGACGGCAGGTCTGCTCGGCATCTTGTTGGGCGCGTTCGGAGCGGGTCGCTTCTATCTCAACCAGCCGGGCATCGCGGTGGCGCAGATAGCCGTCACGTGGCTCACCTGCGGTATCGGCGGAATCTGGCCGTTGATCGACGGCATCTTGATGCTCACCGGCAGCGTGCGTGATCAGCACGGTCGACCGTTGCGCGACTGACGATCGCATTCGTCACAGCCGACATTCGTGATTGCATCGATGCGAATGCCAGCTGCTACGATTTCGCCAGCCGGGAGAGATCCCGGATTCTTTCGCGGGCCAGAGCTGTCCCGGTGAATTCCCGATAGGCAGTTCAATTCGGCTCATCCGACCGTTTCGGTCGATCCGAGCCGACCAGCCGACGGGGTTGCCGAGACTTCCGATGCAGGGTCGTAGACACTGCACCGCTTGCACGCACCCCACCGGCCTACGTGGAGGTGATCGTGGTGCTGTTTTCTCGGATGCCTGCGGAGCAAGGTCTGTACGACCCGAGCTCGGAGAAGGATTCCTGTGGCGTGGCGATGATCGCCGACATCGCGGGTCGCCGTTCCCACGCGATCGTCGCCGACGGGGTTCTGGCACTGGAGAACCTGGAACATCGCGGAGCTGCCGGTGCCGAGCCCAACAGCGGTGACGGCGCGGGCATTCTGATTCAGCTCCCTGTCGAACTCCTCGACTCCCTCGCGCCGTTCGACCTGCCCGCGCCCGGAGCCGACGGTGACAACACGTTCGCGGCCGGAGTGTGTTTTCTGCCGCAGGGCATCCGTGAGCGGGCCATCGCCGTCGAGCGCGTCGAATCCGTTGCCGCCGAAGAAGGTCTGGACATCCTGGGCTGGGTTCCGGTCGAGGTCGATCCCGATCGAGCCGATGTTGGCCTCACCGCCCTCGGTTGCATGCCGTACATGAGCTACCTCTACGTCACCGCTCCCGAGGTCGACGGCACGCGTCCGGCCGGTCTGGCTCTCGACCGTCTCGTCTACGGATTGCGTAAGCGTTCCGAGCGAGTCACCCCCGAGATCGAGGCCGAGGGGTCGGGACTGTTCTTTCCGTCGTTGTCCTCGCGCACCATCGTCTACAAGGGCATGCTCACCACGATGCAGCTGCCGCTGTACTTTCCGGAACTGCGTAACCCGTTGTGCAAGAGCGCCATTGCCATCGTGCACAGTCGCTTCTCGACCAACACGTTCCCGTCGTGGCCGCTGGCGCACCCGCATCGCTACGTCGCGCACAACGGCGAGATCAACACCGTCAAGGGCAACCGAAATCGGATGCGGGCTCGCGAAGCGCTGCTGTCGAGCGACCTGATCCCCGGCGACTTGGAGCGCTTGTTCCCGATCTGCAACCCCGATGCCTCGGACTCGGTGTCCTTGGACGAGGTGCTCGAACTACTGCACCTCGGCGGACGCAGCGTGCCGCACGTGGTGATGATGATGGTGCCCGAGCCGTGGGAGAACCACCGCACGATGGATCCGCGGGTGCGAGCGTTCTACCAGTTCCACTCGTCGATGATGGAGGCCTGGGACGGTCCGGCCTGCGTGACGTTCACCGACGGCAGTTATGTCGGAGCTGTGCTGGACCGTAACGGCCTTCGCCCCGGCCGCTGGTGGCAGACGGCGGACGGCCGTGTGATCCTCGCCAGTGAGGCAGGCGTGCTGGACGTTCCCCAATCCGAGGTCGTCGCCAAAGGTCGCCTCGAGCCAGGAAAGATGTTCCTGATCGACACCGTCGCCGGACGTCTCGTGCCGGACGAGGAGATCAAACTTCAACTGGCAACCGAACATCCGTACCAGGAGTGGCTGCACGCGGGCCTGCTCGAGATCAAGAGCCTGCCCGAGCGCGCTCACATCCAGTACAACCACGACTCGGTGGTGCGTCGGCAGGTCGCCTTCGGCTACACCGAGGAAGACCTGCGCGTCGTGTTGACGCCGATGGCCGCATCCGGGGGCGAGCCGCTCGGATCGATGGGTACCGATACCCCGGCCGCGGTGATGTCTCAGCGGTCGCGTCAGCTCTACGACTACTTCATCGAACTGTTCGCACAGGTCACCAACCCGCCGCTGGACTCGATCCGCGAGGAGATCGTGACCTCGCTCGCGCGGGTGATGGGTCCGGAGCAGAACCTGCTCGAGCCCACTGCGGCGTCGTGCAGGCAGATCGTGTTGCCGTGGCCGGTGCTCGACAACGACGAGCTGAACAAGATCATCCACATCAACGACGACGGAGACCATCCGGGACTGTCGGCCACGGTGTTGCGTGGGCTGTACGAGGTGGAGCGCGGCGGTGAAGGTCTCGCGGAGGCCATCGAGGAGTTGCGGGCCCGGGCATCGGAAGCGATCGCTGCGGGCTACACCACGCTGATCATCTCCGATCGCGATTCGGACCACACGCGGGCCCCGATCCCGTCGCTGCTGGCCACCTCGGCGGTGCACCATCACCTGGTTCGCACCAAGGAGCGCACAAAGATCGCGCTCGTCGTCGAATCCGGTGACGCGCGCGAGGTGCACCATCTGGCGCTGCTCATCGGCTTCGGTGCCGCAGCGGTCAATCCGTATCTGGCGATGGAGTCGATCGAGGATCTGGTCGGCGAGGGTGAACTGACCGGAGTCGAACCGACGATCGCGGTACGGAACTATCTGTACGGGCTCGGCAAGGGCGTACTCAAGGTGATGTCGAAGATGGGCATCTCGACCGTCGGGTCCTACACCGGCGCACAGGTTTTCGAGGCCGTCGGTCTCGATCGCGAGGTGGTGCGCGAGTACTTCAAGGGCACGGTCAGCAAGCTCGGTGGCGTCGGTCTCGACGTGCTCGCCGAGGAGGTCAAGCTGCGCCACCGCAGGGCCTACCCCGAGAATCCGACCGACCGCGTCCATCGGCGGCTGGAGATCGGCGGCGAGTATCAGTTCCGACGCGAGGGCGAGCTGCACCTCTTCACCCCCGAGACGGTGTTCCTGCTGCAGCATGCCACGCGTACCGGCCGATACGACGTGTTCCAGAAGTACACCGACGAGGTGGACCGGCTCGCTCGCGAGGGCGGTGCCTTGCGCGGTCTGTTCGAGTTCAAGGACGGTGTCCGGCCGCCGGTTCCGCTCGACGAGGTGGAATCGGTCGAGTCGATCGTCACGCGGTTCAACACCGGCGCGATGAGCTACGGATCCATCTCCGCCGAGGCGCACGAGACGATGGCCGTCGCGATGAACAATCTCGGCGGACGGTCCAACTCGGGGGAGGGCGGCGAGGACGTCGACCGGCTCTACGATCCGACGCGACGCAGTGCCGTCAAGCAGGTCGCCAGCGGTCGGTTCGGTGTCACCAGCGACTATCTGGTCAACGCCACGGACATTCAGATCAAGATGGCGCAGGGTGCCAAGCCGGGCGAGGGTGGTCAGCTGCCCGGGTACAAGGTGTATCCGTGGGTGGCCAAGACCCGACACTCGACGCCGGGTGTCGGCCTCATCTCGCCGCCCCCGCACCACGACATCTACTCGATCGAGGATCTCGCGCAGCTGATCCACGATCTGAAGAACGCCAACGAGAAGGCGCGCGTGCACGTCAAGCTCGTCAGTTCCGTCGGCGTCGGCACGGTGGCGACGGGCGTCAGCAAGGCACACGCGGACGTCGTTCTCATCTCCGGATACGACGGCGGAACCGGTGCTGCGCCGTTGACCTCGCTCAAGCATGCAGGCGCTCCGTGGGAGATCGGCCTCGCCGACGCCCAGCAGACGCTGGTGCTCAACGGCCTGCGTGATCGCATCACCGTGCAGTGCGACGGCGGTATGCGCACCGGACGCGACGTCATCGTTGCGGCATTGCTCGGCGCGGAGGAGTTCGGGTTCTCGACGGCCCCGCTGATCGTGGCGGGCTGCATCATGATGCGCGTCTGCCACCTGGACACCTGCCCGGTCGGTGTCGCCACCCAGAACCCGGAGCTGCGCAAGAGGTTCACCGGTAAGCCCGAGTTCCTCGAGGACTTCTTCAAGTTCATCGCCGAGGACGTGCGAAAGTACCTGGCGCAGCTCGGTTTCCGTAGTATCGACGAGGCGGTCGGTCACGCCGACGTGCTCGAGACGGCAGCCGGAGTGGCGCACTGGAAGAGCAAGGGACTCGATCTGACCCCGATCTTCGCGATGCCCGTCGACCGCCACGGTGCCCCGATGACACAGCGTCGACGCCTCCGCGCGCAGGACCACGGTCTCGATCTGGCGCTTGATCGGACTCTGATCCAGTTGGCCGAAGGAGCGTTGGAGGATGCGCATCCGGTCAAGCTCGAGCTGCCGGTACGCAACGTCAATCGCACCGTCGGAACGCTGCTGGGGTCCGAGGTCACCCGGCGCTACGGCGCAGTCGGGTTGCCGGACGACACCATTCGCATCGCGTTCACCGGATCGGCCGGCCAGTCTCTCGGGGCTTTCCTGCCGCCGGGTATCACCATCGATCTGGTCGGTGACGCGAACGACTATGTCGGTAAGGGATTGTCGGGCGGTCGAATAGTCGTGCGCCCTGCCGACGACGCACCGTTCGTCGCAGAGGACAACGTGATCGTAGGAAACACGATTCTCTACGGTGCCACCTCGGGTGAGGTGTACCTGCGCGGTAAGGCGGGGGAGCGGTTCGCGGTCCGTAACTCGGGAGCGATCGCGGTGAACGAGGGCGTGGGCGACCACGCGTTCGAGTACATGACCGGCGGTCGCGTCGTGGTGCTCGGGCCGACCGGTCGCAACATGGCTGCGGGTATGTCCGGCGGTATCGCGTTCGTCCTCGGTCTCGATCCGGCGGACGTGAACATGGCGATGGTCGAACTGCAGGTGCCCAACCCGGACGATCTGGTGTGGCTGCGCGAGACCGTCGAGAATCACCGACGGTGGACCGGTTCCACCGTCGCGACCTCGCTGCTGGCCGACTGGCCCCGCCGGTCTGCGTTGTTCACCAAAGTCATGCCCGTCGACTACCAGCGAGTGCTGGAGGCGACAAGAATGGCGCGTGCCGAAGGGCGCGACGTCGATGCTGCGATCATGGAGGCTGCACGTGGCTGATCCACAGGGATTTCTGAAAGTCGTCAAGCGTGAGGCTGCCAAGCGTCCGATCGGCGAGCGCGTCAAGGACTGGAACGAGGTGTATTCGCACCAGCCGACGAGCGAGCGTGCTGCCGAGGTCTCCGATCAGGCGCGTCGCTGCATGGACTGCGGTATTCCGTTCTGCCACTCGGGGACTGCGGGTTGCCCGCTGGGAAATCTGATCCCCGAATGGAACGACCTGGTGCGCCGCGGCCGCTGGGATGCGGCCAGCGATCGACTGCATGCGACCAACAATTTTCCGGAGTTCACCGGGCGGGTCTGCCCGGCCCCGTGTGAATCGGCATGTGTGCTGTCGATCTCCGAGGCGGCCACCGGCGGAAGCGTGACGATCAAGCGGGTCGAGCAGACCATCGCGGATCTGGCCTGGGAAGACGGCAGCATCGTTCCGCAGCCGCCGACGATCACCACCGGCAAGAGGGTCGCCGTCGTCGGATCCGGCCCTGCGGGATTGGCTGCGGCGCAACAGCTCACCCGCGCCGGGCACGACGTCACCGTGTACGAGCGGGACGATCGTCTGGGCGGTCTGCTGCGATACGGCATCCCCGAGTTCAAGCTCGAGAAGTCCGTGCTTGATCAGCGGCTCATGCAGATGCGGGCCGAGGGAACGCACTTCGTCACCGACTGCGAGGTCGGGATCGACTTCACCGTCGAGCAACTGCGTGAATCCTTCGACGCAGTCGTTCTCGCAGTCGGAGCTCTGCGGGCCCGTGACAACGCCGAGGTCATCGGTCGCGAACTCGACGGCATCCACCTGGCCATGGAGCATCTGGTGCCGTCGAACAAGGAATGCGAGGGCGACGGTCCCACGTCGATCTCCGCTGCGGACAAGCACGTGGTCATCATCGGCGGCGGTGACACCGGAGCCGACTGTTTGGGAACGGCCCACCGGCAGGGTGCAGCATCGGTCACTCAGCTCGACTACAACCCGGCTCTGCCCGGGGCTCGCGACGACAGTCTCTCGCCGTGGCCGTCGTGGCCGCTGGTGCTGCGCACCTCACCCGCGCACGCCGAGGGTGGCGTCGTGCGTCATCAGGTCGCGGTGCAGCGATTCCTCGGTGACGAGCGCGGGCACGTTCGTGCGATGGTGCTCGCCGAGGTGGAGGTGCAGCGCGACGCGGACGGTCGACGCATCGTCACGCCCATCGGGGAGGAGATCGAATTGCCCTGTGATCTGGCGTTGTTCGCGATCGGTTTCGAAGGTGTCGAGCACGGTCCGCTACTCGACGAGTACGGCCTGGCGCTGACCAAGCGGGGTGCGCTCTCGTGTGGTCCCGACTGGCAGACCACGGCACCGGGCGTGTTCGTGTGCGGGGATGCGCATCGCGGTGCGTCGTTGGTCGTGTGGGCCATCGCGGAGGGTCGATCCGCGGCTCACGGAGTCGATGCTTTCCTCACCGGACACTCGGAATTGCCGTCGCCGGTACACCCGACCGCACTGCCTCTGGCGGTCGGGTGACCCCCGTCTCTGAACCGGTACAGACCGTCCCAGCAGCGGGGTAGCGCGGCTACCCGTCGGTAGTATTCTAGTGGATGCGTCTGCGATAGAGAACGCGGCGTCCAGCGGCTAGGCTCGCCTTCGTGAGCCGACGTACGAAGATTGTCTGCACCCTTGGACCCGCAACCGCAACCACAGAGCGCATCCGCGAACTCGTCGAGAGTGGAATGGATGTCGCACGACTGAACTTCAGCCATGGTGATCACCCCGATCATCAGGCCAACTACGAGAGGGTCCGCGCAGCATCGGACGCCACCGGCAAAGCCGTGGGTATCTTGGCCGACCTGCAGGGACCGAAAATTCGTCTCGGCCGATTCGCCGAGGGCTCGACCACCTGGGCGGCCGGTGAGCTGATCCGCATCACCGTCGAGGAGTGCGAGGGCACTCACGACCGGGTGTCGACCACGTACAAGGAGCTTGCCCAGGACGCCAAGGAAGGCGACCGCCTCCTCGTCGACGACGGCAAGGTGGGCCTCGTGGTCACCGGCGTCGAAGGCAACGACGTACTGTGCCGTGTCACCGAAGGTGGACCGGTCAGCAACAACAAGGGCGTGTCCCTGCCGGGCATGGACGTGTCCGTTCCCGCCATGAGCGAGAAGGACATCGCCGACCTCGAGTTCGCCCTTGCCCTCGGTGTCGACTTCATCGCGCTCTCGTTCGTCCGTTCTCCCGCGGACGTCGAACTCGTCCACGCCGTGATGGACCGCGTGGGCCGTCGAGTTCCCGTCATCGCCAAGCTCGAGAAGCCCGAGGCCGTCGACAATCTCGAAGCCATCGTGCTCGCATTCGACGCGATCATGGTCGCCCGCGGCGACCTCGGCGTCGAGTTGCCCCTCGAGCAGGTTCCGCTGGTGCAGAAGCGTGCCATCCAGATCGCCCGCGCCAACGCCAAGCCCGTCATCGTCGCGACCCAGATGCTCGAATCGATGATCGAGAATTCCCGCCCGACGCGCGCCGAGGCGTCCGACGTCGCCAACGCAGTGCTCGACGGTACCGACGCGGTCATGCTCTCCGGTGAGACCTCGGTCGGTAAGTACGTGATGGAAACCGTGCGGACCATGGCTCGCATCGTCGAGACGGTCGAGACCGAGGGCGACAGTGTTCCCCCGCTGACGCACGTCCCGCGCACCAAGCGTGGCGTCATCTCCTACGCTGCCCGCGACATCGGTGAGCGCCTGGACGCGAAGGCACTCGTCGCGTTCACCCAGTCGGGTGACACCGTTCGACGGTTGGCTCGTCTGCACACCAAGCTTCCGTTGCTCGCCTTCACCTCCATCTCCGAGGTGCGCAGCCAGCTGTCGCTGAGCTGGGGAACCGAGACGTTCCTGGTCCCCGATGTGGGCTCGACGGACGCGATGGTCAAAGAGGTCGACAAGGCGCTGCTCGAACTCGGTCGGTACAACAAGGGCGATCAGGTCGTGATCGTGGCCGGTGCCCCTCCCGGCACAGTAGGCTCGACCAACTTGATCCATGTGCACCGAATCGGAGAAGAGGACCGGTAAGTGGTCGAAGCGGGGGGAACCGGCGTCAGCGAAAGCGCGCCGAGCAGTACAGCTGTACGCAGGACAGATCTAGAGACGCTCCTCGATCTCCTCGCACTCGAGGAGATCGAGGAGGACGTGTTCGTCGGCGTTCACCCCGAGCAGGTGGGCAGTCGAACGTTCGGGGGGCAGCTCGTTGCTCAGGGCCTGATCGCGGCGGGCCGGACCGTATCCGGTACGTCGCGGGACGTGCACGCGATCAATGCGCACTTCATTCGCGGGGGTGACGTCAAGAAGCCCATCGAGTACCGGGTCTCGCGTCAGCGCGACGGCCGAGCCTTCGCCAACCGGCAGGTCACCGCCGTACAGGACGGCAACGAGCTGTTCGTCATGCTCGCGGCCTTCCAGGATTTCGGTAAGGGCCTCGAGCACAGCGTCGAGGTTCCCGAGGTTCCGTATCCCGACGCAGTGCCTCCGCTCGGCGATCATTTCGTCGGGTACGAGGACCGTCTGCAGATGTTCGTCGACGCCCTCAAGCCGATCGACATGCGCTACGCGAACGATCCCGCGTGGATCATGCACGGCACCGGGGAGAAGCTCAATCACAATCGCGTGTGGATGAAGGCCGACGGGGATCTGCCCGACGCCTCGATCTTCCACGCCGCGACCATGGGCTACGCGTCGGACACCACCGTGCTCGATTCGATCATCACCACCCACGGACTGTCGTGGGGACTCGACCGCATCGTCGCGGCGACGGTGAATCACTCCATCTGGTTTCACCGGCCGTTCCGGTTCGACGAATGGGCTCTCTACGCCACCGAATCGCCGGTCGCGGCCGGCTCGCGCGGACTGGCCACCGGCCGCTTCTTCTCGATGGACGGGCAGCTACTCGCCACCGTCGTTCAGGAAGGTCTCATCCGGCACTTCCCGAAACGGGTCCGCGACTGAGTGCGTCGGTCCATATTCGCGTTTTCGCCTGCAGATCGAGTGCTGCGTGCGCCGGACTGGTCGACGGTAGTCGTTCGAATTCCACCTGGGGCGTTGCCGATTTCACGTACCGCCGGTAGGTCTCGGCGGCCTTGGCTCCGTTGAAGAACACCCTGTCGATGCCGGGATTCTCGGCGAACAATTGCTCGAAATCGTTTGTCTCGATGGACGATTCGACGATCACCGAGTCCAGGCTTCCTTCGCGCGTGCACAGCTTCAGCACGTCCCATATCGCGACGCCCTGGCTGCGCAGACGCTCGGTGCGCGCATCGTAGGGAAGTTCGGGGCCTGCACCGAACAGCGTTCCCATGATCGGCCAGAACGCATTTCGTGGATGCGCGTAGTACTGCTGCGCGGCCAGCGACGCGACGCCGGGCATCGAGCCCAGAATCAAGGTGGTCGCGCCGCGGCCGAGAATCGGTGCGAAGCTGTGCACGACGTTCATTGCGTGATTAAAGCAATTCCCCGCGGGGGCACCGGACAGGGGACCACAATGGAGGTCATGCTGGATCCACGTGTACTCGACAACAACGAACTCGAAGCCGAACTTGCTGCATTGCGCCGGGGTCGTGACGCCTCGATGGACGAGGGCGCGCGCGATGTGTCCACGGCAGACACCGACCACCTCATCGCGCGGTTCGAGGAAGAAATCCGTAAGCGACACCAGGACTCGGTGTCCGATCAGCCCAGCGCCGATCTACCCTGACCGAGGATCAGAACGGCGCAGGCCGCAGTCGCGGCCACTGTTCTGACGGTGTTCCATCGCGTCCACTTCTCGGTGAAGTTCTGCCACACCTGGGTGTCGGCAGCACTGCCGGGATCCACCCCGGCCAACGCGTCGTTGAGGGGGACGTTCGCAACAGCCGTGATCGCGAGGCATCCGAGAAGGTAGAGAACAGCTCCGCTCACGACCAGCACCGGTGAACCCCGACCGGTCGATACGGCGATAATCGCTGCGAGAGTGCACGATATGGCCGTTCCGAAGAACAGGCCGAGGAACATCGGGTTGAGAATCGCCGCATTGAATCTCTGCATGGCGGCGATGGCGTCGGGTACCGGCAGTGTTGCCAGGCCGGGGAGCACGCTGATGGAGAAGGCGAGCAGCACTCCGGCAACGAGCCCACATCCGACGGCAGCAACGGCGGTGGCGGCTGCGAGCATTCGATCCAACACGGTGGTTCCCTCCGGCAGGTGAGCGTTCAGTTGTCCACCCTCGTCCCGAGGGGCGGGATGAGCAATGCGCACACAGCCGCATTCGATGTCCGATCGTCCATTTCGTGGGACGATCGGTGCATGCGCGGCGCAGATCCCTGGAAGTCGTCCGACCCTCTGGGTGAAGCGCTGCACTTTCTACGGATGACCGGATCGTTCTACGTGCGCTCCGAGATGAGCGGATCCTGGGGTCTCGCACTGCCCGCCATGGAGGATGCGCTGTGGTTTCACACGGTCGTCGACGGCAGTTGCGCGTTGTCGGTTCCCGGCGAGCCGACGCGTGAGTTGGTCCCCGGCGATTTCGCGTTGGTACCGCACGGGCGAGGGCACGTGCTCATTGCAGCCGGCGACGCTTCGGTTCGGGCGACGAGCGTTCACGATCTCCCGCACGAGTACATCAGCGATCGCTACGCGGTGCTCACTCACGACGCGGGCGGTGCCGGCCGTGCTGCGACTCTCGTGTGCGGGGCGGTGCGGCTGGATCATCCTGCCGCGCAGAAGCTCGTTCGCCTGTTGCCCGCGCTGGTGGTGGTCGACGCTGATCCGGGCCCGAGGCAATCGAGGATGCAGAACGTGCTGGCCATGGTCGCGGACGAGGCGCGTGTGCTCGAGCCCGGGGGAGAAGCGGTGATCACCCGGCTGTCCGACATTCTGGTGATCCATGCGCTGCGGTCGTGGATCGCGAATACGCCAGGTGCGCAGTCGGGTTGGCTCGGTGCATTGCAGGACGATCGGATCGGAACGGCGTTGGCGCTGATCCATCGACACCCGCACGAGCGGTGGACCGTTGCGGGTCTGGCATCGAGGGTGAACATGTCTCGCTCGGCGTTCTCGGCACGTTTCACCGAGCTGGTCGGTGATTCCGTGATGAGCTATCTCGCGACGTGGCGGATGCAGGTCGCGTACGGCACGTTGCGATCCGAGGACGTGGTGATGGCCGAAGTGGCCCGGCGCAGTGGGTATCTGTCGGAGGCTGCGTTCGGGAAGGCGTTCAAGCGCGCCACGGGCGTCTCGCCGGGAAGTGTGCGTCGCCGTCGTGAGGTGTCGATGGCCGACGGTCAGTCGAGCAGGTGACGGAGATAGCTGTTCGGGTCGTCGAGGTAGCGACGCCAGTGCTGTACCAATTCGAGTTCGTCCCAAGTGCTTCGGCGTAGACCGTGTTCGCCGACTTCCACGATGTCCGCACCGGGCGTCGACGCCAGAATCGGTGAGTGGGTGGCGCAGACGATTTGCGCGCCGTCATTGCCCAGCTCGGACATCAATGCAACGAGCTGCAGGCTCGCGGTGAACGACAGGGCCGATTCGGGCTCGTCCAGAACGTAGAAACCGGGTTCGGCCAACATTGCACCGAACATGGTCAGGAACCCTTCACCGTGGCTCATCTCGGCGGTGTTCTCGTCCCAGAAACCCGGCACGCCGCCGAGGTTCTCGGCCATGTCGAACGCGGTCTCGGCGCGCAGGAAGAAGCCGCGCTTGTTCAGTCGTGGGCCACGAAGCATTCGAGAACCTCGTGGCGTGGTCTCGAGTTCGAGTACCTCTCCGAGCGCGCTGGTCACCTCGTCGAGTCGACGCGACTGCTGCGCCGCGCGACCGCCGCGGGCATCGATTCCGAAACCCTCGGCTATTGCTTCGACGAGCGTCGATTTACCGGAACCGTTGTCTCCGACCAGAATTGTGACCGGTGCCAGGAACTCGAGTCCGTCGCGAGCGAGGTCGGCGACAGCAGGCACGGTGAAGGGCCAGTCCGATCCGACATCGTCGGCATGGACGTACGCGCGTTCTACGAACATGTTTCAGGCAGTGACCAGGCGGTCCACGTAACCGGTCTCGTGGGTGGAATCGGCGCTGCAGGTGTAGAAGACCCACTGGGCGGACTGGTCCGCCGAATCCCCGAAACGATGGTCGACCTTCGCTGCGCACAAATTGCCCGCACTGGTGTCGTGGCAACGAAGACTGCTGGGTATGTACATCACTCCACTGTAGGCGCGATCGAGGGTGACCATTACCGGACCCGAAGAGTCGAACGCTGTGCTGTGGTGCCCTCGGTGAGACTCGAACTCACACTGGACGGGTTTTGAATCCGTTTCCTCTGCCAATTGGGATACGAGGGCTGGCGTCTTTCAAGCAACGATTGACGAGTTTAGAAGATGCGCTTTCGGCCTCGCGCACCGGTACCCTTCAGATGCTCGACGGCCCTGATGGGCGATGACTGTCAAAGGAGACCGATACAGATGAATGCTCCTGGTGCGCACGGTACTGGCAAGCCCCCGCTTCGTGTGGTGGTGGCAGAGGACGAATCCCTGATCCGATTGGACCTCGTGGAGATGCTCCGTGAGGAGGGGTACGACGTGGTCGGTGAAGCGGCCGACGGTCAGCAGGCGGTGGAGTTGGCCGTCGAACTGCGTCCCGATCTGGTCATCATGGATGTGAAGATGCCGCGTCGGGACGGAATCGATGCGGCGTCGGAGATAGCCGAGAAGCGCATCGCGCCCGTCGTCATTCTCACCGCGTTCAGTCAACGCGAGCTCGTGGAGAAGGCGCGCGATGCCGGGGCCATGGCGTATCTGGTCAAGCCGTTCACCAAAGCCGATCTGATGCCTGCGGTGGAGTTGGCCGCCAGCCGTTTCGGTGAGATCTCCGCCCTCGAATCCGAGATCGTCGATCTGCAGGATCGGCTCGAGACGCGCAAGCTCATCGAGAAGGCCAAGGGCATCCTGATGGAATCGCAATCGCTCACAGAACCGCAGGCGTTCAAGTGGATTCAGCGCGCTGCGATGGATCGCAGGACGACGATGAAGGCCGTCGCGGAGGTCGTGATCGACACGCTCGGTACCCCTGCGAACAAGCCCGTGGGAGACAGCTGATCGGCCGGCGAAAGCTACGGCCACGTAAAACTTCGACTCTCTAGGTCACAGTCAGGTCACGAGCGTCGTTCTAGGCCTTGCGAATCGGCTCCGAGCATTAGCGTCTGACCCACACGTGAGCCACATGTAACTCAGGTGCGCTTCATCGACGAGCAATTTCAAGGAGAACCTAGATGGCAATTCGGACCTATGTCCGCACGGCTGCGGTGCTGAGCGTTACCTCGCTCGCACTGTTCGGCTGTTCGTCGAGCGACGACTCGGGCTCGACCGACTCCACCAGTGCCAGCGGCGGCACTGCAGCCGCGGAAACGACCGTCTCCACCGACTGCACGCCCGAGCAGGCCACTGCCGGGGCAACCCCCGACACGGCCCCGCTGGTGGTGGGAACCCTCCTCCCCGAGACCGGAACCCTGGCCTTCCTCGGCCCGCCCGAAGTTGCCGGTGTGCAGCTGGCCGTCAACGACGTCAACGAAGCCGGTGGCGTCCTCGAGCAGCCCGTCACGCTCATCCCCGGTGACTCGGGCGACACGACGACCGATACCGCCAACACCACGGTGGACCGCTTGCTCGCCGGCGGTTCCGACGTCATCGTCGGTGCAGCGTCGTCCTCGGTCTCGCTCAAGGTCATCGACAAGATCGCCAGCGCAGGCGTCGTGCAGTTCTCGCCGGCCAACACGTCCGATCAGTTCGTCTGCTACCCGGACAAGGGTCAGTACTTCCGTACCGCACCCACCGACGTGCTGCAGGCGCAGGCCCTGTCCCAGCTGATCGCCCAGGACGGTGCGCAGCGCGTCGCCATCCTCGCGCTCAACGACCCGTACGGCACGGGCCTGGCCGCGAACACCGCGGACAACCTCGAAGAGGCAGGCATCGCGGCGGACCAGATCCAGACCACGATCTACGACCCGAACGCACAGTCGTTCAACGCCGAGGTCGACGGTGTGAAGAACTTCAACCCGGACGCCGTGGCCATCATCGGCTTCGAGGAGTCCGCGAAGATCATCACCCGTATGCACGAGATCGGCATCGGACCGTCCGACGGCACGCTGGTCTACGGCGTCGACGGCAACATGGGCAACGCCCTCGGTGAGTCGGTCGCAGCGGGTCTGCTGGACACGATGCGCGGCACCACTCCGTTGACCGATGTCGGCACCGGATTCCAGGATCGTCTCAAGGTCGTCGATCCGGCTCTGGTCGACTTCAACTACGCGGGTGAGTCCTATGACGCAGTGATCATCTCGGCGCTCGCTGCCGAGCAGGCCAAGTCGACGGCAGGTACCGACATCGCGGCCAACATCAACAGCGTCACCAAGGACGGCACCAAGTGCACCAGCTACGCCGAGTGCCTTCCGCTCGTCAAGGCCGGAACCGATATCGACTACGACGGAATCACCGGCGCGCTGAACTTCAGTGACGCAGGAGAGCCCGCCACCGGTTCGTACGGCAACCTGGTCTTCGGACCGGACAACACCCTGACGACGGAAGATTACATCGTCGTCGGTGAGTGATCTGTAACTGTCACACAGCCTCTGGGCCCGAGTCCTCGATCAGGACTCGGGCCCAGAGGTTTTCGTAGGTGTCGCACGTTCGACCGCAACGACGAAGGCCCCGGTCGACATCGAACCGGGGCCTTCGTCGTTTGCCGAGCAGCTACTTCTTCTCTTTGCTTCCCGCCAGTGTGCCGAGGTACAGCTCGATCACCTTCGGGTCGTTCATCAATGCCGGACCGGTGTCGGTGTAGGCGTTGCGGCCCTGATCGAGTACATAGCCACGGTCGCAGATCTGGAGGCAGCGACGGGCGTTCTGCTCGACCATGATGATCGAGACGCCCGCTGCATTGATCTTCTTGCAGCGGATGAACACCTCGTCCTGGAACATCGGTGACAATCCGGCCGACGGTTCGTCGAGCAGCAGTACCGACGGCTCCATCATCAGTGCGCGTCCCATGGCGACCATCTGTCGCTCGCCGCCGGACAGCGCGCCTGCCTTGACCTTCTTGCGTTCGCCGAGCAGCGGGAACAGCTCGCTGACGAACTCGAAACGCTCACCGAACTTCTTGGGACGCAAATAGATTCCCATTTCGAGGTTCTCTTCGATGGTGAGCGACGGGAACACGTTCTGCGTCTGCGGAACGTAGCCGACTCCCTTGGTGACCAACACATGCGCTTCCGCGGAGGTGATGTTGTCGCCGCGCAGTTTGACGCTGCCCTCACGGACGGCGACCAGCCCGAACAGGGTCTTGAGGAGGGTCGACTTTCCGGCACCGTTGGGTCCGATGATGCCGACGATCTCCCCGTCGTTGAGGAAGAAGTTGCACTCGCTGAGGATGTTGACGCCGGGGATGTATCCGGCCACCAGTCCGTCGGCGCGCAGCAGTGCACCTTCGGCGAGTCGAGCATGTTCCTCGGGTGTCGCGGCGAATTCCGCCGGCGTCAATGTCTGTTCGCTCATCAGTTGTCCTCCTTGGCCCGGTGTGAGCCGCCCTCGGCCACGTCGGGCGTCACTGGGCTGACGAACTCCGGTTCCGAAAGATCGCCTCCCGCTTCGAGTTCTTCCTTCTCGGCCTGCTTCAGTGCCTCCGCCAGTTCGGCGGTTGCCCCGACCGGATTGCCGTCGGCATCGAATTCGAGAGCCTGATCGTGATGGCTACCGAGATACGCGTCGACGACGGCTCCGTTGTTGGAGAGCTCCTCGGGGGTGGACTCGGCAATGATGCTGCCTTGAGCCATCACCACCACCCAGTCACTGATGTCGCGGATGACGTCCATGTCGTGCTCGACGAACACCACCGTCATACCGTCGTCGCGAAGCGACTTGATGTGCCCCAGAAGTGACTGCGTCAGAGCTGGATTTACCCCGGCCATGGGCTCGTCGAGCATGACCACCGACGGATCGGTCATCAACGCACGCGCCATCTCCAGCAGCTTGCGCTGGCCGCCGGACAACGAGCCGGCGAGGTCGTCGGCCTTGGCGTCGAGCTTGAAGCGGCCCAGTAGCTCGTAGGCGCGTTCGGTGATCTGACGTTCTTGGGCTTTCCAGGTCCACGGCATGAAGGTGTTGATCATACGCTCACCGCGCTGACCGGTTGCACCCAGCCGAACATTGTCCAGCACAGTCAGTTTCGACAGTGCCTTGGTCAACTGGAACGTGCGCACCACACCTTTGCGGGCCACCTGGTGCGGATGCATCCGGCCCAGTTCCTGGCCGTCCATCGACCAGGTCCCGGTGTCGGGTCGATCGAATCCCGTGAGCAGGTTGAACAGGGTGGTCTTGCCTGCGCCGTTGGGCCCGATGAGCCCGGTGATGCAGCCACGCTGAATCTCCAGGTGCGCCACGTCGACGGCCTTGAGGCCGCCGAAGGTGCGCGAGACGCCGTCGACCACCATGGTGGCGTCCGGTTTCGGTGCGCCGGGTTCGTTGGGAACACCGGCGAACAGGGCCGCGCGTTGATCGCTCGACAACGCCTGCGCAGCGCGTGATTCGAGTGTGCTTGCTTTCTTGCTCGGTGCGGCCGTTGCAGCAGCATCCTTGCTCGGGTCAGGCATTGAGTTGAACCTCTCGCTTGTTGCCGAGAATGCCCTGAGGTCTGAACACCATCAAGACGGCGATCAGGATTCCCAGGAGCACGAATCGCGTGGCACCGACCTGGGCACCGGTGAGGTTGAGCACCGGGTCGTCGCCGGAGATCAATTGCCGCAGAATCGCATCGGGAATGGACAGCAGGAACCAGAAGAGCATCGCGCCCAGTACCGGGCCGAACACTGTTGCCGCCCCACCGAGAATCAGTGCGCCGAAGGCGAAGAACGTCTGGGCTGTCGAGTAGAAGTCCGGGTTGATGGATTGGGTCTGCAGTGCGTTGAACACACCGCCCATACCGCCGATGACGCCACCGAGAACCAGTGCCTGCATCTTGTAGACGAAGACGTTCTTGCCCAGCGAACGGGCTGCGTCCTCGTCCTCACGGACAGCCTTGAGGACGCGTCCCCACGGGCTGTGCGTCAGCAGGTAGACCACGCCGCACAGCAGCAGGACCAGCGTCCAGCCGACGAGCATGGCCCACAGATCGTTGCCGAGGAACCGCACGCCGATGAATTCGTAGGACTTACCACCCTCGAACGGGCTCATGCTGGTGAACGGGCCGGCGAAGCCGGTGATGCCGTTGGTGGATTTGGTCACCGAATCCGTTGCGGTGGAACGAAACACCAATCGGAGAATCTCCGAGGCGGCGATGGTGACGATCGCGAGATAGTCGGCTCGCAGTCGCAGGGTCGGAATGCCGAGAACCAGGGCCAGTAATCCGGCTGCAGCGAGGCCGACCAGAATGCCCAGCCACAGCGGTTGTTCGTAGGTGATCGTGGTGATGCCGACGCCGTAGCCGCCGAGCAGTGCGAAGCCGATCTGACCGAAGTTGAGCAGTCCGGCGTAACCGAAGTGCAGGTTCAGGCCGATGGCGAGTAGAGCGTAGAAGATGGCCGACGGGCCGACCAGCTGAGCGAGTGAGATCTGAAGTGCGCCGATGATATCCATGTGAAGGTCACCCGATCCTTTGTCGCGAGCCGAGGATGCCCTGTGGACGGACGACGAGGATGAGAATCAAGACGAGCAACCCTCCGATGTATTTGAGATCGGGATTGATGACCAGCGTCGACCACTGCACGAGCAGACCGACGATGACGCAACCGAGGAAGGCGCCGTAGGCCGTTCCCAGTCCACCGAGTGTGATGCCGGCGAACATGAGCAACAGGAGTTTGAAGCCCATCTCCCACTGGACGCGACCGCCGAGTTCGGAGAGCCCGAACAACACGCCGCCGAGGGCAGCCAGGCCGCCGCCGAGGCACCAGACGAACGTGACCACACGCTCGACGTTGATGCCGGAGGACGCAGCGAGGTCCCGGTTGTCGGCAACCGCACGCATGGCCTTGCCGATCTTGGTGCGCTGCAACATCAGTGCGACGCCGACCAGGACGACGATGCTGATGACGATGCAGGCGAGGTTGACGTTGGTGATCGAGAGCGGACCCCAGTTGTTCTCGGTCTGAGCCTGGTAGTCGTCGAAGGGTTCGGAGCGGTCCGAGAAGAAGATCAGGATGAGATAGCGCAGTGCGATCGCGAGGCCGATCGTCACCACGAGCTGCGCGATGAGGCCGGTCCGTCGCTTGCGCAACGGACGCCATATCAGGGCGTTGTTGAGCCAGCCGATCGCGACTCCTACGACGATTGCCAGCAGCGTGGCCGGGATGAGTTGTATCCCGACACTGACGTTGAAGAACCACGCCGCGACGGCACCGAGCGTGACCATCTCTCCGTGCGCGAAGTTCGTCAGACCGGTGGTGCCGAAGATCAGACTCAGTCCGACCGCGGCGAGCGCGATGACGAGGCCGAAGCGAAAGCCGTCGACCGTGGTGCGGACGAACTTCTCGTAGAACGGAATGCTGGTGGCGGTTCTGGCCTCACCGAACGAGAAGATGACGGTGTTGGAACGCCCGGCCTGCACATCGCGCTGGACCTCGCCCTGGACGCTGACGCCGTCGGGGAGCGTTTCCTGAACCACCTGGAATGTGTATGTGCCGGGCGACAATTCGAGGGTCCACCGGCCGCCGGTTTCACTGGTGGTGCGGGCGACTTCGGCGCCGGACGCGTCCAGCGCCGCGACGTCGACTCCGATGAGTCGTTCGCCACCGTTGTTGAGAGATCCGGCGACGCTGACGGCGTCCGCCGGCGGTGCCTGTTCGGCACTGGTCCCCGGTGCTGCCGGGGGAGTGGGGGTAGGTTCCTGGGCCAATGCCGGCGCACTGAACAGCAGCGCGGCAATGGAACTCAGAACGGCGAGTAGGAGTGTTCGCTGGAAGAGCCGAACGGCAGATCTTGCGCGCAACCTCGGCGGTTGCACCTTTCTGGTCCATCGAACATTTGGAGCCACGCACGTCCTCCGGACGGGTTGTCGTTGAGCCACGGGTATGTGGGGTTTCCTGCAATTGTCGGACTCTATCCGCTGAAACGACGCAAAATCGGCGACTGAGATTTCCGGAAAGTATCGGTTGTGTTTCGCGGTGCACGACGCGCGCCGTGAGAGCGATCGCGTCGCGGCACCTGCATCCGGCTTCGAGTTGTCGGACCCGCTCCCTAGACTGGTCAACCGTGAGCCCAGTAACGGAGAAAAGTGCAGCGCCCGCAGCCGAGACCGACGCGAAGGCGGGCGGGGAGCGGCCCACGTTGCTGCTCATCGACGGCCACTCGATGGCGTTCCGTGCCTTCTTCGCGTTGCCTGCGGACAACTTCAAGACCACCAGCGGTCAGTCCACCAACGCCGTGTACGGGTTCACCTCGATGTTGATCAATCTGCTGCGGGACGAGAAGCCGACGCACATCGCGGCGGCGTTCGACGTCTCGCGGCAGACCTTCCGCGCCGAGCGGTTCCCCGAGTACAAGGCCAACCGCAGCAAGACTCCGGACGAGTTCGCCGGCCAGGTCGACATCACCAAGGACGTACTCGGGGCCATGGGTATCCCGGTGATGGCAGAGGCCGGCTTCGAGGCGGACGACATCATCGCCACTCTGGTGACCCAGGCGGAGGCGCTCGGCTACCGCGTCCTGGTGGTCACCGGCGACCGCGATGCGCTGCAGCTGGTGACCGACAACGTCACGGTGTTGTATCCGCGCAAGGGCGTCTCGGATCTGACTCGGTTCACTCCCGACGAGGTCGCCACCAAGTACGGGTTGACGCCGTCGCAGTACCCGGACTTCGCGGCCCTGCGCGGAGACCCGAGCGACAACCTTCCTGGCATTCCTGGGGTCGGCGAGAAGACGGCCACCAAATGGATCATCGAATACGGTTCCCTCACCGCCCTCGTCGACAACGTGGACAAGGTCAAGGGCAAAGTGGGAGATGCACTGCGCGCCAACCTGTCCAGTGTGGTGCTCAACCGCGAGCTCACCGAGATGGTCCGAGATGTGCCGTTGCCCTACACCCCGGATCAGCTCGAACTGGCCCCGTGGGACCGGGAAAAGATTCACGCCCTGTTCGACGACCTCGAGTTCCGCATTCTGCGGGACCGGTTGTTCGAGACACTCGCGTCGGTCGAACCCGAGGCGGAGGAAGGGTTCGACGTCCGCGGCGGCATCGTCGCACCGGGTGAACTGGCCGCCTGGTTGGCGGAACACGCAGCCGACGGCAGGCGCAGTGGGCTGTCGATTCTCGGCCCGCGTCGGCCGTTCGACAGCGATGCGACGTCGGTGGCGATCGCCGCGGCCGACGGCGAGGGCGCGTTCGTCACGACGACCGCTCTGGACGAATCCGACGAGCAGGCACTCGCGGCCTGGCTCGCAGATGCAGCGCAACCCAAGGCCTTGCACGAGGCCAAGTGGGCTCTGCATGCGGTTCGTGGGCGCGGCTGGACCCTCGGCGGCTTGACCACCGACACCGCACTGGCGGCGTACCTGGTGCGGCCCGGTCAGCGATCGTTCAATCTCGACGACCTGTCGTTGCGCTACCTCAAGCGCGAACTCCGGGTGGAGGATGCGGGTGAAGGTCAGATGTCGTTGCTCGACGCGGAGGACACCGCCGATGCGGCGTTCGCGGAGGGCGAGATTCTCAAGGCGCGGGCCGTCATCGACCTGGCCGATGCGCTGGACGCCGAGCTCGCCGCCATCGAGTCGACCACCCTGCTCTCCGAGATGGAGCTGCCTTTGCTGACGGTGTTGGCAGATGTCGAGGCAACGGGTATCGCCGTGAACGGTGATCACCTGCGCGCGCTGCAATCCGGATTCGCCGCGCAGGTGGACGAGGCCGCGAACTCCGCCTACGGCGTGATCGACAAGCAGATCAACCTCGGGTCTCCGAAGCAGTTGCAGGTGGTGTTGTTCGAGGAACTCGACATGCCCAAGACGAAGAAGACCAAGACCGGGTACACCACCGATGCCGATGCGCTGCAGGGGCTGTTCGAGAAGACCGAGCATCCGTTCCTGAAGTTCCTGCTCGATCACCGGGACGCGACGCGGATGAAGGTGACGGTCGACGGCCTGCTGAAATCCGTCGCCGACGACGGCCGCATTCACACCACGTTCAATCAGACGGTCGCGGCCACCGGACGACTGTCGTCCACCGAGCCGAACCTGCAGAACATTCCGGTGCGCAACGAGGCGGGACGCCACATCCGTGACGGCTTCGTCGTCGGGGCCGGATACGACACACTGCTCACTGCCGACTACAGCCAGATCGAAATGCGCATCATGGCGCACGTATCCGGCGACGAAGGTCTGATCGAGGCGTTCAACACCGGCGAGGATCTGCACAGTTTCGTCGGTGCCCGGGCGTTCGGCGTGCCGATCGAGGAGGTCACCCCCGAACTGCGTCGCCGGGTCAAGGCGATGTCGTACGGATTGGCATACGGACTCAGCGCATTCGGTCTCGCCGCGCAGCTCAAGATCTCCACCGACGAGGCGAAGCAGCAGATGGAGGCGTACTTCGCGCGGTTCGGCGGCGTCCGTGACTACCTGCGCAACGCCGTCGAGGAAGCGCGCAAGGTGGGATACACCTCCACGCTGTACGGCAGGCGCCGCTACCTGCCCGATCTCAACAGCGACAACCGTCAGCGCCGCGAGGTCGCCGAGCGGGCAGCTCTCAACGCCCCGATCCAGGGCACCGCCGCAGACATCATCAAGGTCGCGATGATCGACGTGCACCGATCACTGGCGGAGTCGACGCTGAAGTCACGAATGCTGTTGCAGGTCCACGACGAACTGGTGCTCGAGGTCGTCGAATCCGAGCGTGAGGAAGTCGAAGCGCTCGTACGCGACAAGATGTCCTCGGCCATCGAACTGTCGGTGCCCTTGGAAGTCTCGGTCGGCACCGGCCGCAGCTGGGATGCCGCTGCGCACTGATTCGAGGCCGCGCAGGACGAACGACGAAGGGCCGCTCACCGAATTCGGTGAGCGGCCCTTCGCGTCGTGTGCAGCGGCGAGAAACTACTCCGCCGCGGGAGCCTGCTCGGCGATCTGCTGGCGCACGACGTCCATGTCGAGTGCCTTGATCTGACCGACGAGGTCCTCGAGCGCCGGCGCAGGCAGTGCGCCGGGCTGTGCATACACCAGAATTCCTTCGCGGAACGCCATGATCGTCGGGATCGACTGGATCTGCGCCGCGGCAGCAAGTCCCTGCTCGGCCTCGGTGTCCACCTTGGCGTGCACCACGTCGGGGTGCGCGTCGGACGACTTCTCGAACGTCGGCGCGAACTGGCGGCACGGTCCGCACCAGGACGCCCAGAAATCGACCAACACCACGTCGTTGTTCGTCACGATCTCGTCGAAATTCTGCTGGGTCAAAGTCTGAGTGGCCACGCGGTCCCTTTCGATTGATTGCGCTTCTGGAGTGTTCCAACGCAGGTACTCACCGGAATCATCCCGGCCGGGTCGGAGCGCCTGCGTCAGGCGGGCTGGGGTGCGGCACGGAACGTGCGGCGATACGCATTCGGCGTGGTGCATCGCAACCTCACGAAATGCTGCCGCAAGGCTGCCGCATTTCCGAAACCGACCACCTCGGCGATCGAATCCATCGGCAGATCCGAGTTCTCCAACAGCTGCTGCGCCGCCAGTACTCGTTGGTCGTTGAGCCAGCGCGCGGGCGTGGTTCCGGTTTCGGCCGCGAACTTGCGGGCGAAGGTTCGCGCCGACATGTTCACCCTCGCCGCCAGTCGACCGATGGTCAGCTCGGAGTCGAGGTTCTCGGTCATCCAGTCCAGCAGCGGAGCCAGTGTCTCGGTACGAGTGGCGGGCAGGGGACTGGTGACGAATTGAGCCTGGCCGCCGTCACGATGCGGAGGAACGACCATCCGGCGAGCGATCCCGTTGGCCACGACGCTGCCCTGGTACTTGCGCACGATGTGCAGGCACAGGTCGATTCCGGCCGCTGTGCCCGCGCTTGTCAGCACGTTTCCGTCGTCGACGTAGAGGACGTTCGGATCGACCTGCGCGAGTGGATATTTCGCGGCCAGCAAAGCGGAGTGCCGCCAATGCGTCGTACAGGGGCGGCCGTCGAGCAGTCCGGCCTTGCCCAGTACGAACGCGCCGTTGCACAGGCTGGCGACCATGGCACCCCTGTCGACGGCCGCGCGAAGTTTGGCCAGTAGTGGCTCGATGGACGAGTTGTGTCCAGCTCCGCAGACGTATGTACCGTCCTCGGCGGCTTCGGTGCCGCCGGCCGGAATGATGATCAGATCGGCGCTGTCGAGACTGTCGAGATCGTGAGGGACGTCGATGGTGTAACCGACGCGGGTGCGGATCGGTTGGGGGACACCTGCGATCAGAGAGAAGTCGTAGGTGGGTAGGCCCTCGTCCGAGCGATCGAATCCGAACACCTCGCAGGCGACGCCCAGCTCGAACTGTTCGGTCAACGGCATCAGCGCGACAACCACTCGTTTCAGCATGAAAAGAAGTATGGCAGAAAGTCGTCGATATATGGCTTTACTGCCACTCGTGCGCATTCTTCGCAGGTTGGAAGCTTGCGGCATGACAATTGTATTGGTAGTTGTGCTGCTGTTCCTGGCCCTCGACGCCGTCGTGCTCGCAGGCTTCGCTCCCGATACCCACGCGGAGGTGACCCAGTTCGGCGACTTCCGGTTCTAGAGTGCCCCGGGTCAGCCGATCCGCCATTCGCGCTTGGCCTCGCCGTCCCATCGGCGCAGCGCCACCGCAGATCCCACCAGATCATCGATGTCCGCCGAGAGCAGGCGCACCGCCGCTCCTGCCTCCTCGGGCGTCAACCGTCGAGCCAACGTCGCGTGCGGCGTCCATCGGCCGGGTTCGAGGTGGTCGAGCGAACGTTCGCCCACTGCCTCGTGCATCCGGGCGTGCAGATCGAGCAACTCGCTCGACGGAACGACCAGTCGCGCCAGGGTGATCGTTCGACCGCCGAACACGACGAGCCCGCCCAGGCGCACATCGAACGGATCGAAGCGGACCGCATCGCCGTCGTCCACCGCGGCCGGCATCGACGACGCCACTGCGACGGTGACGTGCGGGCGATTCGACTCACCGCCGTGGCGGTTCTGACTCGGGAGCCCGGCCTCGGACAGCGCCGCCCACTCGCGGCGCACCGCTGCGTCGAGGCCGGAGTCGAGTAGTAGTTCTGCGGACTGCACCATGGAGCCCATGATGTCGCAGACGGACGGCCGGAATACGACGACGCTCAGGATCGGGGCCATGACCGGCGACGGGATAGGCCACGAGATCGTGCCCGCGACGATCCGGGTGGTCGACGCGGCCCTGGCGTCCGTCGGCGGACCGGCCGTCGACTGGGTGCGCCTCCCTCTGGGCATGGACGCCATCGACCACCACGGAACGCCGATACCCGGGAACACGCTGGACGAATTGGGTGAGCTCGAAAGCTGGATTCTGGGACCGCACGACAGCGCGTCGTATCCGGAGCCGTTCCGATCCGAACTGACTCCAGGCGGACGGATTCGCAAGAAATTCGACCTGTTCGCCAACATTCGGCCGGCGAAGGCACTGCCCGGCGTACGGGCGGTGTCTCCGCGGATGGATCTGGTGGTCGTGCGGGAGAACACCGAGGGTTTCTACGCCGATCGCAACATGTTCGTCGGCAGCGGGGAGTTCATGCCCACTCCCGATGTGGCGTTGGCCGTCGGAGTGTTCACGCGTGCGGCCTGCGAACGCATTGCACGTGAGGCATTCTCGCTGGCTGAGCGACGCAGCAGGAAACTGACCATCGTGCACAAGACCAACGTGCTGTCCATGACGACGGGGCTGTTCCGCGATGCGTGCCGCGCCGTGAGCGAGCAATTTCCGCACGTCCAGGTAACCGAGGAGCACGTCGACGCGCTCGCGGCGCACCTGGTTCGGCGGGGCGAGGACTACGACGTCATCGTGGCCGAGAACATGTTCGGTGACATTCTGTCGGATCTGACGGGTGAGCTGTCCGGGTCGTTGGGCACCGCGCCGTCGATCAATTCCTCGGAAACCCAGGCGATGGCGCAGGCCTCGCACGGATCGGCCCCGGACATCGCAGGCAAGAACCGTGCCAATCCGACGGCACTCTTCCTGTCAGCTGCGATGCTGCTCGAGTGGCTCGCCCCGCGGCACAGGGACGATCGGCTGGCCGCGGCCGCCGGCCGGATCCGTGACGCCGTCGACGCCACGGTCGAATCCGGGGTCGCGACAGCCGACCTCGGTGGGCAGGCGTCGACCAGCGCATTCACCGAGGCCGTGGAAGCCCGGGTGCACCGGCGCTGATCGCGGCGGACTCCGTCAGTGCGGTTTGCGGCTGCTGAAGATCGCGGTGCCCGGAAAGAGCTGGCCGCGCAGTGGGCTCCACTGTCCCCACTCGCGGTCGAGCCATTCCGGCCAGTCCGGTTCGACGATGTCGCGCACCTCGAGACCTGCGGCGACCAGTTCGCGCACGCGGTCACCGATCGTGCGGTGATGCTCCACGTAGTTGGGAGTCCCGTCGGCGTCGTATTCGACGTACGGGGTTCGATCGAAGTACGGAATCGTCGCGGTCAGACCGCCGACCCCGGGATCGTCCGGAAACACCCAGCGCATCGGATGGTTGACGGCGAACACCCAGATCCCGCCCGGCCGGAGTACCCGCGCGACTTCCTTCATCACATTGGCCGAGTCCGCGACGAACGGCACCGCACCGAAGGCCGAGCAGACGATGTCGAATCGTTCGTCGGCAAACGGCAAGGACTCGGCACTGGCCTGCACCAGCGGAACCGTCGACCCGCCCGCGGTCATTGCATCGACGCCGCGCTGCAACATGCCCATCGAGATGTCGAGACCGATCGCGCGCGCACCCTGGGTTCCGAGCCAGCGGGCGCACGGTGCACTGCCGCAGCCCACTTCGAGGACGTCCTTGCCCGCGACGTCGCCCAGCAGATGCACGTCGCCCTCGTGCAGCCCCTCCGGGCACCAGACGAACTCCCCGGATTCGGTCGACACTCCGAGAAACGCGCCGTGCGTACGGTGGTAGCTCTCGGCGTCGGAATCCCACCAGAGACGACTCGCGCGGTCACTCGCGACCGAATCGATTCGGCCGCGGCCGGGAGTGGACGACGGTGTGGAAAGATCGGTCACACGCCGACTCTATCCGGGTTTGTGCTGGTACTGCGGCATCGCGTACCCTGTTCAACGCGAGTGTGTTCATGCTGCGCCCAGGTCAGGTTCCCTCGACCTCGGCGCACACGGATCCGGCAACGGATTCGCCGAAGATGCTCGTGTTGCACACGTTTCACCAAGTCCGACCGAACATCCATCAACCGATACCCAACCCGTCCGGAGCAACTCAACACATGCCCTCAACCACAACCTCACCGCAGGTAGCCGTCAACGATATCGGCTCCGCAGAGGATTTTCTCGCCGCCATCGACGCCACGATCAAGTACTTCAACGATGGTGACATCGTCGAGGGCACCATCGTCAAGGTCGATCGTGACGAGGTTCTACTCGACATCGGTTACAAGACCGAAGGCGTCATTCCTTCCCGCGAGCTCTCCATCAAGCACGACGTCGACCCCAACGAGGTCGTCTCCGTGGGAGATGAGATCGAAGCACTCGTCCTCACCAAGGAGGACAAGGAAGGCCGTCTGATCCTGTCCAAGAAGCGAGCTCAGTACGAGCGCGCTTGGGGCACGATCGAGGAGCTCAAGGAGAAGGACGAGGCCGTCAAGGGCACCGTCATCGAGGTCGTCAAGGGTGGACTCATCCTGGACATCGGTCTTCGTGGCTTCCTTCCCGCCTCGCTCGTCGAGATGCGTCGCGTCCGCGACCTCCAGCCGTACGTCGGCAAGGAGATCGAGGCCAAGATCATCGAGCTCGACAAGAACCGAAACAACGTGGTCCTGTCGCGCCGTGCATGGCTCGAGCAGACCCAGTCCGAGGTCCGCAGCGAGTTCCTGCACCAGCTCCAGAAGGGCCAGGTCCGCAAGGGCGTCGTGTCCTCCATCGTCAACTTCGGTGCCTTCGTGGACCTGGGTGGCGTCGACGGACTCGTGCACGTCTCCGAGCTGTCCTGGAAGCACATCGATCACCCGTCCGAGGTTGTCGAGGTCGGCACCGAGGTCACCGTCGAGGTTCTCGACGTCGACCTGGACCGCGAGCGTGTTTCGCTGTCGCTCAAGGCAACTCAGGAAGATCCGTGGCGCCAGTTCGCTCGCACCCACGCGATCGGCCAGATCGTGCCCGGCAAGGTCACCAAGCTCGTTCCCTTCGGTGCATTCGTGCGCGTCGAAGAGGGCATCGAGGGCCTCGTGCACATCTCCGAGCTGGCCGAGCGCCACGTGGAGGTTCCGGACCAGGTCGTGGGTGTCGGCGACGACGCACTCGTCAAGGTCATCGACATCGATCTCGAGCGTCGCCGGATTTCGTTGAGCCTCAAGCAGGCCAACGAGGACTACGCAGAAGAGTTCGATCCGTCCAAGTACGGCATGGCCGACTCGTACGACGAGGGTGGCAACTACATCTTCCCCGAGGGCTTCGACTCCGAGACCAACGAATGGCTCGAAGGTTACGAGAAGCAGCGTGAAGAGTGGGAAGGTCGCTACGCCGAGGCGGAGCGTCGCCACAAGATGCACACCGCTCAGATGGAGAAGACGGCCAAGGACGAAGCTGCCGAAGCCGCCAACACCAACTACTCCTCCGAGTCGGGTCAGGCCCCCGCCGATGCAGAAGGCGACGCTCCCGCAGCGTCGGCTCCGGCCTCGACCGGTGGTTCGCTGGCCAGCGATGCGCAGCTCGCTGCACTTCGCGAGAAGCTGTCGGGCAACGCCTGATAAAAGTGGTCCACCCGTGAGGGTGTGACACCGAGCCCCGGTTCTCCACGTGAAAACCGGGGCTTTCTCGTTTCGAATCAGGGGAGCAGAGAAGCTGCGGACACGACAATGGACCCGGTTCCGATGAACCGGGCCCATGTGTGAGGGGGAGTGCGAACTACGCGGCGGTGGCTGGACTCCACTGGCCGACGCTCTCCGTGCGCTTGCGCATGCTGGCGAAGCTGTGGCGGGCGGGGGTCAGGAGGTTGGTGAACCAGTTACGCCGATGGTCGGCCAACGCCGAGGCTACTTCCGGGATGAGAATGCAATGAACGCCTGCATCCATGCCAAGGCGGTGCCGACCCGGTTGGATCTGATTGCTTCGCATGGGTGTCCTTTTCAATAGCTGTGGGTCGGCACATCGAGGTCGCGCTCGTCGAAGATAACCGACCCACCTCCGAAAACGGTGCATTTGAGGCTGGTGTGATTCGGCGTGTTCGAGTGTCAGACTGGGTGCATGCTGAGACTGGGACTGACCGGTGGAATAGGTGCCGGAAAATCGACCGTTGCCAAGGTGCTGACCGAACTCGGGGGAGTGCTCGTCGACTCCGACGTGCTTGCCCGTGAAGTCGTGGAGCCGGGAACACCTGGGCTGCAACGACTGACGGACACCTTCGGAGCCGACATTCTCGCACCCGACGGCTCGCTCGACCGTCCGGCATTGGCGGCCAAGGCATTCGGCGACGAGGAATCCCGCAAGAAGCTCAACGCCATCGTTCATCCGTTGGTCGGCGAGCGCACCGCCGCGATCATCGACGGTGCAGCGCCGGATGCCGTAGTGGTGCAGGATATTCCGCTCCTCGTCGAGGGATCGATGGGCCCGTTCTTTCACCTGGTGGTCATCGTGTGGGTCGACGCCGAGGAACGGGTTCGTCGTCTGACGGGACAGCGAGGCATGCCCGAGGCCGACGCTCGCGCGCGGATCGCAGCACAGGCAACCGATGATGCGCGCCGCGCCGCAGCAGACGTGTGGATCGACAACACCGGTGCGCCGGGCAGCGTCGACGACGTCGTCCGAGCCCTGTGGAGCGAACGTCTGATTCCCTTCGAGCGCAACATCAGGGAGGGGATCATCGCGCGCGTTCATCCGGAACAGGTGACAGCCGACCCCACGTGGGAATCGCAGGCCCGACGCATCATCTCGCGCCTGGCCCTTGCCTGCGCGGACAAAGCGGTCCGAATCGACCACATCGGCTCCACCGCGGTGCCCGGTCTCGACGCGAAGGATGTCATCGACATCCAGATCACCGTGCAGGGGCTCGACGACGCCGATGCTGTCGCCGAGCAGCTGCGCGTGGCAGGGTTCCCTCGGCGAGAGGCCAGCAACTTCGACTATCCAAAGCCCGCATACGGAATCGGCGGAGAAGCCGATCCTGCCGTGTGGGCCAAGCGTTTTCACGGCAGCGCGGACCCCGGCCGGCCGGCGAACGTACATATCCGGGTCGACGGCTGGCCGAATCAGACGTTCGCCCTGCTGTTCCGGGACTGGCTGCGAGCGGACGACAACATCACCACCGAGTACGCAGGAATCAAGCGACGCGCCTCCGAGGCCGCTGCCGGAATCACCGACTTCGAATCGGCCATCGAGGCCTACGAGAACGCGAAAGCCCCATGGTTCGACGTGGCATACCGTCGGGCATGGCAGTGGGCGGAGCAGACCGACTGGACCGCGTGAATCGGGGCCGACCGAGTCAGGACGGCTTGCCGTTCCACTCGGTCGGCATTCCGAGGGATGCGAGCCACGCGTTCAGGTCGTAGTCGTGCCGCGTCAGTCCTTCGATGGCCGTGATCGATCTGGCCAGCGCGAGTTCGGCCGTGGGGGTGTCGAGATGGTGCGCCACCCGAGCGTCGAACAACTCGTCGACGTCGAGCAGGTCGTAATCGCGGCCGGTACGCACGCTGAGGTCGAGATAGTGGTCGACGGATGTCCATCGGGTGGTGCCGGCGGTGTACTCGCCGATGTCGACGTAGTAGTCCTGATCGCGGGCGTGCGCGGGCAGATAGTGGAACACCGAGGCCCGTAGCCCCAGAGCGGGCAGCAACCAGGACTCCAGGTAGTCGAAGTGGGCGTGATCGGACGGGCGGGCCATGTACAGCCCCCACGGCTCGACGCGGTATTCGTCGACGACCCGGACGAACCCCTTGGGATCCACGTTCGTCTTGGCGACGAGGTCGAACGTCTCGTGCTTGGGGGCATGAACGACGGTGTGCGCACCGGCTGACGTGTGAGCGACCATGCCTGTAGAAGCTACCGGGAACCGACGTCCGGGGTCTGCCCGACGGAACTTGTCGGTGGTCGCGTCTACGCTTGTGAAATGGCGTTTGCATCCGAACATCCCGTTGTCGCGCACTCCGAGCACCGTCCGGTGGGCGCAATCGAGCGCACCGGACCGGCGTTCGAGGTCGTCAGCGAACACACGCCGGCAGGCGATCAGCCGACCGCCATCGCCGAGCTGGAACGGCGGATCAAGGCGGACGAGAAGGACATCGTGTTGCTCGGTGCCACCGGTACCGGTAAGTCGGCCACCACTGCCTGGCTGATCGAGAAGCTGCAGCGCCCCACTCTGGTGATGGCACCGAACAAGACCTTGGCGGCGCAGTTGGCGAACGAGCTGCGAGACATGTTGCCCAACAACGCAGTCGAATACTTCGTCTCGTACTACGACTACTACCAGCCCGAGGCGTACATCGCGCAGACCGACACCTACATCGAGAAGGACTCGTCGATCAACGACGATGTCGAGCGTCTGCGGCACTCGGCGACGGCATCTCTGCTCTCGCGCCGCGACGTGGTCGTGGTGGCGTCGGTGTCGTGCATCTACGGTCTCGGTACTCCGCAGTCGTACGTCGATCGGTCGATCGAGCTGGAGGTCAACGTCGAAGTGCAGCGTGACGCGCTGCTCCGGTTGCTCGTGGACGTGCAGTACACCCGCAACGACATGGCCTTCACCCGCGGATCGTTCCGAGTTCGCGGTGACACGGTCGAGATCATTCCGTCCTACGAGGAACTGGCGATTCGCATCGAGTTCTTCGGCGACGAGATCGAAGCGCTGTACTACCTCCATCCGCTGACCGGCGACATCGTTCGGCAGGTCGATTCGGTGCGCATCTTCCCGGCCACGCACTACGTTGCCGGGCCGGAGCGGATGGAACGAGCCGTCAAGGACATCGAAGCCGAACTCGAAGGTCGGCTCGCGGAGCTGGAGGGCAAGGGAAAGCTGCTCGAGGCTCAGCGGCTGCGGATGCGGACGCAATACGACCTGGAGATGATCAAGCAGGTCGGATTCTGCTCGGGTATCGAGAACTACTCGCGGCACATCGACGGACGCGGTGCAGGTACCGCGCCTGCAACGTTGATCGATTACTTTCCCGAGGACTTTCTGCTCGTCATCGACGAGTCTCACGTGACGGTTCCGCAGATCGGGGCGATGTACGAGGGCGATATGTCCCGCAAGCGCAACCTCGTCGACTTCGGTTTCCGCCTGCCGTCCGCGACCGACAATCGGCCGTTGACGTGGGAGGAGTTCACTCAGCGGATCGGTCAGACGGTCTACCTCTCGGCAACTCCGGGCAAGTACGAGCTGGGCCAGACCGGGGGAGAGTTCGTCGAGCAGGTGATCCGTCCGACCGGACTCGTCGATCCCAAGGTCGTCATCAAACCGACAAAGGGCCAGATCGACGACCTGGTCCATCAGATCCGAGAACGCGCGGAGAAGGACGAGCGTGTGCTGGTGACCACGCTGACCAAGAAGATGTCGGAGGATCTGACCGACTACCTGCTCGAATTGGGCATTCGTGTCCGCTACCTGCACTCCGACATCGATACGCTGCGCCGCGTCGAACTGCTCCGGCAGCTCCGACTCGGCGAGTACGACGTGCTGGTGGGCATCAACCTGCTCCGTGAGGGTCTCGACCTGCCCGAGGTCTCGCTGGTGGCGATTCTCGACGCCGACAAGGAAGGCTTCCTCCGCAGCGGCACCAGCCTCATCCAGACCATCGGCCGTGCCGCCCGAAACGTCTCCGGCGAGGTCCACATGTACGCCGACAAGATGACCGATTCCATGACCTACGCGATCGAGGAAACCGAGCGTCGGCGTGAGAAGCAGATCGCGTACAACAAGGAACGAGGCGTCGACCCTCAGCCGCTGCGTAAGAAGATCGCCGACATCCTCGACCAGGTGTACCAGGAAGCCGAGGACACCGAGTCGGTCGTCGAAGTCGGGGGATCTGGGCGCAACGCCAGCCGGGGTCGGCGAGCGCAGGGCGAGGCGGGCCGGTCGGTCAGCACCGGGGTGTACGAGGGCCAGGACGTCTCGTCGATGCCGCGCGCCGAACTGGCCGATCTGATCAAGAACATGACCGATCAGATGATGAACGCGGCGCGCGAGCTCAAGTTCGAGCTCGCCGGCCGACTGCGCGACGAGATCCAGGATCTGAAGAAAGAACTGCGCGGGATGGATGCAGCAGGCCTCAAATAGGTTCGGTTACGGTTCAACGATGGACGCAACCACCGCCGGCCGCACCTCTCGCGCGCTCGAGCTCATTCACTCGATGACCTATTTCCTTCCGGAGACGCAGGACGCTCTCGTCGCCGCAGGGTTGCCGCCGCGGGCCTGCTATTTCGCTGGCCGGGCAGCGCCTCTGGGGCGGGTCGGTGCAGGTGTCGTCACCGCCACGTTCTACAACTTCAATCGTGAACTGATCGCGCCGCTGATTCCGGCCGCCTGGGACATCGCGTCACCCGACGAGATCATGGCAATCCGGTACGACACGCTCGATGCCGCCTTCGCCCGACTGCTCGGGCCCGAGGTCCTGACGTCCGCGGACATGGCCGAGGCCGCAGACCTGGCATCGATCGCAGCCCCGTGGCATTCCCGGTGACGACGGCCGACCCCTGTACTCCGCGTATGCCGAGCTCGACTGGCCGACAGCTCCGCATCTCGTGCTGTGGCACGCCCTGACTCTGATTCGCGAATACCGCGGCGACGGTCACCTCGCGGCGCTGCAGACGGCGGGACTGAGCGGTCTCGAAGCACTCATCACCCATACCGCCACCGGCTACGGCTTCGAGAAGGAGTTCGCCCGCAAGCGTCGCGGATGGTCGACCGAGCAGTGGGACGGGGCCGTTGCGTCTCTGGCCGACCGTGAGCTGCTCTCGTCCGACGGCGCGCTGACTCAGGACGGAAAGGATCTCCGGACGTTGGTCGAGGACATCACCAACGACCTCGCCGCCGCGCCGTGGGCTGCGCTCGGCGAGGACGGTGCGGCGCGGCTGGTCTCGCTCGGGACGCCGTGGCGCGAGTCGATCGTCGGTGCGGGCGTCATTCCGGATGGTGTGTTCGGGCCCGCGATCAAGAAGAAGTAGCCCGCCTCAGCTGGTGATGTCCTTGGTGCCGAAACGTCGCCACGCGATCAACCCGAACAGTGCCGCGTACGTGACGGCCGAGAACGAGCCGACCACCATGTCGTTCCAGTCGATGCTCGTGCCGAATGCATCGATCCACGAATTGGCGTAGTGCCCGGGCAGGTAGTTGCGGAGTGATCCCAGTGCCGTGATCTGGTCGAGAATCTGCATCAGAATCGATGTCATCACCGCGCCGCCGACGGCCCCGAGAGGGGCGTCGGTGAGCACGGACAGCAGCATCGCCAGGCCCGCGACCCACAACAGGTTGATGCCGATGTACGCGACCGCGATCAGTAGCCGAACCAGTGAGGTGCCGTAGGGCAGCCCCTCGCCCAGCGGGGTGATCAGCGACTCCGCGCCATACATCACGGTGCCGATCAGCAGGGACACCCCGACGAGCACCAGAATCGCAGCACTGGACAGCGTCGCCGACACCAATGCCTTCTGCGTCAGCAGTCGACTCCGGGGCACAGGAATGGCCAGCAGGTACCGCAGACTCGACCACGAGGCTTCGCTTGCCACCGAGTCGCCGAAGAACAGGGCCACCACCACGATCAGCAGAAATCCCACGGACATGAACAGAGCGAAGACCGTGAAGTTCATGCCTCCGCGAGTGCCGAGTTCGATCAGCCCACCGGCGTCCGAGTCCGCATCCGAGCTGCCGACTGTGAACGCAATGGCCAGAATTACCGGCAGCAGCGCCAGGAAGCCGATCGCCAGCTGAGTGCGTCGACGTCCTAGTTGCCTGCGTAACTCGGTACGGAACGGCAAGGTGCTGCCGCCGGTGTATCCGGCAGCGCGCCCGTCTGCGTGTGTGGTGCTCATGAACGATCCTTGCTGGTGGCGGACCCTGGGGTGTCTCGGTGAACGAGATCGAGGAACACGTCTTCGAGGCGCGTCGATTGCGAGAATCCGCGCACCGAGATCCCCGCGGTGACGAGCTCTCGGATCACGACGGCGGCATCCGCGTCGGTCAGGTCGACGGTCACCGTGCCGTCGTCGACGATCACTGCGCCGTCGTGGCCGGAGGTACCGAGCACCGTCTGTGCGCGGGTGGCGTCGTCGACCCTGATCTCCGTTTGTCCGCCTGCCGCGGTCAGTTCGCGCACAGTGCCGGAACTGATCACCGATCCGCGATTCATGACGACCACGTGGGTGCAGGTCTGCTCCACTTCGGCGAGGAGATGGCTCGACACCAACACGGTTCGTCCGGTCTTCGCGTAGTTGATCAGCACGTCGCGCATCGTCCTGATCTGCGGTGGGTCGAGTCCGTTGGTCGGCTCGTCCAGGACCATCAGGTCCGGCAACCCCAGCATGGCCTGGGCGATGGCGAGCCGTTGCCGCATGCCCTGGCTGTACGACTTGACCTTGCGTTCGATCGCGGTGCCGAGGTCTGCGATCTCGAGGGCTTCCTCGAGATGGGCGTCCTCGATCGGGCGACCGGTCGCTTCCCAGTACAGCCGCAGATTCTGTGTTCCGGTCAGGTGCGGCAGGAAGCCCGATCCCTCGACGAAGGAGCCCAACCTGGACAGCACCGGTGCTCCTGGCGTCACCTTGTGACCGAAGACCCTGATGTCACCACCGGTGGGAGTGATCAGGCCCATCAACATGCGCAGGGTCGTGGTCTTGCCTGCACCGTTCGGCCCGAGCAGACCCAGAACCTGGCCCTGCTTCACCTCGAAGCTGACGCCGTCGACTGCCCGAAAACCGTTGGAGTACGTCTTGGCCAGATCGGTGATCACCAGAGGGGTGTCGATCAGACTCTCGTCCACTTCGGCGACCGCGCGGCGTCTGGTCTGCACGACTCCGGCCACGATCGCACCGGCGACCGCGAGCAGGACGACCCCGATGCCGATCAGTGGTGCCACCGGAACAGTGCTGTTGGCGCTCGCTTCCGCGGGGACGGTGGGCAACGCAATGGTGTTGTCGGTCATGGCCACGCTGAACTGTGCGGGTTCGAGCGGCACGGCATACGCCTGATCGGTGGTGGAGATGCTCAGTTCGAGGCGATGACCCTGCTGGACGAGGTAGCTGATGCCAGGCAGGGCAACGGTGACGTCGACGGGATCGATGCCCTCGGTGTCGGGCAGGCGGATCGCCGAGACGGCCCCGCCCGGAAGCGTTCTCGTGCCGTTCGGTGCGACGTCGTAGAGCTTCGCGAACAGGACCGCTTGACCCGGCGAGGCCAGCGACGCCACGCGCAGATTCACCCGCGGCACACCGGTGACCGTCACGGACGAATCGACGGGTTCGCTGGTGAACGTTGCCGACTGGCCCGGCAGGTCCGCGGTCAGGGCTGCTCCGGCCCCGGTCGATCCCAGGGTCGAGAGCACCGAGCCCAAACCGGGTATCGACGAGATCGCCGACGGCGACGCCCCGGGCGGACGGATGATCGACTGGTTCTCCGCAGCGGGAGTGAACGTCACCGATCGAGTCTCGGTGGGGTCGGAGTCGGAGATGAGCCCCGGGTAGTCAGGAGCCGTCATTCGGCGGTTGCGGTCGCCGCCGCGTTCGTCGGCTGCCCGCTGAGTGGAGTAGACGAACGGCTGGCTGTCTGTAGCAGCATCGCTCTCACGCAAGGTCGTGTCGAAGAAGTCGGCGATGGCCTGATCGCTCGTGCCGTCCGTCCCACCTGCGTCGTGACCGCCGTCGAACCATCGCACGGTGACGTTCCCACCGGCCGCCGCGATCTGACGAGCCGTCGCGTCGGCCTGATCCAGACCGAACAGCGTGTCCTGGCTGCCCTGAACCAGCAGGGTCGGCGCGGTGATGTTCGACGCCACCGCGACCGGCGAGTGGGCCGTGAGCAGATCGAGGAGCTGTTGGCTGGGGATTCCGGTCACTGCGGACTGGGCGTAGGCGTCGCAGAACTCGGGTGCGAACCGTCCGCAGGCGGATGTCTCCTCGGCGGTGCCGGCTTCGTTGCCGTCGGTGCCGTTGCCGTCACCGTCTCCGGCCGGTGCTGCACTGGAGGCGCCCACTCCGAAGAACACTCCCGCCCAGCCGCGCTTGAGGACGCCGGGTCCGCCGTATTCGGCAGCTGCGGGGGTGGCGGTGTCGCCGAGGGCTTCTCGGCCCTCGGCGGAGGTGACGCCGTAGTTGGGGAACAGCGCCTGACCCAGGTCGTTCCAGGTGATCGCTGCGGCTATCGAATCGATCCGGGGGTCGGTGCCGCCTGCGCTCAGAGCCAGTGCGCCGCCGTACGATCCGCCGGCGACACCGACGTGCGGGTCACCGGGGGCGTCGAGTTCCACCTCCGGTTGTTCGGCGAGCCAGTCGATGAGTCCGCGTGCGTCGGCGACCTCGCGGTCGGGGTCGTTGAGCGAGATCGAACCCGTGCTGTCGCCGAATCCGCGTGCACTGTAGGCGAGCACGGTGTACCCGCGGGCTGCGAGGTCACGTGCCTCGCCGTCGACCGAGTCCTTGCTGCCGCCGAAGCCGTGGGCGAGCAGCACCGTCGGTGCGGGGGTGACGGCGGGGACGTACAGACGAGCGTCGATGTCGACGGTGCCCGTCGATCCGGGGCTGTCCGGTAGCGTGATGCGCGCATCACGCGTGGATGTGTCGGCGCTCGAATCCTGGGGGAGGAGTACGAATGCGAGGGCGGCTACAGCCAGAACCGCAATCACGGCGGCACCGACAGTCATGGCCCGTCTCGACAGTGGCGGGCGGGGAATCGGCATGGAAACCAATGTATGTGAGTGGCGCGGATCGTGTTGTTCCCCAAGTTCACGTGCCGATCGGCCAGTTCCGGCTAATGTCAGCGAATCAGTCCCCGGACCACGTTTTTCGGTCCTGTGACTTGCACCAATCGAGTTCGAGCAGAAGTGTCACATCTGTGTGTGTGACCGACAAATGGAGGAATGAATGAGCGCCTACCGCACCGTCGTCGTCGGGACCGATGGCTCCGAATCGTCACTGCGGGCAGTGGAGAAGGCCGCGGCGTTGGCGGGAGACGCCGCTGCCACCCTGGTGATCGCTTGTGCGTACTACCCGGCCGATCCGAAGGACACGTCCGCTGCCGCCGACGCATTGCGCGAGGACGCCTACCAGATCACCGGATCGGCACCGACGCGTGAGATTCTGCGCACGGCGCGCGAGCACGCCACCAAGGCCGGTGCGAAGAACATCGAGGAGAAGGCGATCGTCGGTGCTCCCGTCGAGTCGCTGCTGGCACTCGTGGACGAGGTCAAGGGTGACCTGCTCGTCGTCGGCAACCGCGGCCTGAACTCGTTGACGGGCCGTCTGTTGGGTTCGGTTCCGTCGGACGCCGCTCGCAAGTCCACCTGCGACGTTCTGATCGTGCACACCGTCCGCTGATTGCACGCCGCACACACCACCGGCCCGCTCCGTCGAATCGACGGAGCGGGCCGGTGGTGTGTGCGGTTCTCTAGGCTTCCGGCTCGAACGGCTGCAGCGCCGAGAGTTCACCCGGTAGTGCGTCCGCGTGCACGACGCCGAGTCGCTGAGTCGCTCGGGTCAGCGCCACGTACAGATCGTTCATGCCCTTGACCGAATCCGCCACGATGGCACCGGGTTCGACGATCAGCACCGAGTCGAATTCCAGTCCCTTGGCGTCCTTGACCGTCGATACGGTGACCAGTTCCGATGCCAGATGGCGGAATCGGTCGACGTGGCCTGCGGGAACCAGCACGGCACTCAGGCCTGGGCGAGGGTGCTCGGCCACTCGCTTCTCGACCGCGGTGATCAGATCGTCCGGTGCCACCCGTTGGGCCCACGGTCGTGTCCCGGTGCTGCGGATGGACCGCGGCTCGGACTGCTCGGGATCGATGGCAGCCAACACGTCGTGTGCCACCGCCATGATCTCGGACGGTGTTCGGTAGTTCACCGTCAGCTCGGTTCGCTTCCAGCGCTTGGCCACATACGGTTCGAGAACCGAACCCCACGACGAGGTACCGGCGGGATCACCGGTCTGCGCCGTATCGCCCACCAGTGTCATCCACCGATTCGGTATGCGCCGCATGACCATTCGCCACGCCATCGCAGAGAGTTCCTGCGCTTCGTCGACGATCACGTGCCCGTAGGTCCACGTTCGGTCACCGGCGGCCCGTTCGGCCGTCGTGAGTCGTTGGCCCGAATTCTGCCGTCGCGCAAGCTGATCGGCATCGATGAGGTCGTAGGCCATCAGGATCTCCGGATCGAGTTCGTCCTCGAGGTCCTGAGGTGCCGAACCGGTCAGGATGTCCAGGGCACCCTGGGCGTCGGCGATCTGGCCGCGCCACTGACGTTGTGCCTGTTCACGTTCGGCCGCGTCGTCGACGCCGAGTAGCTCGGCGAGTTCGTCGAGCAGGGGAGCGTCGGCCGAGGAGAACCCGTGGCCTCGGCGGACGAGGGCCTCACGCTCCATCTCGTCCAGTGCAGGCGCGGCCGAGGCGATTTTCTCGGGCGAGGCGAACAGGTCGCGAAGAACCTGCTGGGGAGACAGATCCGGCCACAGTTCGTCGACGGCTGCCATGACGTCCTGGTCCTCGCGCATCTCGTCGCGCATGTCCGCGATGTCGTCGGCGCTGAGCAGGCTGGACCCGTCGACGAGGTTCTGCCCGAGTTTCGCTGCCAATTGGTTGGCCAACTGGTCGATGACCGAGGACACGAACAGCGGACGAGCCAGGTTGTGCGGTCGCCGGGACGAGCGGGCACGACCGCGAGCCCTGGTGACGATCTTGCGATCGAGCGTGATGTCGTAGGTGTCGAACTTCAGCCGACGGGGCTGCGTGGGAACTTCCTGACGGTCGCGAACCGCTTGCGTCAGCACCTCCACCATCGACAGCCTGCCTTTGACCTCGGTCGCGAGGGCCGAGTCCTCGCGTTGCGCGCGGACTCCCGGGTAGAGGTCGCCGATCGTGGACAGCAGCACTCCCGTCTCGCCGAGTGACGGCAGTACCTGACCGATGTAATCGAGGAACGTGGCGTTGGGTCCGATGATCAGCACGCCGCTCTTACCGAGCTGTTGACGGTAGGTGTAGAGCAGATAGGCGGCGCGGTGCAGCGCGACGGCAGTCTTGCCGGTGCCCGGTCCGCCCTGAACCACCAACACACTGCGATGCTGCGATCGGATGATCGCGTCCTGCTCGCTCTGGATCGTCTCGACGATGTCGTTCATCTGACCGGTACGTGCGGCATCGAGCGCCGAGAGCAGCGCGCCTTCGCTCGCGACGCCGCCTGCCACGGCGGCATCGTTCGACGATCGGGCGGAGTTCAGGTCGAGGAATTCGTCGGCGATCGACGTCACTCGCCGGCCGCGGGTACGAATGTGTCTGCGCCGCAACACGTTTTCGGGTGCGGCGGGCGTCGCCAGGTAGAACGGCCGGGCCATCGGTGCTCGCCAGTCGAGCAGCAGTGTCTCGTAATCGTTCTTGTCGTCGAGAATCCCGACGCGGCCGATGTATCGCTCGGGCCGGTCGTCGACCTTGGGGTCGAGGGTCTCGGGATCGAGGTCGATGCGCCCGAAGCACAATCCGTTCTCGGCGGCGTCGTACTTGGCGATGTCCTCGGTGTACATCTGGTTGAACGATTCCCGTTCGCTGCGGGCCTGCGGGGTGCCGCCGGTCTCCAACAGCACTGCACGCAGTCGGTTCGCGGCATACTCGCGTAACGCGTCGAGCTGCGTGTACAGCCGCGTCAGATGCGCCTGCTCGAAGTCTTCTTCGAGCGGCACCACGGAGTCGCTCGATGTGTGGCCGTCGTCCGGCAAAGGGTCTCCTCGGGAGTTCGGCCGAGGCGAAGATATCGCCTCGAAATCAGCCAGAGCAGTCTACGCCGCACAACGGCCCTGCCGCAGAACCGCTGGTTCCGGGGCAGGGCCGTCTACGCGAACGTCGCTGTGTGGCTGTCTGCGAAAAATTACTTCGCGTACTGCTGCAGCTTCTTGTCCAAGTTCTTCTGAGCCTTGGCAACTCGCTTCTCGAGCTTGGCGCGAGCCTGCTCGGTCACCTTCTCGAGTTCCTTGCTCTGCTTCTCGGCGCGCTTGCGAGCGCGCTTGCTCAGCGTGTCGACGCGATCGGATGCCAGATCGGCCCACGTGACTCCGCGCTTCTGCGCCTCGTCGGCGAGGACGGAACCCTTCTCGGCAGCCAGATCGGCGAGCTTGGACGCACGCTTCTGCGCGACATCGGCCAATTCGCCGCGACGATCTGCAGCGACGTCGACGAGCTTGGAGCCGCGCTTCTGTGCGAGCTCCGCGAGGTCGGTCCCGCGATGGGCTGCCTTGTCGGCGAGCTTGGAGCCGCGCTTCTGTGCTTCTTCGGCCAGGTCGCTGCCGCGGTCGGCGGCCAGTTCGGCCAGCTTGGATCCACGCTTCTGTGCTTCCTCGGCGAGCACCGAACCCTTGTCGGCGGCCACGTGAGCCCAGCGGTTCAGCGCCGGCTGAGCTACGTCGGCCAGCTCCGAGCCCTTCTCGGTAGCGATATCGGCGAGCTTGGCCAACTTGGGCTGGGCGGCGTCGGCGAACTTGGCCAGCTTCGGCTGTGCAGCCTCGGCCAGATCGGCGCTGCGGCTCGCGGCGACGGCTGCGATTTCCTTGACGCGCTCACCGGTCTCGTGGGTGGAGTGACCCGGCAGGGCCGAGACGACGGTCTCCTGCGCGCGGCGTGCTGCCCGCTTGCTACGCCATGCGACGGACGGCTTGCCCTCGGTGTCGACGGCTGCGATGAGCAGTCCGCCGAGCAGGCTCAGGTTCTTGAAGAAGTGGATTCGCTGCGCAGCCTTGGTCTCCGGGTCGGTCTCGTTCCAGAAGGCGTGTCCGGCGAGCGTCGTCGGTACGAGACTTCCGGCGAGAGCCAGCGAGGCGATGCGCGGTGCCTTGCCGGTGGCCAGCAGAATGCCGCCCGCGACCTGGATTCCACCGTTGATACGGACCAGCGTCTCCGGGTCGTTCGGCACGTTCGCGGTGACCTCGTTGGGGAGGACGTCCTTGCCCTGCTCGATCAACGGGGTGGCGGCCTGGGCCTTGCCGGTGGGATTACGGAGTGCGTCGACGCCCCCTGCGATGAAAATCGTAGACATCAGCGGACGGGCGATACGGCGGACCAGCATTGACAGCCTCCTGCGTAGTTTCTCGTGTCATCGGCGGTGGAACCATGGACGGCACGGCGGTCCGAAAACCTACCGCTGTGCGTTCTTTTGTCACACTATTCATACCCCGTGGTTCGCGGTCTCAAGCACGCCGATCGTCACCAACCCCTGGCGCGCCATTCGTCCAGGTGAGGGCGCTCGGTACCGAGCGTCGTGTCCTTTCCGTGGCCCGGGTAGACAACGGTCTCGTCGTCGAAGCGGTCGAACAGTTTCGCTGTCACGTCGTCGAGCAGACGGGTGAAATCCTCGGGGCTGCCCGTCTTGCCGACGCCACCGGGAAAGAGGGAATCTCCGGTGAAGAGGTGGGTGCGCTTTCCGTCGGAATCGGTCAGTGCGAGTGCGATGGAGCCGGGAGTGTGTCCGGTCAGGTGCACCACATCGAACGTGAGCTGTCCCACCGACACGGTGTCCCGATCGGCGAGCAGGCGGTCGGGAGCCACCGGTAAGGGGCCTGCATCGAGTTCGTGCGCTGCGGTCGGCGAGTCAGTACCGCCGGCGATGTCTGCCAGCGCCTGCCAGTGGTCGGCGTGCTGGTGAGTTGTCACGATGAGTGAGAGTGTCGGCGCGTTCCGGTCGATGAGCAACGAGATCCGGTCGGCCTCGTTGGCGGCGTCGATCAGCACCGAGTGACCTGTTGCGGAACAGACGACAAGGTAGGTGTTGTTGTCCATGGGGCCGACCGACATCTTCGTGATCGTCGCTCCGGGAATCGTTCGCCGCTGCGGCTGCGATCCCTGAGAGACGACGCCGGTGTAGTTGTCATCGATGACCATGAGGTGCTCGTCCATTTCCAGGACGCTACCGTCGTCGACGGCATGATGGGCGTCGGGGTCGCGCAGCTGGAAAAGTGTGTCGGTGCCTGGATCTACCATTGCTACTGCGTGAGGTTCGTCCCTCACCACAACAGGTTTTCGACGTGGGGTCCACGGTTACACGACGTGTGACCGGTGCGTCGGCATCACACGTCATCACGCGACTCGAAGGTCGTGCAGTGCTGCGCCCCGCAGCAACTCGGCTGGACGTGCTCGTTCGGAAAGAAGGGAACACAGTGGCGGATCGCCTGATAGTGCGAGGTGCACGGGAGCACAACCTGCGGGGAGTCGACATCGACCTGCCGCGGGATGCGCTGATCGTGTTCACGGGTCTGTCCGGATCGGGCAAATCCTCACTCGCCTTCGACACGATCTTCGCCGAAGGACAGCGTCGTTACGTGGAGTCGCTGTCCGCATACGCGCGGCAGTTCCTCGGCCAGATGGACAAGCCGGACGTCGATTTCATCGAGGGCCTCTCGCCTGCGGTCTCCATCGATCAGAAATCGACCAACCGCAACCCGCGATCGACCGTGGGCACCATCACCGAGGTCTACGACTACCTCCGGCTGTTGTACGCGCGTGCAGGAACGGCTCACTGCCCGGTGTGCGGCGAGCAGATCGCCAAGCAGACTCCGCAGCAGATCGTCGATCAGGTGCTGGACATGGAGGAGGGCCTGAAGTTCCAGGTTCTCGCCCCGGTGGTTCGTACCCGCAAGGGTGAGTTCGTCGACCTGTTCGACTCGTTGAACACTCAGGGCTACTCGCGTGTTCGCGTCGACGGCGTCGTACATCAGCTCACGAGTCCGCCGGTGCTCAAGAAGCAGGAGAAGCACGACATCGAGGTCGTCGTCGACCGCCTCACCGTCAAGTCGAGCTCGAAGCAGCGTCTGACCGACTCGGTGGAAACCGCCCTTCGGCTGGCCGACGGCATCGTGGTGCTCGACTTCGTCGACCGTGACGAGAATGCGTCGGACCGTGAGCGCCGGTTCTCCGAGAAGCTCGCCTGCCCCAACGGACACCCGTTGTCCATCGACGATCTCGAACCGCGGTCGTTCTCCTTCAACTCGCCGTACGGTGCGTGCCCGGATTGCGTCGGACTCGGCGTGCGCAAGGAGGTCGATCCGGAGCTGGTCGTTCCCGACGGCGATCTCAGCCTCGCCGACGGTGCCATCGCACCGTGGTCGATGGGCCAGACGTCGGAGTACTTCGGCCGCCTGCTCTCCGGGCTCGCCGACGCCATGGGATTCGACCTGAACGCGCCGTGGAACAAGTTGCCCGCCAAGGTCAAGCGCGCAGTCCTCGAGGGCAGCGATCACCAGGTGCACGTGAAGTACAAGAACCGCTACGGTCGCACGCGCTCGTACTACGCCGAGTTCGAGGGTGTGATGCCGTTCCTGCACCGCCGGTTGGAGCAGACCGAGTCCGAGCAGATGAAGGAACGTTACGACGGCTACATGCGCGACGTGCCGTGTCCCACCTGCAACGGGGCGCGGCTGCGGCCGGAGATCCTGTCGGTGACGATCGCGGCGGGCGACTTCGGCCCTAAGTCGATTGCCGAGGTGTGCGAATTGTCGATCGCCGACACCGCGAATTTCCTCAACAGCCTCACTCTCGGTCGCCGCGAGGAAGCAATCGCCGGGCAGGTCCTCAAGGAGGTACAGGCTCGCCTCGGCTTCCTGCTGGACGTCGGTCTGGAATACCTGTCACTGGCCAGGACCGCCGGCTCGCTGTCCGGCGGCGAGGCCCAGCGCATCCGACTCGCCACCCAGATCGGATCGGGACTCGTCGGTGTTCTGTACGTTCTCGACGAGCCGTCGATCGGACTGCATCAGCGCGACAACCGTAGGCTCATCGACACGTTGACGCGGTTGCGCGACCTCGGAAACACCCTCATCGTCGTCGAGCACGACGAGGACACCATCCGTACCTCCGACTGGATCGTCGACATCGGTCCGTTGGCGGGTGAGCACGGCGGACGCGTCGTGCACAGCGGTTCGTACGAGGACCTGCTGACCAACGAGGAATCGCTGACCGGTGCATACCTGTCCGGACGGATGGAGATTCCGCTGCCCGACACCCGTCGTGTCGTGGACAAGAAGCGTCAGGTCACCGTGGTCGGTGCCCGCGAGCACAATCTCCGTGGCATCGACGTCAGCTTCCCGCTCGGTGTGCTGACCTCGGTCACCGGGGTGTCGGGTTCGGGCAAGTCCACACTCGTCAACGACATTCTCGCGACGGTGATGGCCAACAAGCTCAACGGTGCCCGCCAGGTTCCCGGTCGGCACACGCGCATCAACGGCCTCGATCAGCTCGACAAGCTGGTGCGGGTGGATCAGTCGCCGATCGGACGCACGCCGCGCTCGAACGCGGCCACGTACACCGGTGTGTTCGACAAGATCCGCACGCTGTTCGCGGCGACCACCGAGGCCAAGGTGCGCGGCTATCAGCCCGGTCGATTCTCGTTCAACGTCAAGGGCGGCCGGTGCGAGGCGTGCTCGGGAGACGGCACACTCAAGATCGAGATGAACTTCCTGCCGGACGTCTACGTTCCGTGCGAGGTCTGTGAGGGAGCGCGATACAACCGCGAGACACTCGAAGTCCATTACAAGGGCAAGACCATCGCCGAGGTCCTGGACATGCCGATCGAGGAGGCTGCCGACTTCTTCGAGGCCATCACCTCGATCCACCGCTACCTCAAGACACTCGTCGAGGTCGGTCTCGGGTACGTCCGACTCGGCCAACCGGCAACGACGTTGTCCGGCGGCGAGGCGCAACGCGTCAAGCTGGCAGCGGAACTGCAGAAGCGGTCCACCGGCCGCACGGTCTACATTCTCGACGAACCGACCACCGGCTTGCACTTCGAGGACATTCGCAAGCTGCTCGGCGTCGTGAACGGCTTGGTGGACAAGGGCAACACGGTGATCGTGATCGAGCACAATCTCGACGTCATCAAGGTCTCGGACTGGGTCATCGACATGGGCCCCGAAGGTGGCTCGGGCGGCGGAACGGTTGTGGCGCAGGGTGATCCGGAGGCAGTGGCGGCGGTCTCGGAAAGCTACACCGGCAAGTTCCTGCAGGAGGCGCTCACCCGGGAGTCGGTCGTCGCCCCGCCGGTGAAGGCGGCTGCGAAGAAGCGTAGGCCTCGCAAGGTTGCCGCCGTCCGATAAGCGCTGCCGTCGGCTGAAGCCGTCCGATTCGGACCCCGCGAACGACGAAGCCGCATCCGGTAGTCACCGGATGCGGCTTCGTGCGTCGGTCTCGACTTGGCTGGTGTAGTGCTCAGTGCACCGGACCGGTGTACTTCTCGCCGGGGCCCTTTCCCGGCTCGTCCGGATGGGCCGACGCTTCCCGGAATGCGCGCTGCAGTGCCTGCAGGCCGTCGCGGATGGGTCCGGCATGGGGGCCGAGGTATTCCACCGACGCGGTGACCAGGCCGGCCAAGGCGGTGATGACGCGGCGTGCCTCGTCGAGGTCGAGGTAGGGGCTCTCCGCGGGATCCGGCTCGGACAGTCCCAACTTCTCGGCTGCGGAACTCATCAGCATCACCGCAGCGCGGCTGATGACCTCGACCGCGGGGACTTCGGCGAGTTCACGGACTTCGGGCTCGGTGCCGACGGGGTCGGCACCCGCGGGATCGCCATCGGCGGGAGTGGGGGCGCTGGTCATGCCTACGAGAATCCCACGCCGCCTGCAGCGGGGAGAATCGGGTGCCGACGCTGTCGGGGGCGATCGGGCTCGATTGTCGGTTTCTCGAATCGGCTGGTAGTGTGACTCGACGACCGTCTTCGGCGTGCGCTCCTCGATGGAGTTCACCGCACGGAGGCAGCAAGTGGAGCCCGACTCCCACCGGCACGTAGCCTTCAACAAGCTACTTCCCGGTCCGGTCGCACGAAGGAAGTCTTCATCGGCCTCCTACGTGCTTCCTCCCAGTGAGGAGACTGTACGACGACAGTTGTCGTGCGGGTCGACCGGTCGACATCGGGCCCTGCCATCGGATCACACCGAGAGCAGGGTTTTTTCGTTGCAGCGGTTCACATCGCTGCGGGGAATGTCGAGGATCGACGGCGACGGGCTGTGCCAGTGGCAGGCGGTCGGGTTACACACCACACCGCACTACCTAGGAGGCCCCATCAGCACTGAGACCCGCATCAACGATCGCATCCGAGTTCCCGAGGTCCGGCTTGTCGGACCGGGCGGTGAACAGGTGGGGATCGTGCGTGTTGAAGATGCACTCCGCTTGGCTCTCGAAGCCGACCTCGATCTTGTAGAAGTAGCTCCCGACGCACGTCCGCCGGTCTGCAAGATCATGGACTACGGGAAGTTCAAGTACGAGGCTGCGCAGAAGGCGCGCGAATCGCGCAAGAACCAGACGCTCACCGTGATCAAGGAACAGAAGCTCCGCCCCAAGATCGACGCGCACGACTACGAGACCAAGAAGCGCAACGTCGTTCGCTTCCTCGAAGCCGGCTCGAAGGTCAAGGTCACCATCATGTTCCGCGGTCGTGAGCAGTCGCGTCCCGAACTCGGCTTCCGTCTGCTGCAGCGCCTGGGCGCGGACGTCGCGGAGCTCGGCTTCGTGGAGACCTCGGCCAAGCAGGACGGCCGCAACATGACGATGGTGTTGGCGCCGCACAAGGGTGCCAAGACTCGCGTCAAGGCACAGGAGAGCGCAGCGGCTCCGCCCGCGCAGCGCGCACCGGCCCCCGCGCCGGAACAGCCCGCCGATGCAGCCCCGGCTGCCGAAGCACCGGCCGCAGCAGCTCCGGCTACTCCGGCGCAGACCAACTGAGCCTCGCGCTCTACCAGTAAGACAGCCCTACACCTGCTTCGGTGCACAGCATTTCCGTAGCGATGTGCGGCTGTGCCATGCAACACCGAAGAGCTATTACAGAAGAAGAGGATTTCATGCCCAAGCAGAAGACCCACAGTGGTGCCAAGAAGCGATTCAAGGTGTCCGGCAGCGGCAAGATCCTGCGCCAGAAGGCCGGCCGTCGCCACCTGCTCGAGCACAAGCCCACCAAGGTGACTCGTCGCCTCGATGGTGTCGCCGTTGTCAAGAAGGCCGACGTGCCGCGGATCAAGCGCCTGCTCGGCATCTGATTCGGCCCGCCGCCGACTGATTTCGGTCGGCTTCATCCCATTACCATTCGGGGTTTCACACACCCCCAGATCGACAGGATTCACCAGTGGCACGCGTAAAAAGGGCCGTCAACGCCCAGAAGAAGCGCCGTTCGATTCTCGAAGCGTCCAAGGGCTACCGCGGACAGCGCTCACGTCTGTACACCAAGGCCAAGGAGCAGCAGCTCCACTCGCTGACCTATGCGTACCGGGACCGCCGCGCGCGCAAGGGTGACTTCCGCAAGCTGTGGATCACGCGTATCAACGCTGCAGCTCGCGCCAACGACATCACGTACAACCGCTTCGTCCAGGGCCTCAAGGCCGCGGGAGTCGAGGTCGACCGCAAGATCCTCGCCGAGCTCGCTGTGTCGGATGCTGCGGCGTTCGCAAGCCTGGTCGCCATCGCCAAGGCCGCACTGCCTGCCGATGTCAACGCTCCGGCCGGAGAAGCAGCCTGAGCGAGTCGACGTACGACGACTCAACACCGAAACGGCCCGTGGATTCGCTGACCGAGCGAACTCCGCGGGTCGTTTCGGCCGTCAAGCTCGCTCGAGCCGCGGAACGCAAGAAGACCGGGCTCTTTCTGGCCGAAGGCTTCAATGCGGTGTCAGAGGCGGCCCGGTCCCGGTTGGTTCGTGAGCTGTTCTTCACCGCGGATGCTTTCGAGCGCCACCATGACCTCATCGCGTCCGTCGAGGCGGGTGGCGTACGAGTTCATCCGATCACCGACCGTGCTGCGAAAGCCTTGTCCGACACGGTCACTCCGCAGGGTCTCATCGCAGTCACCGAGTTGGTCGACGTCCCGATCGACCGTGCGTTGGCCGGAACACCGCGGCTGGTGGCCGTACCGGTGGAGACGGCCGAGCCGGGCAATGCCGGGACTGTGATTCGCGTCGCCGACGCGGCAGGAGCGGATTCGGTCGTTCTGCTGGGCGATTCGGTGGATCCCCACAACGGCAAATGCGTCCGCGCCTCGGCGGGCAGCGTGTTCCATCTGCCCATCGCTCGGGAGCGATCGATCGAGTCCGGAATCGACGCGTTGCGCAGGGCGGGTCTGACCATCGTCGCGACGGCCGCCGATGGCGAAGTGGACTTGGACGACGCGGACGAGCTGCTCACGCAGCCGACGGCGTGGTTGTTCGGCAACGAGGCACACGGGCTCTCGGAGTCCGTGACGCGCGACGCCGATCACCGCATTCGAATCCCGATCCACGGCCGCGCCGAGAGCCTCAACCTGGCGACCGCCGCGGCGATCTGCCTGTACGCGAGTGCCAGGGCGCAGCGACGCTCCGAAACCCCGTGAGCAGGTCTCACCTAGGATCGATACCTGTCTGTTCTGAGCAGACACCGACTATTACTCGAGGAGTGCAGCTGTCGTGGCGAAGAAAGATGGCGGACCCGAGCCGGTAGATCCGTCCGTTCTCGAGGAGTCCGCGCTCGGATCCGCAGTGGACTCGGCCGAGCAGGCGTTCGCCGACGCGTCGGACCTCGATGCTCTGACCAAGGTCAAGATCGATCACGTGGGCGGCAAGGCTCCGTTGGCACTGGCGCAGCGCGCGCTCGGTGCGATCCCGGGGGATCAGAAGGCGGACGCGGGCAAACGCGTCAAGGCAGCGCGTGATCGAGTGCAGAAGGCCTTCGACGAGCGACGCGCCGTGCTGTCGGCCGAGCGTGACGCCGCCATCCTGGTTGCAGAAACCATCGACGTGACACTGCCGACCGACCGAGCTCCCATCGGCGCCCGGCACCCCATCACGATCATCGCCGAACAGGTTGCCGACGTGTTCGTCGGAATGGGCTGGGAAGTCGAAGAAGGCCCCGAGGTCGAGACCGAACACTTCAATTTCGACGCGCTGAACTTCCTGCCCGACCACCCGGCACGCACGATGCAGGACACGTTCCACATCGCGCCGGAGGGTTCGCGTCAGGTTCTGCGTACTCATACCTCCCCGGTGCAGGTTCGGTCGATGCTCTCGCGTGAGGTTCCGATCTACGTCGTCTGCCCGGGACGGACGTTCCGCACGGACGAACTCGACACGACGCACACTCCGGTCTTCCATCAGGTCGAGGGTCTTGCGATCGACAAGGGCCTGACCATGGCGCACCTGCGCGGCACACTGGATGCGTTCGCGAAGGCGTTGTTCGGCAACGACACCCGCACACGCATGCGTCCCAACTACTTTCCGTTCACCGAGCCGTCGGCCGAGGTCGACGTGTGGTTCCCGAAGAAGAAGGGCGGGGCCGGTTGGGTCGAGTGGGGTGGTTGCGGAATGGTCAACCCGAAGGTACTGCAGGCCAGTGGCATCGATCCGGAGGTCTACACCGGATTCGCGTTCGGAATGGGTCTCGAGCGGACGCTCCAGTTCCGCAACGACATCCCGGACATGCGCGACATCGTCGAAGGCGACATCAGGTTCACTTTGCCCTTCGGTGTTCAGGCCTGACGGACGTTCTTCACCCGCCCCACTTCTTCTCGGATACAAGAAAGAGCTGAGCACACGTGCGAGTCCCACAATCCTGGCTGACCGAGGTCCTGCACGCGGGGACGCCCGACTGGGCCGTCTCGCCCGAGGAACTCGACGCCGGTTTCGTGCGGGTCGGGTTCGAGGTCGAGGAACTCGATTCGCTGGACAACGTGACCGGGCCACTCGTGGTCGGTCGGGTCAGTTCCATCGAGGAGCTGACCGAGTTCAAAAAACCGATTCGCTTCTGCCTGGTGGACGTCGGAGCAGCCGAGCCACAGGAAATCGTGTGCGGGGCCAGGAACTTCGCCGAGGGTGACCTGATCGTGGCCGCGCTGCCGGGCAGCGTCCTGCCCGGGGGATTCGCCATCGCGTCGCGCAAGACCTACGGCCGCAACTCCAACGGCATGATCTGCTCGACGCTCGAACTCGGGTTGGGTAAGGATCACTCCGGAATTCTGGTGCTGCCCGAGGGCACGGCCGCCCCGGGTGACGACGCCAAAGCCGTTCTAGGCCTGCTGGACTCGGTCATCGAGCTCAACGTGACGCCGGATCGCGGTTACGCCTTCTCGGTCCGCGGACTTGCCCGCGAACTGGCCTGCAGTTTCGACCTTCCGTTCGTTGATCCGGCGCGCACGGTCCCCACCGAGGTCACCGGTGACGCCTGGTCGGTCACCGTCGAACCGAACTCGGGCGCATCGCGATTCGCGTTGCGCAAGATCGTCGGTATCGATCCGACGGCGACGACGCCCTGGTGGATGCAGCGTCGACTGCTGCTGGCAGGCGTACGCCCGATCTCGGCGGCCGTCGATGTCACCAACTACGTGCTCCACGAACTCGGCCAGCCGCTGCATGCATTCGACGCGGCCAAGCTCGACGGCGATCTGGTCGTCCGTCGCGCGAACGCGGGGGAGAAGCTGACCACACTGGACGGCGTCGAGCGTTCCCTCGATGCCGAGGACGTCGTCATCGCCGACGGCTCGGGAGCGATCTCGTTGGCCGGTGTCATGGGCGGTGCGTCCACCGAAGTCGACGACTCGACCACCGAGGTCGTGCTCGAAGCGGCATCGTTCGATCCACTCGCGGTGTTCCGCACCGGTCGTCGCCACAAGCTCTCCAGCGAGGCCAGCAAGCGTTTCGAGCGGACCGTGGATTCGGCTCTGCCTGTCGCAGCACTCGATCGGGCCGCACAGTTGTTGGTCGAGATCGCCGGCGGCCGGATCGAGCCCGTGTTGACCGATATCGGCGAGGCAGCCGAATATCCCACGATCACGATGGACTTCGACCTGCCGGACCGAATCGCCGGAGTGCAGTACCCCAACGGAACCGCTGCCCGACGGTTGACGCAGATCGGTTGCGGAGTCGAGGTATCGGTCGACGACGACGGGCACGGCCAGCTCATCGTCACCCCGCCGTCCTGGCGACCGGATCTGGTGCAGCGCGCCGACCTGGTGGAAGAGGTCCTGCGGCTCGAAGGGCTCGAACAGATCCCGTCGGTACTTCCGTCGGCCCCGGGCGGTCGTGGCCTCACTGCCGAACAGAAGCGCAGGCGTGCCGTCGGCAAGGCACTCGCGTTCTCCGGGTACGTCGAGGTGTTGCCTCCGGTGTTCCTGCCCAAGGGCGTGTTCGACACGTGGGGTCTCGACGCGGACGACCCACGGCGCGCGACCACCTCGGTGCTCAATCCACTCGAGGCCGACCGTCCCGAGCTCGCGACCACTGTGCTTCCCGGTTTGCTCGAGATGCTGAGCCGGAACATCGCGCGCGGTCAGCGAGACGTCTCGCTGTTCGGCATTGCTCAGGTGGTGCTCCGACACGACGCCACCGCAGCTGTGGACGCGTTGCCGGTCGACCGTCGTCCCACCGACGACCAGATCGCCATGCTTCGTGGATCGCTGCCGGCGCAGCCGGTGCACGTGGGCATGGTGCTCACCGGTCAGCGTGAGTTGTCGGGTCCGTGGGGTCCCGGCCGCGCGGCAGAGGCCGCCGATGCGTTCGCTGCGGTACGTACGGTTGCCGAGGCGTCCGGAGTGCACGTCGATCTTCGGGCGGCGCAGCACCTTCCGTGGCATCCGGGTCGGTGCGCGGAGGTCCTGCTCGACGGTGAGGTCGTCGGATACGCGGGCGAGCTGCATCCGGCCGTGCTCGAGCGGGCGGGCCTGCCGCCGCGTACGTGTGCCGTCGAGTTGAGCCTGAGCGCTCTTCCCGTCGTCGAGTCGCTCCCTGCCCCCGAGGTGTCGCCGTATCCGGCGGTGCTGCAGGACGTGGCAGTGGTGGTCGACGCGTCCGTACCTGCGGCGTCGGTGGAAGCCGCGCTCACGATCGGCGGTGGCGACCTGCTCGAGTCGATTCGACTGTTCGACGTCTACGAGGGTGAACAGGTCGGCGAGGGTCGCAAGTCGCTGGCGTTCGCGCTGCGGTTCCGAGGTGCCGACGGCACCTTGACCGAGGATCAGGCAACGGCTGCCCGCGATGCGGCGGTCGACGCGGCATCGAAGGCCGTCGGCGCGCAGTTGCGCAGTTGAACCAGCGCAGCTGCGCAGTTGAACCAGCGCAGCTGCGGGGTCGATCCGTGCATGCCCGGGCTCGTGTGTCCGTAGCGTGGAGTCACGAGTACCACGGGTGACGGGAGCAGCGCATGAGTGAATTCGGAACAGACGGTGCGGCGACGGATCTTCAGGTGATCGAGGAGGTTCTTGCCGCCGTGGCGGGTCGTCCGCGACTCGCCCCGGTGGCAGCTGCCGCGTCTGCTCTGGCCGCCGAGTTGGGTACTGCTGAACCCGAATCCACTGGACCCGATCGCGGCGCACCACCCGGAACGGTTCCCGACGTGGACGTTCCGCAGGTGACGAAGCCGCGGATCGACCAGCCGCTCGGTGATCCACCACCGGGGGCTCCGCTCGGCGGCACGGTACCGGGGATCATCGATGCGGAGCTGGTCGACGACCTGCCTGTCGGTACCGAATACGGTTCCGGTGCGGTGAGCGCGCCGATCGGTGACTTCACCGATTCGGGGGTGCCCACGTGGGACGGTGTGCGCGACAAGGTCGAACAGCGATCGGGTACAGCCGTCGGCGCGGAGGAACTGGACCGAGAGTCCAGGGCGGGCCGTGACCTCGACGAGCAGTGGAACGAACGCCAGGAAGCCGGCCGGAAGAAGCTCGACGAGATCCGCAGGTCCATGGGTGGACGCTGACACACCGGACCCGTTCATGAATGAGCTTGCATGATGCTGCATAATAAACCGCATGACTATTTCGGAGGCCACGCCGAGGCGCATCGCGGTGGCGGGCGCAAGTGGGTACGCCGGCGGTGAGATTCTTCGATTGCTGCTCGGGCACCCGGGAGTGCGCGACGGTTCGTTGGTCATCGGCACTCTGACCGCGGGCGGCAATGCCGGTGCGACGCTGGGTGAATTCCATCCCCATCTGTTGCCTCTCGCAGACCGCGTTCTCGCCCCGACCATCGTCGACGAGCTCGCGGGTCACGACGTCGTGTTCCTGGGGCTCCCGCACGGCAAGTCCGCCGAACTCGCGCTGCAGCTGCCCGAGTCCGTGGTGATCATCGATTGCGGGGCCGACTTCCGCCTCACCGACGGTGCGGCGTGGGAGAAGTACTACAAGAGTCCGCACGCGGGCAGTTGGCCGTACGGCTTGCCGGAGTTGCCGGGCTGCCGTGAGCGATTGGTCGGTGCCACTCGTATCGCCGTCCCCGGGTGTTACCCGACGGTGTCGTCGCTCGCGCTCGCACCCGCTGTCGCCGCAGGCATCATCGAGCCCCGCGTCAATATCGTTGCTGTCAGCGGTACTTCGGGTGCAGGCCGAGCTCCGAAGGCAGATCTTCTCGGTTCGGAGGTGATGGGTTCGGTTCGGGCGTACGCGGTTGCGGGCGCACACCGCCACACTCCCGAGATCGTGCAGAACCTCTCGGCGCTCGCCGGTAGCGCTGTTGCGGTGTCCTTCACGCCGGTTCTCGCACCGATGCCTCGCGGAATCCTGGCCACCTGCACCGCGATCACCACCGTCACGCAGGCGCAGGCCGTCGAGGTCTACGAGAAGGCTTACGCGGCAGAGCCGTTCGTGCACGTGCTTCCAGCCGGTCGTCTTCCGCAGACCGGTTCGGTCATCGGGTCGAACGCCGTGCAGATGAGCGTGTCGGTCGATGCGGACGCCGGCTTGCTCGTAGTGATCGCGGCCATCGACAACTTGGCCAAGGGCACGGCGGGAGCTGCCGTCCAATCCATGAATCTTGCACTGGGAATCACCGAGACCGAGGGTCTCTCTACCGTAGGAGTAGCACCATGAGCAGCGTCGGGAGCCAGGCGGAGGCCGTCGGCATGATTGCGGGCAAGCTCGTGCGCACGCAGGGTGTCACCTGTCCTGCAGGTTTCCGCGCTGCCGGTATTCCGGCCGGAATCAAGGCGAGTGGCAAGTCCGATCTGGCCTTGGTGTTCAACGAGGGTCCCGATTTCGCTGCGGCGGGTGTTTTCACCCGCAACAAGGTCAAGGCTGCGCCGGTGTTGTGGTCGCAGCAGGTGCTCTCCACCGGACGGCTGCGCGCGGTCATCCTCAATTCCGGTGGTGCCAATGCCTGCACCGGTGCGCCGGGCTTTCAGGACTCGCACCGTACAGCCGAGGAAGTGGCGTCCGCACTGAGCAATTGGGGTTCCGAGACCGGAGCGATCGAGGTCGCCGTGTGCTCGACGGGTCTCATCGGTGACCGGCTCCCGATGGACAAGCTGCTGCCCGGTGTGACCGAGGTGGTGCACGAACTCGCGGGCGGAATTTCGGGTGGCACCGATGCGGCGTACGCGATCATGACCACCGACACCGTGCCCAAGCAGGCAGCCGTTCATCATGCCGACAAATGGAACGTCGGCGGCATGGCCAAGGGTGCAGGCATGCTGGCACCGTCGTTGGCCACGATGCTCAGCGTCATCACCACCGATGCTGTCGCCACCGCAGACCAGCTGGACAAGGCACTGCGCGCGGCGACCCGGATGTCCTACGACCGGCTCGACGTCGACGGCGCGTCCTCGACCAACGACACCGTGCTGCTGCTCTCGTCCGGGGCCAGCGGAGTCGCACCGTCGCAGGAAGAACTCGATGCCGCGGTCCTGGCGGTGTGCGACGACTTGGCCGACCAGATGATGGCCGACGCGGAGGGCGTGACCAAGCGGGTGCGGATCACCGTGTCGGGCGCGATGAGCGAGGACGACGCCCTGATCGGCGCTCGCGCGGTCGCCAGGGACTCCCTGACCAAGACGGCCCTGTTCGGGTCGGATCCCAACTGGGGCCGGGTGCTCGCGGCAATCGGTATTGCCCCGATCGAGCTCGATCCTGATCGAATTGCCGTGTCCTTCAACGGAAATCCGGTCTGCATCGACGGCGTGGGAGCGCCGGGAGCTCGGCAGGTCGATCTGTCCGGCGTCGACATCTCGGTGACCATAGATCTCGGTCTCGGCGCAGGGTCGGCCACCATCCGAACCACCGATCTCTCGCACGCGTACGTCGAAGAGAATTCGGCGTACTCGTCATGACCTCGGCCGCACTGCAGTTGACGGCCGCGCAGAAGGCCTTCACGCTCGCAGAGGCTCTGCCCTGGCTGCAGCGATTCTCGGGCAAGGTCGTCGTCGTGAAGTACGGCGGAAATGCCATGATCGACGAGAATCTGAAGCGGGCGTTCGCGGCCGACATGGTGTTTCTGCGCACCGTCGGAATCCATCCGGTCGTCGTTCACGGCGGTGGGCCGCAGATCTCGGCCATGCTGACCAGACTCGGCCTGGCCGGTGAATTCCGCGGCGGATTCCGCGTCACCACCCCCGAGGTCATGGACGTCGCGCGGATGGTGCTGTTCGGTCAGGTCGGGCGTGAGCTCGTCGGCCTGATCAACGGTCACGGTCCGTATGCCGTCGGAATTTCCGGTGAGGATGCGCACCTGTTCACCGCGACGCGTCGCACCGTGCTGGTCGACGGCACCGAGACCGACATCGGTCTCGTCGGGGACGTCACGTCGGTGAACCCGGCCGCGGTCTTCGATCTCATTGCAGCAGGACGTATTCCGGTGGTGTCCACCATCGCGCCCGACCGCGACGGCGTCGTCCACAACATCAACGCCGACACTGCGGCAGCGGCGCTCGCCAGTGCCCTCGGTGCCGAGAAGATGGTGGTGCTCACCGATGTCGAAGGCCTGTACACGGATTGGCCCGATCGCAGCTCGTTGACCTCCGAGATCGACGCGTCCACGCTCGAGGCGTTGCTGCCCTCACTCGACGCCGGGATGGTGCCGAAGATGGAAGCGTGCCTGCGGGCGGTTCGAGCCGGTGTTCCGTCGGCTCATGTCATCGACGGTCGCGTCGAACATTCCGTGCTGGTGGAGCTGTTCACCGGTGAGGGAATCGGCACCATGGTCACCCCCGATCACTCTTCTACGTCAGGAGTCACGCCATGACCGGCACCGAGTCCACCCTCGATCTGCAACAGCGGTGGTCGAATTCGTTGATGGACAACTACGGTGTTCCGCGCGTGGCGCTCGTCCGCGGCGAGGGCGCGGTGGTGACCGACGCCGACGGAAAGCAGTATCTGGACCTGCTCGCGGGTATCGCCGTGAACATCCTCGGACATGCGCACCCGGCGGTGATCGAGGCGGTCACCACTCAGCTGTCCACCCTCGGGCACACCTCGAATCTGTATGCGACAGAACCCGGTATCGCGTTGGCCGAGCAATTGCTCGCGCAGCTCGGTGCCGGGGCCACCGGTCGGGTGTTCCTGTGCAACTCGGGAACCGAGGCCAACGAGGCGGCGTTCAAGATCGCTCGCCTGACCGGCCGTCCCAACATCGTGGCGGCGGAGAAGTCGTTTCACGGACGGACGATGGGCGCTCTCGCTCTGACCGGTCAGCCGGACAAGCGGATCCCGTTCGAGCCGATGCCTGCCGGCGTGCACCACGTTCCGTACGGCGATGTGGCCGCGCTGGAAGCCGCCGTCGATTCCGACACTGCCGCAGTGTTTCTCGAACCCATCATGGGTGAGGGAGGCGTGGTGGTCCCGCCGGAGGGATATCTTCTCGCCGCCCGCGAGATCACCGCGAAGCACGGCGCACTGCTGGTCCTGGACGAGGTGCAGACCGGCATCGGCCGAACGGGTTGGTTCTACGCTCACCAGTCGGTCGGCATCGTGCCCGACGTCATCACGCTCGCCAAGGGTCTGGGCGGCGGCCTGCCCATCGGGGCCTGCATCGGCATCGGAGCGGCGGGGGAGTTGCTGCATCCGGGCAAGCACGGCACCACATTCGGTGGTAACCCCGTATGCGCGGCGGCGGCTCTGGCCGTGCTGCGCACCATCGCCGACGAGGACCTGCTCTCGCACGCCGACAGCATCGGCAAGACCATCGCACACTCCATAGAGAATCTGGATCACCCTCTGGTGAGCCATGTTCGGGGTTCGGGCCTTCTCCTCGGTGTGGTCCTCACCGACGCCGTCGCACCGGCGGCCGAAGCCGCCGCGCGCGAGGCAGGCTTCCTCCTCAACGCGGCCCAGCCCGACGTGCTTCGGCTCGCACCACCGTTGATCATCACCGAAGAGCAAGCCGCGTCGTTCGTGACGGCGTTACCGGCAATTCTCGACGCAGCACAGGAGGCTCATCAGCCATGACCGTTCAGCATTTCCTCCGGGACGACGACATCACGCCCGCGCAGCAGGGTGAAATCCTCGCTCTGGCAGCCGAACTCAAGCGTGCTCCGTTCTCGAAGCGTCCGCTCGAGGGCCCCAAGGGAGTCGGCGTCATTTTCGAGAAGAACTCGACACGGACCCGCTTCTCGTTCGAGATGGGCATCGCGCAGTTGGGTGGTCATGCCGTGGTGGTGACGGGCCGCGACACCCAGTTGGGTCGTGAGGAGACGCTGCAGGACACGGGGCGGGTTCTCTCGCGCTACGTCGAGGCGGTCGTGTGGCGCACGTTCGGGCAGAAGCGGCTCGAGCAGATGGCGACCGGCGCAACGATTCCGATCGTCAACGCCCTCTCCAACGAGTTCCACCCGTGCCAGGTTCTGGCGGATCTGCAGACCCTGATCGAGCACAAGGGAAATCTGCAGGGGCGCACCTTGGCCTACTTCGGTGACGGTGCCAACAACATGGCGCACTCGCTGCTCATCGGCGGAGTGACGGCCGGGCTGAACGTGCGGATCGCTGCGCCCAAGGAATTTGCCCCGCTCGGCTACGTTCTCGACGCGGCGCATGCGCGTGCCGAGGAAACCGGGGCCACCATCACCATCACCGAGGACCCGGTCGAGGCCGCCGCCGGCGCCGATGCGCTCGTCACCGACACCTGGACGTCGATGGGCCAGGAGAACGACGGTCTCGATCGCGTCGCCCCGTTCCGGCCGTATCGAATCGATTCGGACCTGCTCTCGAAGGCCCAGTCGGACGCCGTCGTGCTGCACTGCCTACCCGCACATCGCGGCGAGGAGATCACCGACGAGGTGCTCGACGGTCCTCAGAGTGTTGTCTGGGACGAGGCCGAGAACCGCCTGCACGCGCAGAAGGCACTGCTGGTGTGGCTCCTCGAACAGGCCCGACGACCATGAGCGAGGACGTCACTGCGGTGCCGTTGACCGCGTCGACCCGCGCGGGCAGGCAGGCACGGATCATCGCGTTGCTGGCCACCCATCAGGTGCGCAGTCAACCGCAGCTGGCGTCGTTGCTCGCAGCCGAAGGGATCGACACCACTCAGGCCACACTCTCGCGGGACCTCGAGGAACTGGGTGCCGTGAAACTGCGCGCGCCGGACGGTGGAGTGGGGGTGTACGTCGTGCCCGAGGACGGCAGCCCGGTCCGGGGAGTGTCCGGCGGCACCGACCGCCTCCTGAAGTTGCTGGGGGAGTTGTTGGTGTCCACCGATCACAGCGGAAACCAGGCCGTCCTCCGCACGCCACCGGGCGCGGCGCACTACCTGGCCAGCGCTCTGGATCGTGCTGCGATGCCCGAGATCGTCGGGACCATCGCCGGTGACGACACGATTCTTTTGATCGCCCGCGAGCCACATACCGGTGGCGAGGTCGCGGACAAGATCGAAAAGCTTGCTCGACGCGGTAACTGAGATCCGGTTACCCATCATGCGCATCAAGAACAACGAAGGAGCTTGAACACCATGGCCGAACGCGTCATCCTCGCCTACTCCGGCGGACTCGACACCTCCGTCGCCATCAGCTGGATCGGCAGGGAGACCGGCAAGGAGGTCGTTGCCGTCGCCATCGATCTGGGGCAGGGCGGCGAGGACATGGACGTCGTGCGCCAACGCGCACTCGATTGCGGCGCAGTCGAATCCGTCGTCGTCGATGCCAGGAACGAGTTCGCCGACGAGTACTGCTTGCCGACGGTGCAGTCCAACGCGCTGTACATGGATCGGTATCCGCTGGTGTCGGCGATCAGTCGTCCGCTCATCGTCAAGCACCTCGTGGAGAACGCGCGGGCGCACGGCGGAACCGTTGTCGCACACGGGTGCACGGGCAAGGGCAACGACCAGGTTCGCTTCGAGGTCGGCTTCAACACCCTCGCCCCCGAGCTCGAGGTGTTGGCACCGGTTCGCGACTACGCGTGGACGCGCGAGAAGGCGATCAAGTTCGCCGAGGAGAACGACATCCCGATCAACGTGACCACCAAGTCGCCGTTCTCGATCGACCAGAACGTGTGGGGGCGCGCGGTGGAGACCGGCTTCCTCGAGGACCTGTGGAACGCGCCGACCAAGGACGTCTACGACTACACCGAGGATCCGACGGTCAACTTCCAGGCTCCGGACGAACTGATCGTCTCGTTCGACAAGGGTCGCCCGGTCGCGATCGACGGTCGCCCGGTCTCGGTGCTCGAAGCGATCCAGGAGCTCAACACTCGTGCCGGAGCGCAGGGTGTCGGCCGGTTGGACGTGGTCGAGGATCGGCTCGTCGGCATCAAGAGTCGCGAGATCTACGAGGCACCCGGTGCCATGGTGCTCATCCGCGCCCACGAGGAGCTCGAGCACGTGACCCTCGAACGCGAACTCGGTCGCTACAAGCGCCACACCGACCAGAAGTGGGCCGAGCTGGTGTACGACGGCCTGTGGTATTCCCCGCTCAAGGGTGCTCTCGACACGTTCGTGGAGCACACGCAGGAGCACGTCTCCGGCGATATTCGCCTGGTTCTGCACGCGGGCGGGATCATCGTCAACGGACGGCGCAGTGGCGAGTCGCTGTACGACTTCAACCTTGCCACCTACGACGAGGGCGACACGTTCGACCAGTCCGCGGCCAAGGGATTCGTTCAGCTGCACGGACTGTCGTCGAAGATCGCCGCGAAGAGGGACCTGGGCCTGTGACGAATTCGGAGACCGCACACGGAACCAACGAAGGTTCGCTCTGGGGCGGCAGATTCGCATCGGGGCCGGCCGCCGCCATGGCAGCGTTGAGCAAGTCGACGCACTTCGACTGGGTCCTCGCGCCGTACGACATCCGCGCATCCATGGCGCACGCCCGAGTGCTGAACGGTGCCGGACTGCTCACCCCGCAGGACCTCGAGACCATGCTCGACGGTTTGCAGCGACTCGCCGATGACGTCGCCTCCGGTGAATTCGTGGCAGCCGAATCGGACGAGGACGTGCACGGTGCCCTCGAGCGCGGTTTGATCGACCGGGTCGGACCCGAGGTCGGTGGCCGGCTGCGTGCGGGCCGGTCGCGTAACGATCAGGTGGCCACGCTGTTCCGCATGTGGCTGCGCGACGCCGTCCGCCGGGTGTCGGTCGGCGTTCTCGATGTGGTCGACGCGTTGGCCACCCAGGCAGCGGCGCATCCGACGGCCGTCATGCCGGGCAAGACGCATTCGCAGGCCGCGCAGCCGGTGTTGCTGGCGCATCATCTGCTCGCGCACACCCATCCGTTGTTGCGCGATGTGCAGCGCTTCGCGGATTTCGACACGCGAGCAGCGGTGTCGCCGTACGGTTCCGGTGCTCTCGCCGGTTCGTCGTTGGGGCTGAGTCCGGAGAAGATCGCTGCCGAGCTCGGGTTCGACTCGTCCGCCGAGAACTCGATCGACGCCACGTCCTCACGTGACTTCGCCGCCGAGGCGTCCTTCGTGTTGGCGATGACGGCGGTGGATCTGTCGCGATTCGCCGAGGAGGTCATCTCGTGGAGCACTCCCGAGTACGGCTACGTGACGCTGGCCGATGCGTGGTCGACCGGCAGCTCGATCATGCCGCAGAAGAAGAATCCGGACGTCGCGGAGTTGACTCGCGGAAAGACCGGCCGCTTGATCGGTAATCTGACCGGCCTGCTGGCCACGCTGAAGGCGCAACCGTTGGCCTACAACCGTGATCTCCAGGAAGACAAGGAGCCGGTGTTCGATTCGGTCGCGCAGCTCGAGTTGTTGCTCCCGGCGCTCACCGGGTTGACGGCGACACTCGAATTCCACACCGAACGCATGGCCGAGCTGGCACCGGCCGGGTTCACTCTTGCCACCGACATCGCCGAGTGGATGGTGCGGCAGGGGATCGCGTTCCGGGTTGCCCACGAGGCCGCGGGTGCCTGCGTTCGGGCGGCCGAGGCGCGAGGCGTCGGGCTGGTGGATCTGACCGACGAGGAACTCGCCGCGATCGATCCGGCACTCACTCCCGACGTTCGCGAGGTGCTCACGGTGGAGGGCTCGATCTCGTCGCGCGATGCCCGCGGTGGGACGGCCGCCGTGCAGGTTGCTCATCAGCTCGGGGGCGTGCGGGCGACTGCCGCGACCCTGCGTGCGTGGGCCGAGGAACCGGTGTTGCAGCACTGAGAGGGCAATCGATATCCACGCCGGTTTCCTCGAGTGTGATGTGAGAAGCTTTCGTCACGCGAAGACCGATGCCGGTCGTTCCGTCGGGCCGAACGCAGGAGTGTATTGGTGGGACTGAATGCAGATGCCGTACGTGGACCACTGCGGCGTGCCATCGCCACAGCCCAGAACGGTCTCGAGGTCATTCGTCTGGGTGGGCTCGAAACCGAGGTGGATCCGTCGCCGTTTCGGGTGATGGATCGCGAGCCGATGTATCGGCTTCGGCGGTATTTCCCCGACGATGTGCCCGCGGACAGTCCTCCGGTGGTGCTCATTCCGCCGATGATGGTCTCCGCGGACGTCTACGACGTCACCACCGACCAAGGTGCGGCCGGAATTCTGCACGGCATGGGTCTGGATCCGTGGGTTGTCGATTTCGGGTCACCCGATACCGAAGAGGGTGGATGGGGCCGTACGCTCGCCGATCACGTCGTGGCGATCAGCGAGGTCGTCGACAAGGTGCACGAGCACACCGGTCGCGACGTCCACCTGGGTGGCTACTCTCAGGGCGGCATGTTCTGCTACCAGGCAGCCGCCTATCGAGGTGGCCGAAATCTGGCCAGCCTCATCACGTTCGGAGCTCCGGTCGACACGCTTGCCGGTCTGCCGCTCGGGATTCCGGCAGGCGTGGCGACGCGGGGAGCGGAGTTCCTCGCCGATCACGTGTTCACTCGGCTCGCTGTGTCGGGGTGGATGGCGCGGACGGGATTCCAGTTGCTCGATCCGGCGAAGACCGTGCGGTCGCGCTTGGACTTCCTGCGGCAGTTGCACGATCGTGAGGCGCTGCTCCCACGCGAGCCGCAGCGTCGCTTTCTGGCGATGGACGGGTGGGTGGCGTGGTCCGGCCCGGCCGTTGCGGAGTTGTTGAAACAGTTCGTCGTCCACAACCGCATGATGACCGGCGGTTTCGTCATCAAGGACAGATTGCTGACTCTGGCCGAACTCACGGTGCCCGTGCTCGCCTTCGTCGGCGAAGTCGACGACATCGGTCAACCGTTGGCCGTGCGCGGCATCCAGCGCGCTGCCCCGCGTGCCCAGGTATTCGAAACCACCTTGCGCGCAGGCCATTTCGGACTGGTTGTCGGAAGTACCGCGGCTGCACAGACCTGGCCGACGACGGGAAACTGGATTCGGTGGCGCGAGGATCTCGGACCGAAGCCGGAGGCGGTCCGTGTGATGGAGCGCGAGGACCACGGCGATTCCGAAAGCGGTGTGTCGATCACCAATCGATTGATCCACACCGCTGCCTCCATCGCCGAGGTGGGAGTCGGTGTCGGCCGCGGGCTGGCGTCCGCGGCGACCGGCGCGGTGCGCGGAACCCGCGAAATCTCGTCCGAGGCCGTGCGTACGTTGCCGAGGCTCGCCCGCCTCGGGCAGATGCAGCCGCACAGTCGAGTGTCGTTGGGGCGCTTGATCGCCGAGCAGGGACGTAAGTCTCCGAACGGCGAGTGCTTCCTGTTCGACGACCGGGTGCACACCTACGATGCGGTCAATGTCCGCATCGACAATGTGGTGCGCGGATTGATCAGTGTCGGCGTGCGACCTGCGTCGCGCATCGGTGTGTTGATGGAGACTCGTCCGAGCGCGTTGGCCGCGATGGCGGCCCTCTCGCGGATCGGGGCCGTACCTGTTCTGCTGCAGCCGGGCAGCGACCTGACCGCAGCCCTGCGAACCGTCGACGTCGACACGGTGATCGCCGATCCGGAAAACGCTGCGGCGGCGGTCCCGGTGGCACCGAACGTCCTGGTGCTCGGCGGCGGTGAGACTCGGCGCCTCGACATCCCGTCAGGCTACGAGGTGGTCGATCTCGAGGCCATCGATCCCGACGCGGTGCGTCTGCCTCAGTGGTACGAGCCGGATCCGGGTCGTGCCCGCGAACTGGCGATGATCCTGTTCACGACCACAGATCGCGGTCTCGAACCGAGATACATCACCAATCATCGCTGGGCGTTGTCTGCGTTCGGAACCGCGACGACGGCCGCGCTCGGACCCGGAGATACTGTCTATTGCCTTGCCCCGCTACATCATTCGGCCGGGATTCTCGTCACTATCGGTGGTGCGCTTGCGGGCGGGTCACGCATCGCGCTCTCCCGTGGTCTCGAGCCCGAGCGGTTCAGCGAAGAGGTGTACCGCTACGGCGTCACCGTCGTGAGCTACACCTGGACGATGATGCGGCAGATCCTCGACGACGGCCGGTTCCCGGTCGACTCCGGCCACCCGGTGCGCCTGTTCATCGGCTCCGGTATGCCGGTGGGGCTGTGGCGTCGCACGCTGGCGCGGTTCAGCCCGGCTCGGGTGCTCGAGTTCTACGCATCCACCGAGAACGACGTGATCCTGGCCAATGTGGCCGGCTCGAAGATCGGCTCCAAGGGACGTCCGCTGCCGGGCAGTGCACGGGTTGCGTTGGCGGCCTACGACCCGATCACCGGCCGTCTCGAAGAGGACGACGACGGTTTCGTCCGGCAGTGCCGTGACGACGAGATCGGGCTGCTCCTCGGCCGACCGAGCGGGGACGGCGAAGCGACCAGCCATGTCATGCGTGGAGTCTTCGAGCCCACGGATGCCTGGATCCCCACCGAGAACCTCTTCCGTCGCGATTCCGACGGCGATTACTGGCTCGTCGACCGCAAGGACACCGTGGTGCGCTCGGCGTGCGGTCCGGTGTACACCCAGCCGATCGTCGATGCGGTAGGTGACCTGGATCAGGTCGATTCGGCCGTGGTCTACGGAGTTCGGGTGACATCCGATCGGCCACGATCGGTGCGCGTCGAGGCTTCGGCCACCGAGGTGGCCGTCTGCGCCATCTCGCTGCAACCGGAGGCGGTGATCACCGCTCGTGCATTGACGGACGCTCTCGGAGTGCTGCTCCCGGCCGAGCGGCCGGCGATCGTGCACGTGGTGCCCGAAATTCCGGTAGGACGCGCGTACCGACCGACCGCGACGGCGTTGAAGAAGGTCGGCATTCCGACGCCGAGTGCACGTTCGTGGTTCTACGACTCCGAGTCGAACAGCTACCGTCGATTGACGAAAGCTGTTGTGGCCGAACGGTTCGTCGGGCGCGAGGCCGCGGCCGAAAAATCGTCGTAGGAACGAGTCGGCACGGAAGAATACGGGTTCGGTAGCGTAAGCGAGTACACCACTCCGGTTCGACCGGAGCAGAGCAAAGGACACCTGTGGCAATCGATTCGACACTGCTTTCCATACTCGCGTGCCCGGTGGACAAGGGCCCGCTGCTGTTGATCGAAGGGGAACTGCTCTACAACCCGCGACTGCGGCGTGCATATCCGATCGAGAACGGCATCCCGGTGTTGCTCGCCGACGACGCCCGCGATGTCGACGACGCCGAGCACGAGTCGATCCTGGCTCGCGCCACGTCCTAGAACTCTCGGCCGCGCGCCGGGTTCGTCGACTACAGGGTTCGTCGACTACTGGGTTCGTCGACGCAATGTCGCGGCGGCTCCGCTCAGCGCGGCGACGGTGAACGCCGTGACCACGGCGATGTCGGTCCACATGCGCCCGGTGACTCCGGGGTACCTGGATATCTCCTGGAGCGCGTCGACCAGGTAGCTCAGCGGCAGGACATCGCTGATCGTGCTCAGCCAGTTCGGCATCTGGTCGCGCGGCACCAGGAGTCCGCAGAGAAACAGCTGTGGAATCACGACCACCGGCATGAACTGGACGGCTTGGAACTCGGTGCGAGCGAATGCGCTGCACAGCAGTCCGATGGCGACCCCGAGCATCGCTCCCAGGACTGCGATCACCAGTACCCAACCTACCGAGCCCTCGATGTCGAGCCCGAGAAATCCGAACGCGACGGTGCATGCGAGTACCGCCTGTCCGACGGCGGCCAGCGAGAACGCGGACCCGTAGCTCGCGAGCAGATCCAGTTTGGACATCGGAGTCGTCAGCAGGCGTTCGAGCGTTCCCGAGGAGCGTTCACGCTGCATCGAGATCGACGTGATCAGGAACATGACGACGAACGGCAGGATGCCGAGCATCGTGATGGCGATCCGATCGAACAACGACTGCTGATCAGGCGGGGTCGGCACGTCTCGGTACAGGTAATACAGCAACACCATCAGCAGGGACGGAACGAGCAGCACCATCGCCACCGATCGATGGTCTGCTCGTAGCTGTCGCAGTATGCGGCCCGTGCCGGCTGCGTAGATCCGCGCGTTCACGATGTCTCCTCGGTGGATCTGATGAGGGACAGGAATGCGCGATCGAGGGTCGTTTCGTTCGTGCGCGCGAGTAGCGCGTCCGGGCTCGAGTGGGCGAGAACGGTGCCGTCGCGCATCAGAACGAGACGGCTGCAGTGCTCCGCTTCTTCCATCACGTGGCTCGAGACCAGCACCGTTGTGCCGCTTGCCGCGATATCGGCGAAACGCGACCACAGCTCCGAGCGCAGCACGGGATCCAAGCCGACCGTCGGTTCGTCGAGGACGATCAGCTCGGGTTTGGCAACCAGCGCGCTGGCCAGGGAGACCCGCCCCAGTTGGCCGCCGGAGAGTTCGCCCGCCCGTGACGACGCGTGGTCGGCCAGTCCGACGGTCTCGATGGCGGACGCGACGTCCGCGCGCCGGCGACCGTACAGCGACCCGAAGTACTGCACGTTCTCGCGAACGGTGAGATCTCGGTAGACGCTCGGTGCCTGGGTCACGTACCCGACGGTGCGGCGCAACGGTGCCGAGCCGGCCGGCGATCCGAGTACTGTCACGGTTCCGCTGCTGACGATCTGAGTGCCGACGATCGATCGCATCAAAGTCGTCTTACCACAGCCCGATGGACCGAGAAGTCCGGTGATGACACCACGGGGGATTGTCAGGGACAGATTGTTCAGCACCGTTCGCTTGCCGCGGCGAACCGTCAGCCCTGTGATCTCGACGGCGTGTTCACCGGTGAACGCCATAGCGGCCTCCAGACTTGTCGGATGTCGAAGTCATAGCCCCGTCGGCGCACGGTGGTCAAGGGCGAAGCATCATGGGATCGATGAATGTCGCTGACTTGAAGATCGGGGAACCCGACGCCGCAGCCCGACGCATCCTCGGCGGAACCGTCACCGTGGGCGACGTGTCGGTGCGCATCGTGGAAGTCGAGGCCTACGGTGGTCCGCTCGATGGTCCATGGCCGGATCCGGCCGCGCATTCCTTCCGGGGCCCGACCCTTCGTAACCAGGTGATGTTCGGTCCTGCGGGGCGTCTGTACGTCTACCTGAGCTACGGAATGCATCTTTGTGTGAACGTGAGCTGCGGCCCGGACGGTACCGCCGCTGCGGTGTTGCTTCGAGCGGGTGAAGTGGTGGCCGGTCACCACATCGTCGAGACCAGGCGCGCCGGCCGCGGTCCACGGTCCGCACGGGTCGAGGCCGGTTGGGCCCGCGGGCCCGGAAATCTTGGTCGAGCCCTTGGCGTCTCGCTGGCGGACAACGGATCGGACGTGTTCGACGCGTCGTCGGCCGTCACCCTCGAATTACTCGAGCGCCCGTTGAACGAGAAGGCCGTTGTATCCGGCCCACGGGTAGGGGTGAGTTCGGAAGCCGATCGTCCGTGGCGCTTCTGGATGCTCGGGTCGCAGGCGGTGTCGAGCTACAAACGCAGTCCCCGCGCCGCCGCTCCCGGTGGCTCGGAGGCCTGACCGACGCCTGGATGCGTCCATACGGGAGGATCGACGTCGTGAGTGAGAACATCATCGACGAAATGACCTGGCGTGGACTGATCGCACAGTCCACCGATGTGGACGCGCTGAAGAAGGCTACGTCCGAGGGCCCGATCACGCTGTACTCCGGTTTCGATCCGACAGGTCCCTCGCTGCACGCAGGGCACCTCGTGCCGTTGCTGGCGCTCAAGCGTTTCCAGCGGGCCGGCCATCGCCCGATCATCCTCGCCGGAGGTGCGACGGGACTCATCGGTGACCCTCGCGATGTAGGGGAGCGCACCATGAATTCCCCCGAGGTCGTCACCGAGTGGGCCTCGCGTATCCGTGGTCAGCTCGAACGGTTCGTCGACCTGGACGAGAGCCCGACGGGTGCAGTGGTGGTGAACAATCTGTCGTGGACGGGGGAGCTGTCCGCGATCGATTTCCTTCGCGACATCGGTAAGCACTTCTCGATCAACGTCATGCTTGCTCGCGAGACGGTGAAGAACAGGCTCGAGAGCGACGGAATGTCGTACACCGAGTTCAGCTACATGCTGTTGCAGGCGAACGACTACGTGCAGCTCCGCAGGCAATACGGCTGCAGTCTTCAGATCGGCGGCTCCGACCAGTGGGGAAACATCATCGCCGGGGTGGAGCTGAACCGGCGCCAGGACGCCGAGTCGGTGCACGCCATGACGGTTCCGTTGGTCACCTCCGCCGACGGCAAGAAATTCGGCAAATCCACCGGAGGCGGCAGCCTGTGGCTCGACCCGGAGATGACGAGCCCGTACGCCTGGTACCAGTACTTCGTGAACACCGGTGACGCAGACGTGGTGAAGTACCTGCGCTGGTTCACCTTCCTGTCGAAGGACGAGTTGGCAGAACTCGAGACGGCGACCACCGAGCGTCCGCACGCGCGTGAGGCGCAGAAGCGCCTGGCCGCCGAGATGACCACGCTCGTCCACGGCGAAGCAGCGACTCGCTCGGTCGAACTGGCCAGCCAGGCGCTCTTCGGGCGGGCCGAACTGAACGAACTCGACGAGAAGACGCTCGCCGCCGCGCTACAGGAAGCGTCTGTGGCCGACATCGAGGCCGGTGCACCGAACACCATCGTCGATCTGCTCGTCGCTACGGGGTTGAGCGAGAGCAAGGGCGCTGCCCGACGCGCAGTCAAGGAGGGCGGCGCATCGGTCAACAACGTCAAGATTTCCGACGAAGAATGGACGCCCGGTGCGGACGATTTCCTGCACGGCCGGTGGTTGGTGGTCCGACGCGGAAAGCGGAACTTCGCAGGCGCCCGAATCGCGGACTGAGTTTTCAGTTGTAGTCAGTGGGCGGAGTCACATCCATGTAATTTGGTTACGACGCCCGTCAGGTGGGTAAGTGACCGGTTGCGACCAGGCCGTTCACGTGATTCACGCGTGAACGACCTGGGGATTTGACGCGTTGTTATCCGGGGCGTAACTTTGTCCAGGTCAGAGCGACACGGACGCCAGCCCAGACCGCAAGGCCTGAGCAACGCGGAGTTCGCTTCCGACACCATGAAGATGTCAAAGCCGAAAGGTTCGACTTCTTCACGGATGTGAAGCCAGTTTGACTGCGCTTGATCATCTGATCTAAGCTGGAACGGTTGCCCCGGACATCCACGAGCTTCAGCTCGAAGGTGAAAGGTGTGCGCGTGTTCTTTGAGAACTCAACAGTGTGTCGATGAATGTCAGTGCCGAATCTTTTTGGCGCTCATACCTTTTGGGGTGTGAGTGTGACATCTTCTTGCTTCATTCTTCCCGTCTGAGGTGAGAAGGTTTTGTTTGTTTTGCTAGTTGAGTTTTTTTTGCTAGTGATTTGACTCTTTATGTTTATGACTGATTTGCAGTTTCGACTGTTGATCGAGAGTCTTTTACGGAGAGTTTGATCCTGGCTCAGGACGAACGCTGGCGGCGTGCTTAA
>NZ_JASHKS010000029.1:0-58570 GCF_030056835.1 Rhodococcus sp. IEGM 1372 | reverse complement strand
GGGAATTACGTGACGGACACCCCCTCAAGCCTGGGGAATTACGTGACCGCTGACACTCAGCGGCTCTACCGATCGAGCGGGCTCCCGCCGATGATTCACAACGCACGCCTCTTCGCGTCGGACGGTACGTTCCTCGGCAGTCCCGACGGATTCCAGGACGCGGTCTGTTTCGTGTGGGAGATCGACTCGCTCGCCCATCACCTGTCGCCGATCGACCATGCGAACACAATGGCGCGCCGAGCTCTTATGCAACGTCACGGTGCGATCGTCGTTTCACATCTTCCGCAGGACATCCGGGACGACCCCCAGCGTGTTCTCGCGGATCTTCGCGCCGGCTACCAACAGGCGCTGGAGAGACCACGCCCCCCGCTGTTCATTCGGTGAGCCGCTACACGACATCGAATGAATGCCGCTTGCAGTCACTCCAACTGCAATAAAGCCACATTCATTCGCTTCTGGCTCATAGAGACATATGAATGAATGCGGCTTTGTTGCAATCTGAGTGACTGGAACCCACATTGATCCCATTGGGAGCGCAGCGACCCCGACGTACGCCCCCGCGAGAACTGGGGAACCACTTCAGTCCGGCTAGATCGGAAGCAACGAGTGTTTCCGTGGACTCTTGTGCACTTCCTTGTCTTTCAGGATGTGCAGGGCCTTACGAATTTCGAGGCGCGTTTGCGAGGGCTCGATGACCGCGTCGATGTAGCCACGCTCGGCGGCGATCCAGGGCGTTGCCACGTGTTCGTTGTAGAAGTTGATGAGCTGCTTGCGCAGTGCCGGTGCATTTTCTCCGGCCTCGGCGAGTTGTTTGCGACTCATGATGTTGATGGCACCTTCGGCACCCATGACGGCGATGCGGGCGGTCGGCCAGGCGAGGTTGATGTCGGATCCGAGCTGCTTGGAGCCCATCACCGCGTATCCGCCGCCGTACGACTTACGAATCACCACAGTCAGTTTCGGCACCGTCGCTTCGACGAACGAGAAGATGAAGCGGCCACCACGATGGATGACGCCGAGCGTCTCCTGGTCGACGCCCGGCAGGAAGCCGGGTGTGTCGACGAGGAAGATGATCGGAATGTTGTAGGCATCGCTGAGCCGGATGAACCGGGCGCATTTGTCCGCTGCCTTGGCGTCGAGTGCACCGGACAGGTGCATCGGCTGATTGGCGACGATTCCCACCGGCCGGCCGTCGACGCGGGCGAAGCCGGTGATGACGTTCGGTGCCGTCTGGCCCGAGAGTTCGTGGAATTCACCGTCGTCGAAGATGCGCAGGATGATGTCGTGCATGTCGTAACCGGCGTTGTCGGCGTCGGGCATGAACGAGTCGAGCGTGCGATCGGATTCGGTGATCTCCGGCTCGAGCCCCGGGTTGATCACCGGCGACTCTTCCTGGCAGCTCGACGGCATGTAGCTCAGGTAGTTCCGGATCCACTCGAACGCAGCCTTCTCGTCCGCTGCCACGTGGTGCACGTTGCCGTTGACGGCCTGGACGCGCGCACCGCCCAGTTCGTCGAGGCTGACGTCCTCACCGGTGACGGACTTGATGACCTCCGGGCCGGTGACGAACATGTACGCCTCTTCGGTGGCGACCACGATGTCGGTGTTGATCGGCGCGTACACGGCACCGCCGGCACACTTGCCGAGGATCAGGGAGATCTGCGGGCACAGACCGGACAACGCCTCGTGGCGTCGACCCAGCTCGGCGTACCAGGCCAGGGACGTCACCGCGTCCTGCACACGAGCTCCACCGGAGTCGTTGATGCCGACGACCGGGCAGCCCATCTTGATCGCGAAGTCCATGATGCCGGCGACCTTACGACCGAACATCTCGCCGACGGTTCCGCCGAACACTGTCTGATCGTGCGAGAACACGGCGATCGGGCGGCCGTCGACGGTTCCGTGGCCGGTGACGACGCCGTCACTGTAGAGCGCGCCGGGATCGTTCGGGGCCTTCACCAGTGCGCCGATCTCGACGAAGCTGCCGGGATCGAGCAACGAGTTGACGCGATCGCGGGCACTGGGGATGCCCTTCTTCGCGCGCTTCGCTACGCCGATGTCGCCGGCCGGCTCCTTGGCCTGTTCGAGCTTCGTCCGTAGTTCGGCCAGCTTCTCCGCAGTGGTGCCACTCAAGATCTACGCTCCGGTTCTTGCAGACTCGATGTTCTCGAGCGTCTTCGACAAATGGGCCGCAATTTTTCCAATGTACGGCTCGTCGACGACGGCGAGGTGATCGCCTCCGACGTACACGATCTCGAGGTCCTCGACCACCGGTCCCCAGCCGCCGTGCTCTTCGCGGGTGGCGTACGCGGGCTCGAGGGCGATCGCGTCGTCGTGGTACTTGTCGGCCATGTACAGCGTCACGTGCCCGCCGTACTTCTTGAGCTCGGCCGTCTGGATCGCCCGATTGTCGAGCCACGACGTGCGCTGGTGCTCGATGATGCCGCCGGGGATCTTCGCGCCGCTGAGCTTCACCAGATCGGTGATGATGCGGATCTGCCCCTCGTCGTCCGAGTCCACCAACTTGTCGTACGGAATCGGGTAATCGACGTTGTACGTCTTCTTCGCGAACGCCGCGTACCGCTCCCAGCGCTTCCGCACCTCGTCCTTGGTGTCCGGGATCTGTGTGCCGGGCATGACGGTGTCGAGCAGCCCGACGTAGGCGACCTCGATGCCCTCTTCCTCCATCTGCCGCGCCACCTCGTAGGCGAGGATGCCGCCGAGTGACCAGCCGACGAACACGTACGGTCCTTCGGGCTGGATCGCCTTGATCAGCGGCACGTACTCCGCGGCTCGCACGGCGATGGGTCCTTCGACGCGCTCGAGTCCGTACATCGGAGTGCCCGCGGGCAGCTTCCTCAGCAAGGGCTCGTAGGCGACGGTGGAGCTACCGGCCGAGTGGAACGCGAACACCGGTGTGGCGGTGGATCCTTCGGGACGGGCACGCAGATTGCGTACGACGCCGTCGATCTCACCGTCCTCGAGGTGCGGGCGAACCTTGTCTGCGAGCTGCTCGATGGTCTCCGAGTCCAGGACGTCGTCGAAGGTGATCTCGCCGCCTGCCCGCTCGGTCAGACGAGCAGCCAGCTTCTCGGCCGTCTCGTCGTCGAGGATCGGCAGGGTGTTGAAGATGCCCTTGGCCGATTCCTTCGTCACCACAGCCCATGTCGCGAACGTCATCCGCTCGGCATTGTCGCGCGGAGGCACGTCGGACCCAGCAGCCTCGGCGAACGCTTCCTTGCCGCCGAGGTCGGTCTGCGCCGGAGCAACAACCGCCGGGGCAGCAACAGCAGGCGCAGGCTGGTACTCGGCGCTCGGTACCGCAGCGTCGGGTGCCGCAACAGCGGTGTCCAGCGCTTCCTCGCGAGCTGCCGCACCGCTCTCGGCAGCCTGTTCGGCTGCCTTCTCCGCCGCCTGCTTGTCGGCCAGTGCCTGCACCTCGTCGCGGTTCTCGATCGCGTAGCGCAGGTACTTCTCCACCTCACGCAGGTTCGCATCACGCACGGCCTGCAATTGCACTGTGGGAATGTCGAATTCGTACTCCACCCGGTTCTTGATCCGCACGGCGCTGAGTGAATCGAGGCCGAGCTCGATCAGCGGAACCTCGGGCGGCAGATCCTCGGGCGCATAGCCCATGGACTCCGCGACGATGATGGCCAATCGGTCTTCGAGCTTCTGATTGCCGTTGGGATCCCAACGGTCACCGAACGTCTCGACGACCTCCGGCAACTCCTCCATGGGGGACGAGGATCGCTCCTCCACCGCCACAACGGGTTCCGGACGCGCATCACCGGAGGTGACGACGGCCTCGTGCAGCAGGGTGAACGCCGAGCCCTCGTGGGCGTGCACCTGGACCGACGCGCCACCGAGGTGGGAGGTCAACGAGGTGACGACCGTGCCCGCCTTCGGTACCGCAGCATGGGAGACCGAAACACCCAGTGCCACATCGGAGAACACCTGCGATGCAGCGGCCGTGACCAATGCATCGAATGAGGTGACGGCCGAGGCCTGAACTTCCCAGACGTGGCGGCCATCAGGCAAGGCGACGCGCGCACCGGGAACTCGCGCGTTGCCGCTGGAGCTGACCTGCGAATTGAGCCAGAACTCTTTGCGCAGGTACGCGGTACGCGGGATCGGCGCGTACGGGCCGGACTCGAACAGCGTGGCCAGTTCCAGGGCGTGCCCGTGGACGTAGAGCTGCGCCAGAGCGGAGAGGAACGTCTCGGCCTCGTCTTCCTTGCGCTTGAGCGTCGGGATCAGAGTCGAATCGGCAACGCCTGCAGCCCAGGCCGTGGCGGCGACCGACATCAGCGCGACAGGGTTGGGAGCAAGCTCGACGAACGTCGTGTGACCGTCTCCCACAGCGACATTGACGGCCTGAGTGAACCAGACCGGATGACGCATTCCCTTGGTCCAGTACTCGACGCCGTGAATAGCCGCATGCCCGACGCGATAGTGGGCCTCGCGATCGACCGACGAGTAGACGCCGGCAGTGAGTTTGCCTGGTTCGATTCCGGCGAGTTCGGCGGCCAGCTCACCGAGCAGGACATCGACTGCCGCGGTGTGTCCGGCGCCCTTGACGTCGAGCAGGCGGGCCATCTTGCCTGCGGCCTCGGCCATCTCGACGAGGGCCTCGACCTCGGCGCGTGGTCCTCCGACGGTGGTGTGCGTCGGCGCTGCATAGACGCAGGGTTCGACGTTGGGGAATTGATCGGTGAGGGTCTTGACCTCGTCCGGGGTGTACTCGACGAGAGCCATGGCACCCTGCGATGCGGCTCCGAGTCCGTCCTGGCCCTCGGCCAGCAGGCGCGAACGGGCGTAGATGATGCGCACCGCGTCTTCGAGGTTCAGGCCACCGGCAACGTACGCGGCCGCAACCTCGCCCATCGAGTGTCCGATGACGGCCGCCGGCTCGGCACCGTGCGCGCGAAGCGTTGCCGCCAAGGCGATCTGGATGACGAAGATGGCGACCTGGGAGTTCTCGAACTCGTAGGTCTGCGAGTCGTCGAGGATGATCTCGCGGATGGAGTAGCCGGCCTCGTCGACGACCAGGTCGTCGATCTTGTCGATCTCGGCAGCGAACACCGCGTTGGTGCGGTAGAGCCGCGATGCCATCTTGCGGTGCTGCGAACCGAAGCCGGAGAACACCCACACCGCCCCGTTGGACGCGGGCGAATCTGCCGAGAACACACCGGGACCCGGCTTGCCTGCGGCGATGGCGCGCAGTCCGGCGATGGCCTCGGCTGTGGTGGATGCCAGAACCACTGCGCGCGAACGCCCGTGGTTGCGGCGGGCCAAGGTGCGGCCCACGTCGACGAGAGGCGTCGTGCTGCCCTCTTCGGTTTCGAGCCAGTCGGCCAGTTCCGATGCGGCCCGCTTACGACGCGAGGGCAGGGCCGCGGACACAGCGAGAATCACAGTCTCCGAACCTGTTTCAGCGTCGGACAGAATTCCCTCGGCCTCGGCCACCGGATCCGTGGTCTCGACCTCCGACACGACGGGTTCGGGCTCGGGGTCGGCGACGATCGGCAGTTCCTCACCGGCCACATCGGTGAGGCCCTCGACGAGAACGGCTTCCGGATCCACCGCCGCTGGATCGAATGCGTCTGCGGTCTCACCCGGGACGTACTCGCGGACGACGACGTGCGCGTTGGTGCCACCGAATCCGAAGCCGGAGACGCCTGCGACGGCCTTGCCGGTGTACCGCGGCCAGTCGGTGGCCTCCGGGATCACCTTCAGGTGCGCCTTGTCGAAGTCGATGTACGGGTTGGGGCCCACGTAGTTGAGCGAGGCGGGGAGCTTGTTCTGCTGCATCGCCAGGACGACCTTGATCAAACCTGCTGCGCCTGCGGCAGATTCGAGGTGTCCGAAGTTGGTCTTCGCCGATCCCAGCAGGGCAGGCTTGTCGGCGTCGCGACCACGGCCGACCACACGACCGAGAGCGTCGGCCTCGATCGGATCGCCCAGAATGGTTCCGGTGCCGTGCGCTTCGATGTAGTCCACGCCCGACGGGTTGATACCGGCGTCGCGGTAGGCGAAACGTAGCGCGTCGGCCTGTGCGTCCGGGTTCGGTGCCAGCAGACCGTTGGAGCGACCGTCCTGATTGATCGCGGAGCCGGCGATGACGGCAAGCACCTGGTCACCGTCGCGCTCGGCGTCCTCGAGTCGCTTGAGCACGACGAGTCCGCCGCCTTCGGAGCGGATCATGCCGTTCGCGTCGGAGGAGAAGGCCTTGATTCGACCGTCCGGCGCGAGCACACCCGTCTGACCGAATCCGACGGTGATGGGCGGTGCGAGCAGCATGTTGACGCCACCGGCAACGGCAAGATCGGATTCGCCGGTACGCAGACTGCGTACCGCCTGGTGCACGGCGACGAGCGACGACGAGCACGCGGTGTCGACGGCGATCGACGGCCCGCGGAAGTCGTAGAAGTACGACACTCGGTTGGCGACGATGGCGGTGGACGTGCCGGTGAGGGCATACGGGTGCACGGCCGGGTCGCTGACGGCGATCAGCTGGTAGTCGTTGGAGGAGCTGCCGATGAAGACGCCCACCTGGCTGCCCTTGATCGAGCTGGCCGGAATGTGCGCGTGCTCCAACGCTTCCCAGGTCAGTTCCAGCGCGAGCCGCTGCTGCGGATCGACGTTGACGACCTCGTTGGGCGACATCGCGAAGAACTCGGCGTCGAAGGTCTTGACGTCGTCGAGGTAACCGCCCTTGGTCACCGTTGCGGCCACCGCGGCAGCGATGACGGGATCGGAGGTGAATTCCTGCCAGCGGCCGTCGGGCAGATCGGTGATGCCGTCGCGGCCTTCGATCAGCAGCGACCACATCTCTTCGGGAGTCTGTCCGGTACCCGGGAACCGGGAGGACAGGCCCACGATCGCGACGTCGTGCGCATCGCCCGACTGCCCGCCGCTGGTGTAGAACGCGTCGTCCACGGTGCCGACAGGCTCGTCCGGCTCGCCTTCGATGATGATCTTGGCCAGCGAGGCGATGGTGGGGTGCTGATAGACGACGGTGGCGGTCAGCGTGACCCCCACCAGTTCCTCGATCTCGCCGCTCAGTGCGACGGCATCGCGAGAGGACAGACCGAATTCCTCCATCGGGCGGTCGTCGGAGATAGCCGACGCCGGCTGCCCGGTCGCGTCCGCAACCCAGTTGCGCAGCCAGTCCCGCAGCTGCGCAACCGTGAGGTCTCCGCCGTCCACGCGCTCGATTTTGTCTGTCTCTTGTTCAGCCATTACTCACCAAGTCGTATCGGAGGAAGAACGGAGGATGCGTCCGTCAGTCGGGCAGTTCTGCATCCGGGAAGGCCGTCTGCTGGTAACCGCCACGCAGCGTGCCCTCGATGTACGCGGCCTTGCAGGCGCGTCGAGCGATCTTGCCGCTGGACGTGCGCGGAATGGAACCGGCCGGGACGAGCAGGACATCGCGCACGGTGACCCCGTGCCGTGCCGATACTGCGGTACGCACCTCGTCGGCGATCGGAGCCGGGTCTGCCTTGCCCGAGCCGGGTGCACGCTCGGCGACGATCACGAGCTGCTCGGAGCTGTCGTCGGAGTCCTTGGTCAGGGCTGCGCCGCTGAACTCGAACACGATGTCCGGGAGCTGGTTGAGCGGAACAGCGAACGCCGCGACGAAGCCGGGACGCAGTGCCTTGCTGGCTTCCTGGGCCGAGAACTCGAGGTCCTGCGGGTAGTGATTGCGACCGTCGACGATGACGAGGTCCTTGACGCGACCGGTGATGTAGAGCTCGCCGTCATGGTAGACGCCGAAGTCGCCGGTACGCATCCAGTTGCCACCCTCGGGAGCGCCCTCTGCGTGCGAGCCCTCGGAGTTGCGGTGGACGAGCTTGTTGTGGAAGGTCTCCGTGGTCTCGGTCTCGCGGCCCCAGTAACCCTTGCCGATGTTCTCCCCGTGCAACCAGATCTCGCCGACGTGTTCGTCGGCAACCTCGGTGGCGGTCTCGGAGTCGACGATGGCAGCCCACTGGCTGCGCGCGACGGTTCCGGTGGACACCTGTGGGATGGCACCGGGGGCATCGGGGGCGACGACGACGAAGTTGCCTGCGTTGAGCTCGACGCGGTCGACGTAGACGACCTTGGCCTCGTCGGCGTGCTTGCTGGTCGAGACGAACAGGGTCGCCTCCGCCATGCCGTAGGACGGCTTGATCGCGGACTTGGGCAGTCCGTAGGGACCGAACGCCTCGTTGAACTTCTTCATCGACGACGTGGTGACCGGCTCACTGCCGTTGATCAGACCGATGACGTTGGACAGGTCGAGGGGCTCGCCGTTCTTCGGCAATCCACGCTGGGCGGCGTGCTCGAACGCGAAGTTCGGTGCTGCCGCGAACGTGCCTGCGCCGTCGGAGACAGCTGCGAGTTCCTTGATCCAGCGCCAGGGCCGCTGCACGAAGGCGCGCGGGCTCATGATGGTGATGTACTTGCCGCCGAGCGCCGGGAGGATGACGGTCAGCAGGCCCATGTCGTGGAACATCGGCAGCCAGGTGACGCCGCGGGAGTCGTGGTTGATCTCCATGCTGTCGACCATCTGCAGCGCGTTGACGCCCACTGCGCGGTGCGTGATCTCGACGCCGGCCGGCGTCCGCGTCGAACCGGAGGTGTACTGCAGATAGGCGATGTCGTCGAGCCCGGCTTTGGGCTCGACCCACGTCTCACCGACGCTGTCCGGGACGGCGTCGACGGCGATGATCCGGGGACGCTCCGCGGCGGGCAGGGCGCGGAAGAACGCGCGCACACCTGCGGCCGAGTTGCTCGCGGTGAGGATGGCGCTCGGCTTGCAGTCACCGAGGACCGCGTGCAGGCGGTCGGTGTGGCCCGGCTCGTCGGGATCGAACAGCGGCACCGCGATGGTGCCCGCGTAGATCGCACCGAAGAAGGCGATGACGTACTCGAGGCCCTGCGGTGCCAGGATCGCCACTCGATCACCGGGCTGGGTGACCTGCTGCAGGCGAGCCGCGACCGCTTTGAGGCGAGTACCGAACTCGGCCCAGGTCAGCTCGTGAGCCTCGCCGTCACGTTCCCGGGAGTAGTCGACGAACCGGTACGCGAGCGTGTCGGAATTCTCCTGCACGTTCACCTCGACGTGACGGACGAGCGTCTGCCCTTCACCGATGGTGATGTGGCCGTTCTCATCGATGAAATCATCGAACGTGTGGCTCATTACTTCAATCTCCTCCGACACGAATCCGCTGCCACACAGCCTGCGTGACCTGGGCCCGCACCACCGGCTGCGTGCATGCAGACACCGAACAGCGTTTTATGTTACTGACTAGTAGCTCTTACGGTGTCGGTTTGGCACCTGGTTTGAAAGGCCAGCTACATGGTACCGACACGCGCCTGCGTCACTCGCCTTTCAGCAAGTCGACAACCGGCGCGAATGCTTCCATTTGAGTAGGGAAAACCCCGACATAGGACATCGTCGTCCGCGCGCGAACGTTACGGATCTGATCGGCAATTTCCTCGTATGTCCCGAATGCGAGGTACGGAGACGACAGGATGTCCTCGACGGTGAGCTTGACGTCGACGTCCACGTTCGGCGGATAGCCGTTGTCGAGTGCCGCCAGCGCCATCTCGGCCATCTGTTCACGGTCGTCGGTGACCACGATCGTGGTGATGGCCCAGTTCAGTTCGATGTCGTCGAACCGATCGCCCGCGGCGGCGCGAATGAGCTCGACTCGCTCGAGGGTCTTCTCGATGGTCATGCCCGAGAGCAACAGCTTGCCCTCCTTCGAGGTGCTCGGCACCACGGAGATGATGTCGGCATGCTTGGCCGCCAACGCGAGCATCTTCGGACCGCCACCGCCGATGCAGATCGGCGGACGCGGTCCCTGCCGCGGCCGAGGACTGCCCTTGAGACCGGTGATCGTGTAGTGCTTGCCCTCGAAATTGCATTCCTGACCGCGCAGCAGCACGTCGAGAATTTCGAGCGTCTCTTCCAACTTCTCGATGCGCACGCCCGGACGGTCGTACGTGATGCCCGCCTTGTCGTACTCCTCACGCATCCAACCGGCGCCGAGACCGAGTTCGAGCCGCCCGCCCGACAGCACATCGATGGTGGCCGCATCCTTGGCCAGCACCGCGGGATGCCGGAAGCCGTTGGCCAACACAGCGGTGCCGAGCCGAATCTTGTCGGTGGCGACGGCGAGCGCGCCGAGTGCTGCGATGGGACCGACCTGGTTGCCCAGGTGATCGGGAATCATGAAGCTGTCGTAGCCCAGTTCCTCGGCCTGCTGCGCCAGCTTGATGAACTTCCGAGCCCCGCCCTCCTCGGCGTTTCCCTCTCCGCCCGCAGCGAATCGGAATTTACGCGGCCCTGGGGTCGCGGCCTCGGCGGAACTCATCTATTGCTCTCCTCGGAGTGTGGAGCGGTCTTGTTTCGGGTGGCGAGAGCAGCCCGGCCGGGGCCGATCTGCGCAGGTCCAAGGCGCCACTCTAGCCGCTGGCCCGACGCGATCACACCGGCTGGGGGTTTCACGACCCAGGTTTGTGCCCGGCAATAGATCGCCACACGTCGCGTTGTGACGTTTCCGTTATAAAAGCGTCAGCGCTCACGAATGCGGGGGCGTCGGGGCGTTCTCGATCAGTCCGGCGGCCCACGAAGCGGTCCACTGAGTAGCCGTCGTACCGGATTCGTCGACGACAAAACTGTTGTACGACGCATGAACGGGGTTCCCTGCAGCACCGATCAGAATCTGGATGCTCTGCGGAATGTTGCGGAGCGACAATCCATCCGACGGCGACGAGCAGATCAGATCGCCGGGAGCACAGATCTGATTGGTCCGGTCGTCGAGAGCACCGAAGCCACCTTCCCGACGCCCCGTCATCGTGATACCGGGCAGGTCGAGTCCGCCGAGCGCTACCTCGGCACCGACGCCGTCGAGCGGGGCCGGAACATCGGTGCCGGAGACGCCGTCGCGTCGACCGTCGGCGATGAGGGTGACGCCCAGAACACGATCGGCCGAAATGGGACCGTTGCCCGCTCCGATGTCCGCTGCGATGTCGCCGGAGATGACCGCGCCCTGCGAGAAGCCTGCGAGGACGAAATTGGTCAACGGGCAACGCGCGCTGACATCGGTCATCTTCTGCACGGCGACGGCTTTGCCCTGGGTGCGGCTGTTGTTGTAGGACTCCTGGCCGTCCGGCGGCAGCGCGATGGGATTCGAGAACTGCGCCACGTACGGCACGGTGTAGACGTCCGCTCGCGAGCCGGGGAACTGCTCCTGCAACGGACGAGTGACGTTGAGCATCAACGACACCGGGTTGGCCGTCGGGTTGTACGGATCGTCGGTGGCAGACGACTCCCAGGTACCGGGGATGGCGATGACCTGAACGTCGGGGCAATCGGCCGGCTGCGACGTCGGCTCCTCGGGGCCCGGAGGCACCGGAATTCCCGGTTCCTTCGGCAGCCTTCCGGCAAGCAGGTACCAGAGGGCGACGATGATCAGACCGATGATCGCTGCAACGGCGATCACCGGAAGGATTCTGCGCTTACGCTTGGCCATCACCGTGGATCTCTACGGCCTGCAGTAGGTCGCCTGCGCGGCGGCGATGTAGGTCTGAGCCGCCTGCTGAGCCTGCGTCTCGCTCATCTGGGTTCCGGAAGCGCTGGCCTCGACGCCGACGTTCGCCGTGACGAAGGTCGAGATCTCCTCGGCCGTGACGCCCTGCGCCTGCGCGGCACAGATGTAATTGGCCGTCGAGACCGCGATGTCGCCGTTGCCCGCCGGGGTGATGCCCTGCTTCCTCAACTCGTCCAGGAAACTCTGACCGCGGTCGTCGATCTGACTTTCCGTCGGCCCCGGGAAATCGTCCGGCACGGGCTGAGGCTGCTCGGGCGGCGCGGTGGCCGCCTCCCCCGGACTCGTGGTCGGCGCAGCGGTGGTGGTGCTCTCTGCAGCCGACGTCGTCGAACTCGCCTCGGTCGTCGTCTCGACGGCCGAGGTGGTGCTCGTCGGCGCTCCGGTCGCCGTCGAGTCGTCACTCCCGCAGGCCACCAGCATCGAACTCGCCGCAACGGCGAACACACCGAGCGACAGAGTCCTGGTGAGGGAATTACGCGTCATCGATCGAAATCCTTCGGTCGTCGGGTTCGCAGGCGAGAGTACCGCCGCGCTCTGTGAGAACTCTGAGCTGCTGTCGGCAGGTTCTACGGCGCGATCGTGGCAACGCCGTCCTTCAGCGTGATGATGCCGAACTGGAAGTTCTGCTGCTTGCCGCCACCGTCGATGTCGAACTGATCGCTGGTGGGGTAACCGAGCCGGCCGCCCTCGTAGCCGACCGATCCCCACGCGTCGAAGATCGGACCGTACGGAGTGGACCAGGCACCGCTCAGCGGGCTCCAGTAGATGTTGCCCGTCTCGAACTGATTGAAGCGTCCGCCGTCCCTGATCGGACCGAGCTCGTTGGACTTGGGGAACCCGAGAGGTCCACCCTCCCAACCCAATTCGCCGTACTTGCCCAGAATCATGCCCTGCACCGAGTGCACACCGGCCTCGGGCGAGGTGTAGATGGCACCGATCTCGAAGCCCTGCACCGATCCGGGCTTGGTCGGGGTTTCGACCTCGTCGAGCACCGGGTAGCCGAGCGGTCCGCCCTCGTAACCCTGGGCGGCCCACTCGTCGAGCACAGCGCCCTTGACCGCGTGCGCGCCGGTCTGCGGCGTGAAGTAGACCATGCCGTTCTGGAAGGCGTTGAACCGTCCGCGACCGTCGGGAGTACCGATCTCGCCGGTCGTCGGGAAACCGAGAGCACCCTCGGGGCCCCTGTTGCCCTGGTAGATGCCACCGATGGCACCGGCGACGACCTGAGCACCGGTGTCGGGGGTGAAGAAGACCCGGCCGAAGGTGAAGTCCTGTGCGCGTCCGCCTGCCACGTTGTATTCGGCGGTCAAGCACGGGCCGAGCCACGAGTTGGCACCGCTCGCGTTTCCGATCAGACCGGCGGCGCTGCACGCGGGCTTGTCCACCTCGACGCCGAGCGCGGTGGCGAGCTGCGGCCACAGCTGATGCAACTCGAACTGCCAGTACGGCCACGAGTGCGTGCCCGACGGCCGGTAGTTGACCTGAGCGGGGATGCCGAGCTGGTTGAGCTTGGTGGCGAACGTCTGCGAAGTCAGTCGCGACAGAATCTCCAGACCCATACCTGCGTAGTTGGTGCTCACACCAGGAATGGGCGACGGCTGATCGTAGGGTCCGGCCGAGCCGTTGCCGCTCGAGATGTAGAGGCTGACGCCTTCGAGCTTGTCGGCCAGCACGTACGGATCGTGCTGTGCCCACAGCGAGTTCGACGGCGGCCCCCACATGGCGCTGGAGTTGAACCCACCGGCGTCGGTCATCGCGTACTGGATGGCCTGCGGCATACCCAGCGAGGTGGTGCTCAGGATGCCCGAGAGCGATCCGGCGAACTTGAAGAAGCCGGGATTGCGCGCGGCGAGGAACATCGCGGACGTGCCGCCCATCGACAGTCCGACGACGCCGCGGTTGTCGGTGCTGCGCCAGTCGCGCTCGAGAATCGGCGGGAGCTCCTCGGTCAGGAACGTCTCCCACTGGTAGTTCTTGCCGTTGTCCTGATCGACCCAGTCGGAGTAGAAGCTGGATTGGCCGCCGATGGGCAGGACCACGTTGACGTTCTTGTCGGCGAAGTACGACTCGGCGTCGGTCTCGGCCGTCCAGCCGTTCTCCTGATCGGTCGCGCGCAGGCCGTCGAGCATGTACACCTGCGGGAACGTCGCCTGAGGGTTGATGTTCCAGTCACGCGCGAGCAGCAGCTGAACCTGGATGGGCGTTCCCATCGAGGGCGACTGGATCCACAGCGCGACGCGACGATCGGAGAGCCAGTCCACCGAAGTGACGGTGGCACCGGATGTCTGCGTGTAGGCGGGGCCGGCCAGTGCAACAGGGGCCGTCCTGGCGACGGGGGCAGCGGAGGCAACGGTCGTCGTCGCGAAGGGGATCATCAGCGCGGAAGCGACGGTCAATGCTGCTGCCGCTCGCCGAGCCCGTGTACCGGCCGATGTAGTCCGACCGAACCGAACAAGCTCAGTGCGCATGATGGTGACTCTCTTTCGACGTGACATTCGAAGGTCTCCTATCGAGACATGCTTCGTATGTCTTTCTACACGTGCCCGCTGCCGACGAGAAGCAGACGCGCTGTGACTGGTGGTGCAATTGTGAACAGAGGTGCCGCTAACGATCCGCTGGAACAGAAATGCCGCCCGGCGTAGGGACGCGGGCGGCACTTCCGGAAAACATGACGATGGTGAACGTCAGGCGTTCAGCGCTTCCAGGATCTGGCCGCGAGCCTTCCACAGCTCGGCTCCCCAGTACGGCCATGCGTGAATGCCGTTGGACGGGAAGCTGTAAGTGGCCGGGATGCCGAGGGTGTTCATGCGGATCTGGAATGCACGGGTGTTGGCGAGCGAGAGGGCCTCGAGCGCCATGCCGTTGGCGGTGTTGTAGAAATCGATCGGCGCGGCCGGTCGATCGAACTCGCCGGGCAGACCACTGGCGGCCGAGATGTACAGGGACATGCCCTCGAGCCTCGGCGCGAAGACGAACGGGTCGTTACGCAGCCACGCCGGGTTCCAGGGCGGTCCCCACATGGAGTCGACGTTGAAGCGTCCGGCATCGAGCATGGCGACGCGGATGGCCTCGCGCATTCCGGGTGCCGAGATGTTGAGGTAGCCCGAGAGCGAACCGGCGAACTTGAACTGATCGCGGTGGTACGCGGCGAGCGTCAGAGCGGCCGAGCCACCCATGGACAGTCCGAGTACGCCGTTGTTGCTGCGCGAGACGCCGTAGTTCTCGAGGAACGCGGGCAGCTCCTGGGTCAGGAACGTCTCCCACTTGTAGGTGACCTCCTGGCCGTTGAAGTTCGACGAGGTGTACCAGTCGCTGTAAAAGCTCGACTGACCGCCGACGGGCATGACCAGGGTCACGTTGTCGTTGGCGAACTGATCCTGCGCGTTGGTCTCGAACGTCCAGGCGTTGCGATCGTCGCGGGCGCGCAGACCGTCGAGCAGGTAGAGAGCAGCGTTGCCACCGCGGGCCGCCCACTGGACCTGAACCTTGATGGGGCCCATCTCGGACGGAACGATCAGGTCCTCACGGCCACCGGCAGGCGTCTGGTGCACGACGGGAGCAGGCGCTGCAACAGCTACCGCTCCACCGACGACACCGGCTGCGATGGGAAGGACGAGCGCGGCAGCACCGACGCCGAGCAGGCGCTGACGCCAGCGTGAAGACGCCTTCGGGGTTCTGCTGAGGCCGGCAAATCGCATGAATCGTGCTCTCTCTCATCTACGCGGTCTCCGCGACATGCGGCCCCCGGCAATCGAACAGGGCTTTCTGGGTGGCCCCTCGAGGCCAGGGACGATGTGGTCCCGAAAAACTGAGGTTCTGCTGTGAAAACAGGCGAACCGCTCGATGGAGGTTATTCCATCGAGCGGTTCCAAGGCAAAACTGTGATCAGCGTCCCAGTTTCACCTCGACGTTTCCGTGAAACAGGAGACTATCCTGCTCGGCCCCCGCTGAACAGGCCTGAAAAGTCGTGAAGTTTCACGAAGGGCCGAAAAGCGGGCGAAACGACCGAAACGAAGTGTGGCCGGTCAGCCACCGATGTTGGCGCTCAGGTCCGGTGCCATGATGCGGATCTGCTCGCCCCAGTAACCCCACTGGTGGGTACCGACGGCCGGGAACGCATACGTGACGTTGTTGGCGCCGATGCTCGCCATACGGATCTGGAACGCGCGGCTGTTCGCCAAAGCGATGGCCTCGAGGCCCATGCCGTTGGCGGTGTTGTAGTAGTCGATGAAGCTCTGCGGGCGATCGAGTCCGCCGGGCAGACCGCTACCTGCGAACACCCACACGCGGGTTCCGTTGTCGCGCAGACGAGGCGCGAACACGAACGGGTCGTTGCGCAGCCACGCCGGATCCCACGGCGGTCCCCACATCGCGTCGATGTTGTAGCGGCCGGAGTCGAGCAACGCCAGACGCATCGCTTCACGCATGCCGGGAGCAGAGATGTTCAGGTAGCCGGACAGCGAGCCCGCGTAGCTGAACTGGTCCGGGTGGTAGGCGGCGAGCGTCAGAGCAGCCGATCCACCCATGGAGATACCGATGACACCGTTGCGGTTGGGGTTGAAGCCCCAGTTGGCGCGCAGGTTCTCACGCAGGTTCTGCGTCAGGAAGGTCTCCCACTTGTACGTGGTCTGCTGGCCGTTGAAGTTCGACGGTGCGTACCAGTCGGAATAGAAGCTCGACTGTCCGCCGACCGGCTGGACGACGTTGATGTTGTACCCGGCCAGTACGGCACCGGCGTCGGTCTCGTGCTCCCAACCGGAGATGTCGGTGGTGGCCCGCAGCCCGTCGAGGAGGTAGACGACGCGGTCGGTGTTACCGTCCGCGGCGCGCCAGACGCGACTCTTGATCGGACCCATCGACGAGTCCGTCCATACGTCGATGGCATTGCCGTCGAAGGCCGCGTTTGCAGTCGCGCCACCGCCGGCTACAGCCAATCCCAGTGGTAGGACCACTGCCATCAGCATGGACGTGGCGGCGCGGCGTCCCCAGGACCCACCCCGCTTGTCCTCGGACCGGCTCTTCCTTCTACCCAGCATGCACTCGACCTCTCAGCTGCTTCGTCGTCACATCGGTTACGCAATCAACGCTTGATCTCGCAAGTCCATCATGTTTGCCGCCCGACCACACAGGTCGGACGCATACACATCCTCCGCACTTATCGCGCGAAGGACGACCCCCGTTACATGATCGAGATAGCTCATCTTGGCGTCGACACCAATTCGGCGCAACCCGGTGACCTTTTCGTGTTCGGACAACTAATTGTCCGCCTTCAATATCGGGGCCGGAAGATCACATCGTTGTATTTCGTACTTCGGCACCCGATCGAACCGATATCCGGCGTAGAAGAGCGAACGCTTGACATTCCGGACGAACAATTCCTTCGTCAACGGAGCTCGATACGAGGTGAGCAGTTCCTGGGTGTCGGGGCAGGTCAGGGCAACCTGAGCCTCGGTGACCCAGTCCTCGTCCATGTACCAGGGCAGGTACGGATGAACGGCGACGAGGCCGAGATCGGCCACCACCCAGTCCGGATACAGGTTCTTGTCGTGTCCGATCCGGCCGTTCTCGAGCCGCTCGGTGTGCGACGCCAACGGGTACGCCAGCCCCATCTGGTCGATGACCCGCACGTCGAGGCCGACGTTCATGCTGGTCATTCCGAGGTTCAGGAAGAAGACGGTGTGACCGAAGCCACCCTCCGGGATGGGGAGCGGCGGGGGAACGACATCCCAGTACGTGAACTGCGCCGACGGCAACAGCAGGCCGCCGTCCGGAGTGTCCTCGATCGCCTCGACCATCCCACGCATCCGCGGGTAGTCGAGGTAGTCCGAGGCCAGGATCGGGTGGGCGTGCCCGGTGTTGAGCGAGTAGAACGCCCGCTCGTCGACGATGCCACTGCGGCCGACGATCGAACCCTGCGGCATACCCGTCGTATTGGCGGCCACGACGGCCCAGACCACGATGCCGCCCCAGACGAAAAGATCGGCGAAAAATATCGCGGTGGAGCGGTCTGCAGACCACCGTTTCGGAAGGGCGACCGGCAGCACCGAAATCGGCAACAAAAGCGTGAACAATGCCGGCAACAATGTGCGGCCGTGCATGAAATCGCCGCCGACGCGAATCGCGTACAAAGCCAGCAGAAGGCCACTGATCAACACGAAGACGACCACGGCGGTCGGCGTCCGTAGCGCTGCGAGCCAGCCGCCGACGGTGCGGGGCAGGGACAACCGCACTCGGGAGGCCGACAGAACGGCACCGACGACGAGCAGTGCGAGTGGCAGCCACAGCAGGTACGGGCCCACGAGGTTGGACAGGTACTCGAACCCCTGCGACCACTTGGCTCCGCCTGCATCCTTCGACACCGCGGTGTTGGGGTACGGCAGGCCGTAGTAGCCCATCCGCCAGATCTGGTAGAGCACCGGCACGGCTCCGGCGAAAACGAACACTCGGAGCCTGGACAACCAACTCTGCGGGGCCAGGAAGATCATCGCCAGGGCCAGCACCGCCACGATGGACAGTTCCGGACGCACCAGCGGGCCGAGGCCGGCGAAGAACGCCAGCAGCAGCAGCTCGGCGCCACCGCTCCGGCGCTGACCCCAGCGAACCATCAGCAGCCACAGCATCGCCAGCCAGAAGATGACAAGGCAGGTCTCGAGGCCGGACGTCGCGAAGTCGCGGGCAGGAGGAACCGCGATGTAGACCAGGACGCCTGCGGGCAGGAACAGGGTCTTCGACGCAGTACGCCCTCGCAGCACGAACGTGCCGATCATCGCGATGACGACGGCCGCCGTGGACAGTACGAGCGCGATCGTCAGGACGACGTACTCGAGGCGTCCCTCGCTCAGCCAACTGCCTGCGTAGACGAGGTACGTCCAGATGGTGCTGGTGTTGGTCTCGACTCGTTCGCCCGCGTTGAACACCGGTCCGTTGCCGGCCAGCAGGTTGCGGACGGTGCGCAGCACGATCAGCCCGTCGTCGGCGATCCAGCGGCGCTCCCACGCACCCCAGAGGAACAACGCCCCGGTGACCACGGTCCCGATCCAGAAGACGGGCCGGGTGATCGATGCCCGAGCGGAGTTCTCTTCTCGCGCGTCTCGCTGGTCAGGCGAGGTAGACAGCGACACCAACCACTCCGATCCACGCTATGGCGAGTAGCTGGAGAACCCTGTCTCCCAACGCGATCTCTTCGGGTTCGCCTGCCTCGCCGCCATCGACATCCACTGCGTATCGCAGGATTGCGATGGTAAACGGAATCATCGAGATCGCGAACCAGTTGGCGTCCGTGCCCGCGTCTTCCTGGAACGCCCACAGGCCGTAACAGATGACGACGGCCGTTGCCGACAGCGTCCAGACGAATCGCAGGTACGTGGTGGTGTAGTTCTCGAGCGATTTGCGGATCTTCGCTCCGGTGCGTTCGGCGAGCTGCAGCTCGGCGTAGCGCTTACCGGCAGCCATGAACAGCGATCCGAACGCCATGATCAGCAGGAACCACTGCGACAGCGGGATCGACGCGGCGACGCCACCGGCGATCGCGCGCAACAGGAAGCCCGAGGACACGATGCAGATGTCGAGCACGGCCTGGTGCTTGAGACCGAAGCAGTAGGCCAGCTGGATCACGATGTAGACGCCGATGACCAGCGCCAGCTTCCAGTTCGCGAGGAACGAAAGACCGATGGCGAGGGCGAAGGACACCACGGCCATCGCGTAGGCGATGTTGACGGGCAGCACGCCCGCGGCGATCGGCCGGAACCGCTTGGTGGGGTGTGCGCGGTCGGCCTCGACATCGAGGGCGTCGTTGACGAGGTAGACCCCGGACGCGGCGAAGCAGAACACGACGAATGCGAGCGCGACGGACAGCAGTACGTCGGGGTCGGTGACCGAGCCCGCGGCCAGCGGTGCAGCGAGCACCAGGACGTTCTTGACCCACTGACGCGGACGAAGCGCCTTGACGATGCCGTCCGCCAGGTTCTTCGGCGGCGCGCCTACGGGTGCGGCATCCTCGCTCATTTGTCTCCTTCGAACTTCACGACGGCCGCAGCCGTCAACGCGCCGAGTGCAGATCCTGCCAGCACATCGGTGGGGTAATGGACTCCGAGCACCAAGCGCGAGAGCAGCATGGGTGGGACGAGGACCGCCGGTAACGGTAGCCCGGTCACCCGGCCGAGGAGAACCGCGGCGGCTGTGGTGGATGTCGCATGCGAGGACGGAAAGCTCAGCTTGCTGGGCGTCGAGACGTTGATGCGCACGGCCGGATCGTGGGGACGTGGCCGACGCACGATTCGCTTGATGACGATCGACGCGGCGTGGGAGCCCACTGCCCCGACTGCCACCGAGGCCCACTGACGCCGACGCGGCTTGTCCAGCGCAGCACCGATACCGGCGATCGCGACCCAGCCGAGTGCGTGTTCGCCGAAGTGCGACATGCCGCGGGCGACGGTGATAGCGCCGGGGGCACTGCCGACGGTGCTCTGCACCTTCTCGAGGATCCTGACCTCCGTCGGGGCCTCGGTCTGGCCCTTACGCCTGGTAACGAAAGACACGTTCCCACGTTTCCTTACTGGTCAGGTGCGGCACGGCATCGCGATACCGAGCCTTGAGGGCGGGGAATTCGGCCGCCAACTGCTTGCGCAGCGACAGTGCTTCCTTGAGCAGCGCCGCGGCCTGAGCGCGGTCTCGCTTGCGGTAGACGACGCCCCGGCCGTCGGCGGTGGTGACGGTGACGCCGTCGACCTGAGAGAGCAGGAACCAGCGCGCGTCGAGAGTCGGGACGTTGAGCTGTGGGCGGTCGTGATGCTGGGTGTGCGCGGGCTTTGCGTTGTGCAGCAAGCCTTTTGCCAACCGGCTGATCTTGGCGAGCGGGTTGGTCGGCAGCCCGACGGATCCCACTTCCTCACCGGACGCGAGGGGCAGCTCCGTGGAACTGCCCACGACGACGGCGTCGGGAAATTCCTTGCGCAGCGCGTGCACGGTCGGCAGCGCGGTGGGCAGGATCTCGAGGATGTGCTCGGGGCCGGCCAGGAAGTCGCGGATCGCGAGGTTCTGAATGGCGACCGTCGAGTATTCGAGACACAGCAGATGCTTGACCGTGGCCTTGATCGTGTCGAGCACCAGGCCCTTGCCGTCCCCCGGCATGTGCAGCGATGCGACCACGAGGCGATTGCGCAGATGGAAGTACGCCTGCCAGTCGATGGCGTCGTCCTTGTCGCTCCACGCCATGTGCCAGATGGCCGCGCCCGGCAGTGTCACCGTCGGGTAGCCGGCTTCCCGTGCGCGCAAGCCGTATTCGGCGTCGTCCCACTTGATGAACAGCGGCAGTGGCTGCCCCAGTTCCTCGGCGACGACGCGCGGAATCATGCACATCCACCAGCCGTTGTAGTCGACGTCGATGCGGCGGTGCAGCAGCTTGCTGGTGCGCAGCGGGTCCTCGGAGAAGTCGTGGTCGTACTCCACGTTCTGTGCGCCGGTCCACATGAAGTTGCCGCGATCGATCACTTCGCCCATGACGTGCAGGTGGCTGCGCGCCTGCAGGTTGAGCATCTGGCCACCGACGAGCGTGGGGACCTTGGCGAATCGCGACATGGCCAGCGCCCGCAGGATCGAATCGGGCTCGATCTCGATGTCGTCGTCCATGAACAGGATGTGTTGGCACGAGGTGTTGTTCAGTGCCTCGTACATGATGCGGCTGTATCCGCCGGACCCGCCGAGGTTTGCCTGATCGTGGATGGCGAGTCTGCCGCCGAGGGCAGCTGCGGCCTCGTCGAATCCGGGCTCGTCCTTGGCCTTGCGGGTGCCCTGATCGGGCATGATGACGGCCTGGATCACGTCTAGAACCAACGGATCGGAGCCAAGTGCCACAAGCGCTTTGACGGCGTCGGTCGGGCGATTGAACGTGGGGATACCGACCGCGACGGTGGCCTCGCCCGGCGCGTCGATCGGCGCATACCAACCCGCGCTCTCGAGCACCACCTCGGAATCGGAGGTGATGTCGAACCAGATCCAGCCGCCGTCCTCGAACGGACCGAGGTCGATAAGGAACTCCTGTGCCGCATCGCCGTCCACGGCCTCGCGGCCCTCGACGTGGATGCGCGACGCATCGGCCTTGGACCGGTAGACGTCGATTCGGCAGTGTCCGGAGACCTCGACGCGCAGCACCACGGACTTCAGGACGCTGTAGCGCCGCCAGTAGCTGGCCGGGAACGCGTTGAAGTAGGTACAGAACGACACCTCGGACTCGGAGCCGATCGTGACCGAGGTCCGCGAGAGCGAGTGTGCCCGTTTGGCGTTGGTGAGCGCTTCTTCGAGGTACAGCGTGCGCACGTCGAGCGGTTCACCCGAGCGCGGCAGCAATACTCGCTGCAACAGTGACTTGCCGAGAACCGGCGCGGCGTCGGCGATGCCGTCCTCGAGGAGGTGCTTGGCGGTCACTTGTCGCCTGCCAGGGGTGCACCGGTCTCGAAGTGCGGGGCCAGGGTGTTCTCGTACATGTTCAGCGCGCTCGCGATGGCCATGTGCATGTCCAGGTACTGGTAGGTACCGAGTCTGCCACCGAACAGCACTCCGCTTGCGGCGGCTTCGGCCTTGGCGCGGTCGCGGTAGGCCTCGAGCTTCTGCCGATCGTCGGGAGTGTTGATCGGGTAGTACGGCTCGTCGCCGCTCTTGGCGAAGCGGGAGAACTCGCGCATGATGACCGTCTTGTCGGTCGGGTACTGGCGCTCGGGGTGGAAGTGACGGAACTCGTGGATCCGGATGAACGGCACGTCGCCGTCGTTGTAGTTCATCACCGGGGTGCCCTGGAAGTCACCCGTCGGGAGTACCTCGGTCTCGAAATCGATTGTCCGCCAGCCCAGTTCGCCCTCGGAGTAGTCGAAGTAACGGTCCAGCGGGCCGGTGTAGACGATGGGAGCGTCGGGGCTCTCGGCCACGAGCTCGGCCTTGACGTCGAACCAGTCCGTGTTCAACCGGACCTCGATCTTCTCGTCGGCGGCCATCTTCTCGAGCCACGCGGTGTAGCCGTCGACCGGCAGTCCCTCGTAGGTGTCGTTGAAGTAGCGGTTGTCGAACGTGTACCGCACCGGCAACCGGGTGATGTTGCCCGCGGGCAAATTCTTCGGATCGGTCTGCCACTGCTTGGCGGTGTAATCCTTGATGAACGCCTCGTACAGCGGGCGCCCGATCAACGAGATCGCCTTCTCCTCGAAGTTCTGCGCGTCCTTCGAGTCGAACTCGTCGGACTGCTCTTCGATGAGTGCCCGCGCCTCGGCCGGCGAGAAGTACTTGCCGAAGAACTGCGAGATCAGGCCCAGGCCCATCGGGAACTGATACGACTGGCCCTTGTGCAGGGCGAAGACACGGTGCTGGTAGCTCGTGAAATCGGTGAACTGGTTGACGTAGTCCCAGACCCGCTTGTTCGACGTGTGGAACAGATGCGCGCCGTACTTGTGGATCTCGATACCCGTCTCGGGCTCGGCCTCGGAGTACGCGTTGCCGCCCAGGTGGTGCCGCCGATCCAGCACGAGGACACGCTTGCCCAACTGGGACGCCGCCCGCTCCGCCACGGTCAGTCCGAAGAACCCGGATCCGACGACGATGAGGTCGTATCGGCCGGTCACGGAGGCGTCGGAAGAGGTGGTCTCGGGGCTTACAGCAGTCACGGGCAACCAGGGTATCCGACGATCGTGACCGCTCTGCCCCGCCAGGCGTCGGTCGGCCGGTCGGAGGTCAACCGGGCAGGCGTCGAAGCAGGTAGGTGTCCATCACCCAGCCGTGCTGGGACTTGACCTTCTCGCGGGCGCGGCGGATCTCGCCCAGCACGTCGTCGAGCGGACCCGCCACCAGCTTCTCGTCCGCCGTCCCCAGGTTGGCACCCCAGTGGATGCCCCACCCTGCGCCGGTCAGCGCGCTGCAGGCCAGATTGCTGTCGAGCATGACCACGAGGTTGTCGAGACCGGCGGCGACGTCGGCAGCCAGGTTGCGGCCGGTGGTGATGACGATCGGCCCGCCGATGCGGTTGAGCACGAGGCGGTGACTCGCCGCCAGCATCGACACGCTGGAGATGCCGGGTGTGACATCGAACTCGATGTCGCCGCGCAACGCGGCCAGCCGCTCGACGACGCGGATCGTGCTGTCGTAGAGCGCGGGGTCTCCCCAGACGAGGAATCCGACGACGGTGCTGTCGGCGAGGCCGTCGAGCACATCGGCGTAGGCGCGGGCGCGGGCGTCGTGCCAATCGAGGACAGCGGTCTCGTACTGCCGGGGCGATCGGTCGCGTGGCGGGTCGGGCACCTCGATCACCCGGTAGCTACCGCCGTGATGGCGTTCGAGGATCTCCTGCCTGGCTGTTGCGAGATCGCCGACGGAGGCACCCTTGTCCGCGACGATGAACACGTCGACGGCCCGCAGTTTCTCGACGGCCTGGACGGTCACCTGATCCGGGTGTCCACCGCCGATGCCGATCAGATGGATTCTCACGAGCGGTCCCGGCACGCGTCGTACAGGTGGGATTCGGTGACGACGCGTCGAGCCAGGGCTGGCCCCACCAGAATCACCGCCGCCTGTCGTAGGTCGGCGGCCTCGACCTGATCTGCGATGTCGGCCAAAGTGCCGCGCAGGATCAGCTCGTCCGGCTTGCTGGCGTGGAAGACGACGGTGGCGGGGCACTCGGGACCGTAGAACTCGGTCAGTTCGTCGGCGATGATGCGGGTGCGGGTGATCGCCAGGTGCAGCGCGAGCGTCGCCCTGGTGGCGGCGAAGTTCTTCAGCGCCTCGGTATCGGGCATCGCCGTCGAGCGGGCCTGTGCGCGGGTGAGCACCACCGACTGCGTCACTTCCGGAACCGTCAGCTCGACGCCCAGTGCGGCGGCTGCGGCCGCGTAGGCAGGAACGCCCGGGGTGACGTCCCAGGGCACGCCTGCGGCGTCGAGTCGAGCGGACATCTCCGCCAACGCGGAGTAGAGGGACGGATCGCCCGAGCACAGGCGCGCGACGTCCTCGCCGCGCTCGTGGGCAGCGACCAACTCTTCGGTGATGGCGTCGAGGTCGAGCTTCGCGGTGTCGACCAGCCGGGTACCCGCGGAGCAATGTTCGAGGATCGCGTCGTCGATGTAGGTGCCGGCGTAGACGCAGACCGGGCTCGATCGCAGGAGCTCGACGGCTCGCAGCGTGAGCAGGTCGGCAGCGCCCGGTCCGGCTCCGATGAAGTGCACAGTCACAGCTCGAAAGCGTAGGTGGGCAGGAGTGGAGCCTGCGGAACGACCCAGGAGTGCAAGCCCCGACGCGCCGCGCCACTCGAACTTCCCGCCGATGGCTAACTGTCAAGCTAAGGTTTAGCCTTGTGTCTGATGGGACTCATGTTGCTGATGTGATTCATGTTGTTCAGTAGCTGGAGATCCTACGACGCGTACCTACCAACAACCAGGGAGTACCGCCTTGCCGAACCGTCGAACGAAGCCGTCGATCGTTCTCGGTGCTGTCGCACTACTGGCCGTCGCAACCCCCTTTGCGGTCGCAGGCCTCACCGACAGCACGACAACCGGAGTTCGACCGGCCAACGAGACAACCCCGGTCACCGTGCCGACCAAGATCGTCGAGACCGCGCTGAGTTCCGCACCGGACATCGTCATTCCGTTGCAGGAACTCACCGGACTGCCGTTGCCGGATCTGCGGCTCTCCGATCTGAAGTACCTACCGCTGCCGGATTCCATCGTGATCCCGCCGATCGAGATCCCGGACATCCCGGGCCTGACCACGCCCGCGCCGGGCAACGCGACAGCACAGGCACCCGTTCCCCGGGTCGATGCATCCGCGCCGGTCAGTCCCCTGCCCGTGAACCCGGAAGCTGCCGATCCGACCGGCCCACCGCTCGGTGCCGCCGTCAAGGAGATCAAGCAGGACACCCCCTTCAGCATGGTGGCCCTGACCTCCGAGCAGCTCGACGGTGCAGCCGCTCAGGTTCGCCGCCAGCTCGAGGACGGATCCTGGGGCCCGTGGCTCGAGACTGCGCCGGTGGACACCACTGCGAGCGACGCCGTTCCCGCTGCGGAAAAGCAAGGCACCGAACCGATCTTCGTCGGACTGACCAATGCAGTGCAGGTGCTGCTGACGCCGCTGACGAGTAGTGCAGCTCCCGAAAGCTTCGCAACTGCACCGGTTCCCGAGGTTCCGGTCGTCGAGCTGCCTGCTGCCGACGCCCCGGCCGAGGTGCCCGCTGCTGCCGAACAGCCGTTGGGCTACACCCCGGCGTCGTCGAGCACGCCTCTGCGTCAACAGGATCCGGCACCTGTCGATCCCGCGGCACCGGCACCTGCAGTCGAGGCACCTGCAGCAGATCCCGCCCAGCCCGAAGCCGCGCCGGAAGGCACGGTGGATCAGTTGGCTGCTGCGGTCGATGACATCAGTGCCGTACTCATCACCCCCGGCACGTCGCCGGTCGACTCGGCATTGAACGACATCGCCACGCCCGTCGCCGGTGACGCGAGCCCCAAGGTCATCACCCGCGCTCAGTGGGGTGCCGACGAGTCGATCCGTTGCGCCACACCGACTGTCGACGACTTCCTCGGCGGTGCCACCGTGCACCACACCGCAGGCAGCAACGACTACTCCAAGTCCGAATCGGCCGAGATCGTCCGCGCCATCTACGCCTACCACGCGCAGACACTCGGTTGGTGCGACATCGGCTACAACGTCCTCGTCGACAAGTACGGCCAGATCTTCGAGGGCCGCGCGGGCGGCTTGGACAAGCCGGTCCAGGGCGCACACTCGGGCGGGTTCAACGAGAACACGATGGGCATCGCCATGATGGGCGACTACTCCAACGAGGATCCCTCGCAGGAGACCATCGATTCGGTCGGCAAGTTCCTCGGATGGCGACTCGGCAAGGCCGGTCTCGACCCGAAGGGCACCACCACGATGACCTCGGAGGGAACGGATTTCACGTTCGTCGGCCGCGGCCAGAGCGTCGACCTGCCGGTGATCTTCGGCCACCGCGATGTCGGCAACACCGAATGCCCCGGTGACGCCGGATACGCACGACTCGGAGAAATCCGCGACATCGCTGCGGCAAACCTCGGCGGCGGCGGAGATGCCACTCCGGTATCGCCCGACGCTCCCGATACCGCACCCGACACCGCGGTGACCGACCCGGCACCGTCACGCCCGGGCACCGACGCCAGTTCCACTCTGGGCGAGAACATCCCGGCCCTGGTCGCCGAGCTGCAGCGACTGGCGTCGACCAGTCCCGTCGCACAGAAGTGGTTGGAATCGGGCGGAGAAACCGGCTCGCTCGGCGTTCCGGTGAGCGGCCTGGTGCAGGTGAGCGGCGGCCGCGAGAAGGCGCAATTCGCCAACGGCGAGATCATCACCAACATGGCCGGTCAGGCCGTGGCCGTCATCGGCAAGATCTTCCAGCAGTACGTGCAGCAGGGTGGCGTAGACGGCATCCTCGGCCTGCCGATCACCGACGAGTTCCGGGTGCCGGAGGGCTTCCGTACCGACTTCGAGAACGGTTCGCTGATCTTCAACGAGCTCACCGGAATCGTCACCACCGTGATCAAGACGTACAACGACACCTACAACGCGGAGATGCAGAACCCCGTCGCGGCGCCGGTGGAACCGGCTCCTGTGCCTGAGCCTGCTCCCGCACCGGAGCCCGCACCCGCGGGCTGAGTTCCGACAGTCGACTAGGGCCGAGTCACCACGGTGACTCGGCCCTTGTCGTGTTCGGATATGCCGGGAGACCCGAGGGTCACCACCAGCGTTCGAGAACCTGTGCCACTCCGTCTTCTGCGTTGGTGACGGTCACCTCGTTCGCCGCCGCGACGGCAGCGGGATGCGCGTTGCCCATCGCCACGCCCAGTCCCACCATCGACAGCATCGGCACGTCGTTGGGCATATCGCCGAAGGCCACGATGTCCTTGACGTCCACCGACAGCGTCTCGGCGACCTTGGCCAAGCCCGATGCCTTGGTGATGCCCGGTGCCGACAGCTCGATGAGTCCGTTGTCGGTGGAGAACGTCAGGTCGGCTCGACCGGAGATCAGCGGGGACAGGATGTCGGCCATGTGTCCGCTGGTGGAGCCGGACAACCGGATCAGCAGCTTGACGGCCGGAACGTCGACCACGTCGTCCTCGGTCATCTCGACGTTGTCCGGGTTCAGCCAGGCGTGCTCGTATCCCGAGGAGCTGACGAACTGCGGCGTCGCCGAGTCGTGCGCCGTCCGGCCCACTCGCTCGGCGGCCAGTCCGCAGCCGGGCAGCGCGCGATACGCGACGTCGGCCAACCACTGCAGCGTCTCGACCGACAGCGTCTCGGCGCTGAGCACGCGATCGTTGGCGGCGTCGTAGATCACCGCACCGTTGGCGCACACCGACATCGGCGCGTATCCCAGCTGATCGACGACGGGGTGGATCCACCGCGGCGGCCTGCCGGTGGACAGCACGAAGGGAACTCCGTCGGCCACGACGGCCGAGACGGCGCGCTTGGTGCGCTCGGTGACACGTTCGTGCTGGTCGAGCAAGGTGCCGTCGACGTCGCTTGCGACGAGTCGGGGGGCGAGGCGGGTGGTGTTCGGCGCGTTGGTCATCGTGACGTCATTCTGCCCTAGTGTCGAAGTGCCCTGTTTTCGACATGCACGTCTTCGATGTGGAAGGAACGGTAGATGACATCTGTGAACCGTCAGATCCGGCTGGCTCAGCGCCCGGTGGGACGTCCCGACGAATCGACGTGGAACCTCACCGAGGAACCGATTCCCACTCCTGGTGACGGCGAATTCGTCGTCACCGTCGACTATGTCTCTCTCGACCCGGCGATGCGCGGCTGGCTCAACGATGCGCGCTCGTACGTGCCGCCCGTCGGCATCGGCGAGGTGATGCGGGCGCACGCCGTGGGCCGGGTGCTGGAATCTCGCCATCCCGATTATGCAGTCGGAGAGATCGTTTCGGGTTCGTTCGGCGTCACCGAGCATGCACTGTCGGACGGCACGGGGGTGCAGAAGGTCGACGAATCCATCGCGCCTGCTCCCACCTGGCTCGGCGCGCTCGGCTTCCCCGGACTGACGGCGTACTTCGGCCTGATGGACGTCGGCAAGCTCACCGAGGGCGACACCGTGGTGATCTCCGGAGCCGCCGGAGCCGTGGGCAGCATTGCGGGGCAGATCGCGAAAGCCAAGGGAGCCACTGTGATCGGCATTGCCGGTGGACCCGAGAAGTGCGCGTGGCTCACCGAGGAACTGGGCTTCGACGCGGCGATCGACTACAAGAACGAGTCGGTGTACAAGGGTCTGAAGGCGGCCGCACCGAAGGGCATCGACGTGTATTTCGACAACGTCGGCGGCGAAATTCTCGACGCCGCGCTCTCCCGACTGCGCAAGGGAGCGCGAGTGGTGTTGTGCGGAGCCATCTCCGGCTACAACGCGACGGACCCGCAGCCCGGCCCGGCGCATTACCTGTCGCTACTGATCAATCGGGCATCGATGACGGGGTTCATCATCTTCGACTACCTCGATCGCTACCAGGAGGGCATCGACGCGCTGTCCGAACTGCTCACCAGCGGCAAGATGACCGCACGCGAGCAGATCGAGATCGGCGGCGTCCCCGCTTTCGGATCGACCCTGAACCTGCTGTTCGACGGGGCGAACACCGGCAAGCTGGTTCTCGAGGTCGGCGAACGCACCCACGACTCGGAATTATGACGCCGCCTCGTTCGTTGAACCCCACGTATCGACCGATAAAGAAATAGGAGAGCAACGATGTCTGCAGCCACCGAAACCGCCATTCTCGCCGGAGGATGCTTCTGGGGAGCCGAAGAGCTCGTCCGCAAGCTCCCGGGAGTGATCTCGACCCGCGTCGGCTACACCGGCGGCGAGGTCCCCAACGCGACGTACCGAAACCACGGCAATCACGCCGAGGGCCTCGAGGTCGTCTACGACCCCACCCAGACGACATACCGCGATCTGCTGGAGTTCTTCTTCCAGATCCACGACCCCACCACCAAGAACCGTCAGGGCAACGACATCGGAGCCAGCTACCGCTCCGCGATCTTCTACCTGAACGACGAGCAGAAGCGCGTCGCCGAGGACACCATCGCCGACGTCGACGCGTCGGGACTGTGGCCAGGAAAGGTCGTCACCGAGGTGACCCCGGCCGGAGATTTCTGGGAGGCCGAGCCCGAGCACCAGGACTACCTGCAGAAGTACCCCGAGGGATACACCTGCCACTGGGTGCGTCCGGAATGGAAGCTGCCGCGTCGGGCCAACGCCTAGGAGCGGCTGCGCCGCATGTGCGCGTTTACTCGTAGCCTGCTACGAATAAACGCGCACATGGGAGCCGAAGTTGCGACACTGATCCGGTGACCTCCGACAGAACCCCTCGGTCGATGGCCGACGTCCTTCGTTCGCCGCGTTTCTGGCTCGCGCCCATCCTGGTGGTGTCGGCACTGATGTCGTTCCTCGCCGCGCTGTACCTGGGCGGTGTGCTCGACCCCAGGAACAATCTGCACGACCTCCCCATCGCGATCGTCAACCAGGACGAGGGCGACACCCTCGCAGGCGAGCAGCGCAACATCGGCAACGACATCGTCGACGGTCTGCTGCAGAACGTCGATTCGGAGAAGGTCGACTTCCGGGAAGTCGGTCCGGCGCAGGCACAATCACTGCTGTCGACGGCCGAGGCCTACGGTTCCATCGTCATCCCGAGCGATTTCACCAAGAGGATGGGAATCCTCGCTCAGGCGAGTGTGATTCCCGGGGACGTCGAGAAGCCGATCATCACGGTCTACACCAACCCACGTGCCGGCAGTTTCGGGATGTCGCTCGTGACCGGAGTGGCGTCACCGGCATTCGAGTCGGTCAATGAAACTGTGGGACAACAGATCAGCGAACAGGTGCGCCAGCAGCTCGGCGATACTCAGCTCGCCGGTGCGAGTGCCCTCACCCTCGCACAACCGATCGATGTGATCGTTGCCCAATACGATCCTCTGCCCGACGGCACCGGCGGTGGCTTGTCCGCCTTCTACTACGCACTCTTGCTCGTCCTGGCCGGCTTCACCGGAGCGACCATCGTCAGCGCACTCGTCGACGGACTACTCGGGTTCACACCCACGGAGATCGGTCCCAAGTACATCCACCGCGGACCGACCCTGATCAACCGCTTCCAGACGCTGCTCGTGAAATGGCTCGTGATGGTCGTTCTCGCCATGCTGGTGTCTGCCCTGTATCTGCTGATCAGCCATCTGCTCGGCATGCCGATCACCCATGCATGGACCCTGTGGACGTACGGCGCTTTCGCGATCACCGCGGTGGGCGTCACGGCGTTGGCGGTGATGTCTGCGTTCGGCACGGCCGGATTGCTGATCAATCTGATCGTGTTCATCATCCTGGCGTTGCCGTCATCGGGCGGCACCATCCCCCTCGAAGCGAGTCCGCCGATCTTCACCTGGCTCGCGCAGTTCGAGCCGATGCATCAGATCTTCCTCGGCACCCGCTCGATCCTGTATTTCAACGCCTCGCTCGACGCAGGCCTGCAGCACTCGGTGGGCATGACGTCTCTCGGGCTGCTCATCGGACTCGTGTTCGGCGTGGTGTTCACCCGCATCTACGACGGCAAAGGCCTCGACCGAAGCCTCGATTCATCGGGTGCTCACAGCTGACGCCAGTACACTCGGTTCAATGCTTGCTGTGAATACGGCCGGGAGCGTTGAACCCCGACGTGCCTTCCACGCCTACCTCGACGTCGCCATCGTCGTCCTCGTGCTCGTGGGCACCAACCTCATCGCGCACTTCACCACGGTGTGGGCCAGTATCGCGACGGTTCCGATCGCCGCTGTTCTGCTGGTCGTCCTGGCGAACCGACGCGGATTGGGGTGGGCCGAACTGGGACTGTCTCCGAAGCAGTGGAAGACCGGTTCCCTGTACGCACTCGGAGCCGTCGGGGTCGTCCTCACCGTCGTCGCGATCGGCGCGTTGCTGCCACTGACTCGCCCGTTCTTCATGGCCGATCGATACGCAACCGTCTCCGCTGCCATCGTCGCATCGATGATCGTCATCCCCCTGCAGACCGTCATCCCGGAAGAGCTCGCGTTCCGCGGGGTGCTGCACGGCACCTTGGGCCGCATCTATGGGGCGCGGGGTGTGTTCGCTGCAGGGTCTCTGCTGTTCGGTCTGTGGCATATCGCGTCCTCGCTGGGACTGACGGCGGGCAACGTGGGGCTGAGCGGTTTTCTCGGCGGCGGGTTGTTCGGGCAGATCGTCGGCATAGCGCTGGCCGTGGTGGCGACTGCGGCGGCGGGTGTCGTGTTCACGTGGCTGCGTAGTCGTAGCGGCAGTTTGATAGCGCCCATCGCCCTGCACTGGTCGTTGAACGGACTCGGTGCGCTGGCTGCCGCTCTCGTCTGGCACGCGTCGGTGAGCTGAACGGCATGAAGGACGAGCTGCACCAGTATCTGCGGATCGCCCGCGAGAACATGCTGTGGAAGCTCGACGGCCTCACCGAGTACCAGAGACGGCGGCCGATGACGCCGACCGGTACGAACCTGTTGGGTTTGATCAAGCACCTGTCGATCGTCGAATACGGCTACTTCGGCCCCACCTTCGGACGTGAGTTTCCAGCTCGGTTCGCGGAATTGGAGGCAGCGGCCATGGCCCGGCTGAACTCCGACATGTGGGCCACTGCCGACGAATCGACCGAATCCATTGTCGCCCTGTATCGCGAGGCCTGGAAGCACGCAGACAGGACCATCGAAACGAACGACCTCGACACTGTCGGACGCGTCCTGCACTGGCCCGTCGAGAAGCAGGAGGTAACCCTGCATCGCGTGCTCGTGCACCTCGTGGCTGAAACCAACCGGCACGCTGGACATGCGGACATCGTGCGCGAACTCATCGACAACGCCGTAGGCCTACGACTCGGCAACGAGAACATGACCGACGGCGACGCAGCCTGGTGGGCCGCATATCGAGCCGAGCTGGAAACCGCTGCCAGAGATGCTGACTGAGCACATCACCTGACGTCAGGTTCCACCAACGCCTATCACACGCCACCGACAGGTTCTGGACCTCGAATAATTATGCAGGACAATAGTTTTCGATTGCACTATGATTGCCAGTCGAACGCACGTTCGATACACTTGCTTCCATGACCACGGAGATCTGGCAACTGAGCGAGAGCGAACTCCTCGCCGACGCCACCGCGGTCTCCCACCGAATCCAGTTGCTGGAGGCTCGCCGGATTGCTCTCGTCGCCGAGATCGACACCCGCGTGAGCCGGGAGAAGCTCGGCTTCCCCGGACCCGCCGGATGGCTGACCTCCACCACCCTGCTCTCACCGTCCAAAGCAACCAAGATCGTCGCCCTCGGCCGCGGCATGGCTGCGTTTCCCGACATCGCCGACGCCGTCAACACCGGCGTCATGACCATCGACCACGCCGCCCTGATCCTCACCTTCGCCGAAACACCCCCGGAACACCTCCCGGAAAAGGGTCGCGATGCCGCGCGCGCCGCCTTGATCAAAGCTGCGACAGGGCCCGACGCGCGCACCGGCCGGATCCGAGCAGCGATCACCAGACTCGAAGACAGCTTCGGCAGCAAGAAACCACCCGCCGAGAACACCGACCGCAACGAACTCTTCGCCTCCACAACCCTCAACGGGCGGCTGGTACTCAAAGGAGACTTCGATGCTGTCACCGGAGAGAAACTGCTCACTGCCCTCTCCCCGCTGACCGAACCCCACCCCGCCGCCGACGGCAGCCACGACGACCGCAGCCCCGCCAAGCGCAGAGCCGACGCCTTCGGACAGATCCTCGACCAGTACCTCGCCGCGAGCGATCGCCCAATCGAAGGCGGTGAACGCCCGCACCTGAACCTGCACATCCGGTTGCAGGACCTCATCGACCTCCGGAGCTGCGGAGGCGAGGACGACATCACCGACGACGAAACCTCAGGCGCAGCAACAGAATCCGACACCGACACAGCAGATCCGGTCGATATCAACACCGGTGGCCCGATTCACCCCGACTCCGTTGGAGAATCGGGCACCGGAACCGCCCACACCGACAGTGACACCGGTAGTAGCAGTGGCAGTGAAGATGAAGGTCAAGGTGACCGCGGTGCGACCTCTGATCGTGGCGCGTATCGCGACCTGTTCGGCGACGGCACTTCGGTCGGGTGGTTGCCGTGGATGGGACCGCTCTCCCGCAACACTTCTCGCCAGTTGGCGTGTGATTGTGTCCTGACCGCGATCGTGATGGACGAGGACGGCAACCCACTCAACCTCGCCCGCACCGCCCGCACCGTCACCGCCAAACAACGCCGAGCCCTCACCGCCCGCGATCACGGATGCGCATTGCCCGGCTGCGGGAAACCCGCCGCCTGGACCGAAGGGCACCACATCTGGCACTGGGGCGACGGCGGACCCACCGACATGAACAACCTCGTCCTACTGTGCGGGTTCCACCACCGCCTCATGCACCACAGCGACTGGGAAGTGTTCATCGGCACCGACAACCACCCCTGTGGGGGCACCTCCCGCTTGCGGGGGATCATCCCACCCGCAACCGTCGACCCCTACCGACAACCCAGACCATCCCACGCCCGAGCAGGCCCCCACATCGCCTGAACCCGCCCAAAGACCACTCCAGCCCCGCACCGAGAACACCGGTGCGGGGCTGGAGAAGGTTGGATCAGGAACCAGAAGGAGCGACAGGTGGTGCGGGAGGAGTAGCGCCATCTGCCGGAGCCGGGGGTGCAGGCGCAGTCGCGCCGTCTCCCTCAGCACCCGGAGTCGGCGGCGCAGGCGGCGTCGCACCATCAGCCGGAGCAGGCGGCGTCGCACCGTCTTCCGGTGCGCACAGGGCACCCGGTCCACCCTTACCCGGCCCACTCGGACCTGGGCCACCCTCTCCCGGTCCACCCTTGCCCGGACCACCCGCGGGCGGAGCAGGCGGGGTTTCGCCGTTACCCGGAGCAGGCGGCGTCGCATCATCGGACGGGGTGGGAGCCGTCGATCCGTCGCCGGAGTCCGGAGCGGCCGGCACCGCAGGTGCATCCGACCCGCCACCGCCGTCGGTCCGCTCCCCGAGCGTCGACGACGACGCGACCGTGGACACTCCGGGCGAGACGTCCGGCCCGGTGGCAGCAAATACTGCCGACGCGACAAGCGCCCCTACTGCGAGTCCCGCCGCCGCTGTTGCCACCAGTGGCACACGGACCTTCCATCGCTTCGGCTTGTTCTGCTGGGGAGCAGCGGGCTCGGCCGGGTTCGATGCCGCCGGGATCGGCTGGGTCTGATCGTTCACGTTCACTCCTTGTTCGCACTGTCTCGTTCGATTCGTTCTGTCACCGACCCTGCCGCCGCTAGCTGAAGTCACCCTGAAGCCGGGCGTATCTTCAGGATCACTTCAGCTGGTGAGTGACAATCGAGGAATGACATACAGTTCCGCTCCCCGGGTGATGGTGGTGGAGGACTCGCTGCCCATCCGAGAAGCGCTGGTGGCCGCATTCGAGGACGCGGGATTCACCGCCGCGTCCTTGCCCGACGGCGACGGCTTCGAAACCACGATGGCAGGCTTCCGCCCGGACGTGGTGATCCTCGACGTCATGCTGCCCGGTACGCGGGACGGGTTCGCGCTCATCGACGTCGTCCGCCAGAGCAGTGATGCGGGGATCATCATGGTCACCGCGAAGGACCAGCTGCAGGACCGACTGCGCGGTTTGAGCGACGGTGCCGACGACTACGTGGTCAAGCCGTTTCAACTCGACGAGGTGGTTGCCCGAGCGCGATCGGTGCTGCGTAGACGCGGCAGATCCTCGGATGCGATCCAAGTGGGCGATCTACTGGTCGACGAATCCGCCGGCGTCGTCACTCGCGCCGGTCAGGTGCTCGATCTGACGGCGACCGAACTCCGGCTGGCAACCTTCCTCGTCGCGCAGCGCGGTCGTACCGTCTCGAAAACGTCCATCCTCGAATCGGTGTGGGGCTACGGCGCGTACGACGCCAACCTGGTGGAAGTCCACATCAGTGCGTTGCGTCGCAAGATGGAGACCCATGGCCCGCGGTTGATCCACACTGTCCGTGGCCTCGGTTATGCACTGCGAGCGCCGCAGTGAATCACACGCCGACACCCTCGTTGCGCAAGCGCGTGGTCGCCACCGTCGTCGTACTGTTCGCGGTTCTGCTCGTCGTGGTGGGGTTTTCGGTGGATGTCGTTCTGGGACAGCAGCTCCGCCGTGATCTCGATGCGCGACTGACCGATCGAGCGGACCGCGCAGTCGAACTGGTCGAGAGCGGCGTCGGCTCCGAGGATCTGGTGCAGGCGTTGCAGGGCGATGCCATTCGAGTTCGGGTCACCACGTCCGACGGCACGGTCTACGGTGTGCCGGGCGGCGAGGCCCGATCTCGGGACGACAGACCCGGGCCGGCCACACCGCCTCCTGGCCCCTCCGACGCTCCCGCTCCCCCTGGTCCGCCCAATCCCCCTGCCCCACCCTCGGATTCACTGGAGATCACCGAGCCACTACCGGACGGATCAACGCTCTCGCTGCTGGGTGACACCACGGCCATCGCCGATGTTCGGCAGCAACTGCGACTTCTCATGGTGGTCGCCGGAGCCGTGACGCTGTTGTTGGCCGCGGCCGCGCTCACCTATGCGGTGCGGCGCGCACTGTCACCCCTCGACTCGATGACATCGGTTGCGCGCCGAATCACAAACGGCGACAGAGGTAGACGGCTGCTTCCATCCAAGCCGAACACCGATCTGGGGCGAACTGCATCGGCCGTCGACGAGATGCTCGACGCCCTCGAGAACGCCGAGAGCAAAGAGGCTGCTGCAGCGCAGTCGGCGCGTCGTGCAGAGGAGGACATGCGCCGATTCCTGGCCGACGCGGCCCACGAATTGCGCACCCCGGTGGCCGGGATCTCGGCGCTGGCTCAGTCGTTGCAACGCGACGTCGAGCACCGCCCCGATCGGGTCGGCAGGTGGAGCGAACTCCTCGTCGGCGAATCCGCCAGAGCGTCGCGCCTGGTGGGCGACATGCTCGATTCCGTTCGCGCAGAGAACACTTCGGAGCTCGAACTGGCGGACGCGGATCTCACCGACATTGCGCGGCGCACCGTCGAACGCGCGGCACTGCTGTCGCCGCAGGTCCGGTTCGAGGTGGACGCATCGCAATCGGTACCGGTCAGGGTGGACGTGGGCCGCGTCGAGCAAATTCTGTCGAACGTCCTCGACAACGCCGCTCGGTTCACTCCGCCCGGCGGGAGAATCCGAGTGCAGACAGGGGCCGACTCACAGGCGTTCGTCACCGTCGACGACGACGGTCCCGGGGTCGACGAGGCGGACCGTGAGCGCATCTTCGAGCGGCTCGTTCGACTCAACTCCGCGCGTGACCGTTCCTCCGGCGGCGTCGGGCTCGGGTTGTCGATCGCGCGCACGTTGGCGCGAGCACACGGAGGCGAACTCGTCTGTGCCGCAGGGCCTACAGGCGCGAGATTCCGCCTGACACTGCCGAGAGTAGATCGGTAGCTACTCGACGATCAGGTCCATCAGCAGGCTGTCGTGCCAGCCGGTCGGGCCCCTTCTCGTACTTCCGCATGATCCCGACGGGCTCGAAACCGACTGCGCTGTAACAGGCAATCGCTACCGCGTTGTCGGCGGCCGGATCTATCACCATGCGGTGATGACCCAGGTCGACTGTCAAGTATCGCACCAGCGTGCCCACGGCGTCCTTTCCGACGCCGCGACCGTGCACCGCCGGGTCCAGGAAGATGTCGATCGACGCATGCCGGTACATCGGATCGGTCTCTTCACCGTACTGGATCAATCCCACTGTCGCGCGGTCGATTTCGACGACCAATCGATGCTCTTCGGGGTTGTCGAACGGCCAGTTCTCGTCGGCGTCCTCGTCGCCCCACCGCGCGTGCACCTCGGGGGTGTGCAGTATTCGGCGGAGCTCCGGCACGTCCTCGGTGGTGACGGGCCGCAACACGACCCGTTCACCGCGGAGGTTCATCGCACAGTTCTACTCGGCCCGCTTCGCGGCACGGGCCGCGAGGTCTTGGGCGTCGAGCTTGTCCGCTTCTTCGAGAGTCGGTGCGCTGCCGCCCAATCGTGCCGGAACCCAGTACGCGCCCGGCTCGTGGTGGTAGTTCTCCTGCAGTTCCAGCAGCATCTTCTGCATCACCGTACGCAGTTTCTCGGTCAGCTCGTTCGGCGGACCGACCGGAGGCAGCGGCTCACCGACAGCGATCGAGATAGGAGTGTTGGTGCGGCCCAACCGCTTCGGGTATCCCTTGGTCCACACACGCTGCGCGCCCCAGATCACCGTCGGGATGATCGGCACGCCTGCCTCGATGGCCATGCGTGCTGCGCCGGACTTGAATTCCTTGATCTCGAAGCTGCGGCTGATGGTCGCCTCGGGATACACGCCCACTAGCTCGCCGTTGCGCAGGCTCTCCACGGCCGACTTGTACGACTCCGCGCCGGCTCCACGGTCGACAGGGATGTGCCGTAGCGAGCGCATGATCGGGCCGGAGATCTTGTTGTCGAAGACTTCCTTCTTCGCCATGAACCGGATGTAGCGCTTCACCCGTCGCGGCGGCAGCCCGGCGTAGGTGAAGTCCATGTATCCGGTGTGGTTGACGGCGATGACGGCTCCGCCGGTGGCAGGGATGTGTTCCTCGCCCTTGACATCGAATTTCAGGCCCTCGAACGCGAACACTGCACGAGCGATGCCGATGACTGATCGGTAGACGGGTTCCACAGTCCGTTAGCGTAGTCGGTGGACGGGGTAGGAGAGAAGGTCCGCACGATTGCGGTCCGGTAGAGCAACGGGGAGAGATCGAGTGAAGAACAGAGCGGCACCACTGCGACGGAAGCGAGTGACCCGAACCGCGTTGCCGCTGATCGCAATACTCGCTCTGGTCGGAGCCTGCGATTCGGCAGTCGGAATCCCGGCGGAGCAACCCGGCTCGGCCAGCAGCACCACCGAGACACCGAGCGACGACTCACAGGCGGCAACTCCGACCACGGCAGCCCCGACCACCACCACGACCCCACCGATCCCGCCCGGCCCACCCGTCGGCGAGGTTCCCGGAAACCCGGACGCCGCGATGGCGTTGCGACCGTTCGTGGGCGATCTCATCGGCGGCGGAATCGGCGTCGTCACGGCGCGGTGCTGGACGGTTCCGCCCACCGAGATCCCGGCGATGTACGTCGACACCGAGGCCATCCTCGCTGCCGTTGCCACCCCCGGCGTCGACGGCCAGTACGCCGTCACGTGGACCGGCCCCACCGCGACGGTCGGCATCAAGCGCAGTGAGATCGCATCCGACTATGCGTGCCCCACCGTCTACCCCACCGGCACCGCCCCCGTGTTCGACGCGGCAGACGCCGTCTACACCGTCGATCGCTACCTGGGGCGTCTGGCCGGGATTCCGGTGAACCCCAGCGACGTCGAAGAGACCTACCCACTCGTGTGCGACGGCCGTCAGACCTGGGATGCCCTCGGCACCGGCGTTCCCGTTGCCCCGCCGCTGGTGCAGAATCCGAACATCCTGCCCGGCATCACCTCGTTCGATCCCGACAGCGTGTTCGTCACCGGGCAGAACGGCATCTACACCCAGGTCAACGCAGACATCATCGACGGGTCCGGGGCGTACCAGAACCGCACGTTCGTGCTGGCCGTCGGCGGCGAGGGTTACTGCATCGGCGACATCGCCTGAGCCGGTTCTACTTCAAGACATCCGTCCCGACGAAAGGCACCAGCGCCTCGGGGACGCGGACGGTGCCGTCGGCCTGCTGGTGGTTCTCGAGGATCGCGACGATCCAGCGGGTCGTGGCGAGGGTGCCGTTGAGCGTCGCTGCGGTCTGGGGCTTGCCGTTCTCGTCGCGGTACCGCACGCCGAGGCGTCGGGCCTGGAACGTCGTGCAGTTCGAGGTCGAGGTCAGCTCGCGGTAGGCCTGCTGGGTGGGAACCCATGCCTCGCAGTCGAATTTGCGGGCGGCCGAGGAGCCGAGGTCGCCGCCTGCGGTGTCGATGACCCGATAGGGCAACTCGACTGCAGCGAGCATTTCCTTCTCGTACTCCAGCAGCTTCTGGTGTTCGGCCGCTGCATCCTCGGGCTTGATGTAGGAGAACATCTCGATCTTGTCGAACTGGTGGACTCGGATGATGCCGCGGGTGTCCTTGCCATAACTGCCCGCTTCGCGGCGGAAGCACGACGACCAACCGGCGTAGCGCTTCGGGCCGTCGGCGAGGTCGATGATCTCGCCCGAGTGGTAACCCGCGAGAGCAACTTCGGAGGTTCCGACGAGGTAGAGGTCGTCGGCTTCGAGGCGGTAGATCTCGTCCGCGTGCGCGCCGAGGAATCCGGTTCCCGACATGATCTCCGGGCGAACCAGCACCGGCGGGATCATCATCGTGAAGCCGTTCTTGACGGCCTTCTGGGCGGCGAGCTGGAGCAATCCCTGCTGCAGCAATGCGCCGTAGCCGGTCATGAAGTAGAAGCGCGAGCCCGAGACCTTGGCTCCGCGTTCCATGTCGATCAACTTCAGCGACTCACCCAGCTCGAGGTGATCTTTCGGCTCGAAGTCGAACTCCGGGATCTGCCCGACGGTCTCGAGCAGCACGAAGTCGTCCTCGCCGCCTGCGGGCGTGCCGTCCTGAACGATGTTGGAGATCGCGCGGTGGGCCGCGTCGAGGGCTGCGTCGGCCTCGGCTTCGGCGGCCTGGGCGGCCTTGACCTTGGCGGCGAGTTCCGATGCCCCGGCGAGCAGAGCCGGACGGTCCTCGGCGGAGGCCTTACCGACCTGCTTTCCCAGCGCCTTCTGCTCGGCACGCAGCTGATCGCCGGCCAGCACCGCGGCCCGGCGGGATGCGTCGGCACCCAGAAGTGCGTCGACGAGAGCGGGGTCCTCGCCTCGGGTGCGCTGCGAGGCGCGCACTGCGTCGGGATTCTCGCGAAGGAATTTCAGGTCGATCACGAGAACGAACCTTACTTGCCGAGCAACCCCAGATAGTCCTCGCGTCCGAACATCGTGGCGGCATCGATCGCCGACGGGTGGCCGCCGTGCGGATCGGCTCCACCGTCGACGAGCAAGCGCACCACCTCGTCCTCACCTTTGAAGACCGCGCCCGCGAGTGGGGTCTGCCCTTTGTCGTTGGGCTTGTTCACATCGGCACCACGCTCGACCAGCGCTCGCACGGCGTCGGCGTGGCCGTGATACGCGGCGAGCATGACCAGCGTGTCGCCTGATTCGTTGTGCAGATTCACCGGAACGCCCGCGTCCACGTAACTCGCCAGAGCGGTGCCGTCACCGGTGCGGGCCATCGCGAACAGTCGACCGGCGAGCTCGCTGAGGTCGTCGTCACCCGTTGGGTCGCTCATGAGGACCGAACATACTCGGGCATGATGGAGGGCGATGTCCGGATACGAAACAGACCCCCCGACGAGCGAGAAGTCTCGGCGAACACTGTCTGCAACCACAGCTCGACGTGGACTCGCCATGGTTGCGGTCGGTGCGGTGCTGGCCGCCGGGGCGACGGTTTTTCTCTCCGACGGGTTCTCGACACCCGAGAAGATCACCACTCATGCGACGGCCAGTGGGCCTGCGACCGACGGGCCCGTTTCGGCGTCCTCCTTCGGTGCCGCCGACCCTGGTGCCTGCCTGCAGTGGACGCCCACCGACGATCCCGAGACCGATCGGCAGGACCTCGCCGAGGTCTCGTGCGCCGATCCCCATCGCTTCGAGGTGGCTCGTGACATCGACATGAGCGTCTACCCCGGCGTCGAGTTCGGCCCTGCCGCGGCGTATCCCGGTTCCATCCGGTTCAGCGAGTTGCGCGACGAACACTGCGCGGCCGCCGTCGACGACTACGTCGGTGCCAAATTCGATCCGAACGGACGCTTCGGCGTCGGGCTGATGTTCCCCAGCCAGGCCGGATGGGCCAAGGGTGAGCGGACGCTGCGCTGTGGTGTGCAGATGCCGTCGAACACCGGCGCGTTGATGGAGATGACCGGGTCGATTCTCGATCAGGACCAGTCGAAGGTCTGGCCTACCGGAACCTGCATCGGCATCAACCAGAACGTGCCGGCCGATCCGGTGGACTGCGCCGCTCCGCACGCGTACGAGGTGGCGTCGGTGATCAACCTGACGCAGCAGTTCCCCGGCGGGCACCCGTCGGAGGGCGACCAGGATGCGTACCTCGAGCGGACGTGCACCGACGCGGTCAACGGTTACCTCGGCTCGGACACCGCGTTGCGCGACAAGACGCTGACCCTGTTCTGGGACACCATCGACGTCGCGAGCTGGCTGGCCGGAAGTCGCCAGGTGACGTGCTCGGTGGGTGCCGAACTCGATTCCGGCGGTTTCGCGACCATCGTCGGCACCGCCAAGGGCGACATCCTCATCAACGGTGCAGCCCCCGTCCCGCCGCCCTCCGCTCCCGACGGCCGCGCACTGCCGACACCGCTGCCCGGTGCCGCACCGATCACCACCGGAGGGTGACATTCCCACGCACATGACGCGCGTCGACTTCGAGGAAGCAGTGTCCGACGCCCTCGACACTCTGCCGCGTGAGCTCACCGACTTCATGAACAACGTGGTCGTTCTCGTCGAGGAAGAGCACCCGACCGAGGACATCCTCGGACTGTACGAGGGCATCGCACTCACCGAACGTTACGAATACAGCGGCCACCTACCGGACGTCATCACCATCTACCGCAAACCGATCCTCGAGATGGTCGACGACGAAAACGAGGCGCGACGGGAAATTGCGATCACCGTCGCCCACGAAATCGGACATCACTTCGGCATCGACGACGAGCGACTGCATCAACTGGGATTCGGCTGACGGCACTCACTCGTCGCCCGCCCCCCCCGAACGCGTGAATGGACCCTTGCATACGTCTGGGCAGTGCAAGGGTCCATCCACCCGCCCCGGCGTGAGCCGACCACCCCGCGTCGATGGCACTTTGCATACGTCTCAGCCGTGCAATGGTCCATTGACGCGGAGCCGGGCTACGCCGCGACTGTCTCTCGGCGAGTGGGTCGAGCAGCGCGATCGGTGAGGAATGCGAATCCCAATCCCAAGGCCAGCCACAGGGTTGCCTGGGTGGCCAGGGACGACAGTCGGAATTCCCACAGTAGGGTTGCCGGGAAGTCCGCGCCCACCTCGTTGACGGTGGGCAGCAACGCATAACCGATGCCGACCACAACCAGGAACGCCAGCAACGGCGCTCCGACGCGAATCGCCACCGAATGCTGCGACGCCACCGCCTTCGCCGCGTAGACGGCCACCGCGACGGCCAGCAAACCGAGAATCACCGACGCCAACCACAGCCAGGTGCGTTGAGTGATGGTCTCGGGATCTCCGACGGCCGGTGGGTTCGCCGGGTACTTGAAGAACGGCACCGCTTCGATGGCCAACCAGCCCGCACAGGCCCCGACGAGCGCGAGGATCGAGCCCGGCAGTGCGGTGAAGCGTCGCCCGTAGTGCAGTGCCGAGGCGAAGATCGCGCCGAGTGCCAGGCCGGCGAGTCCGGTGGCGAGGAACAGTCCGATGCGTTGTCCGTCTCGACTGACGAGCGCGTCCTCGCCGTGGGAGTGCGCGGCCGCATCGGCGTCGGCGTGATGAGCGTCGGCTCCGGCTGCTTCCTCGATGACGATGGCCGAGTCGATGTGCGGTTCACCGACAACGTAGGCGACTGCTCCGGCGAGCAGGCCTGCGAGAAGTCCGGCGAGCAGACCTCGCACCAGTAGTTGGACGAATGTGCCCTGCAGCGTCGGGCCGTGGGTGTCGGTCAGTGGCATGGCAGGCCCAGCAGATGGCGGCCGTCGTGCATCAACTCGTGCATGTACATGCCACTGCGGGAGATCGCGCCCTGATCGAAACCGACGAGGTAGAGCACGACGAAAGCGAGCAGAATCGTTGCGGCGACGATGACGGCAAGAGCAGCCGACTCCGTCGTATTACTGGGTGCGTGAATGATTGCCATGGTGTCCTCCTGGGATTGTGCGTCCCGTAGTCCCCGCTCGAAAACGGGGACGGCCATGCGATGAACGAGTTTTCTGACTCTCGAATTCGGGCATTTCGCCGACGTCGATCACAGTGGCGCAACCGCTCCGGATTTTCACCGGATTACCTGCGTACATCGCGTATTACCAGCGAACTGTGGCATCGCTCCGGACTCTGTGTCAATCGCTGTCCCGTCCGACTGCAGCTCGATGCCACAAAGCTGCGGTGCCACAAAGCTGCGGTGCCACAATGACGCAGTGACCGCGTCCGTGACCCGACTGATGTTGGTCGCTCACGCGCGAACCGACGCGATGCGCACCGGCCGGTTTCCCGGCGACGAACCACTCGACGACGCGGGCCTGCGCGATCTCGCCGCGGTGACCGACTTTCCCCGCGCCGACCGCGTCCTGTCCGGCCCGGAAGCCCGCTCGATCTCCACCGCGCAGGTGTTCGGAACCGATGTCTCCGTCGAGCCTGCGTTGGCCGACATCGACTACGGCCGGTGGTCCGGTCTCGAGATGACCGATCTGCCCGACGCCGACGCGATGGCCTGGCTGAGCGATCCGGCGTTCGTTCCTCCGGGCGGAGAATCTCTCGACGCGTTGTTCTCTCGCGTCGAGAAGTGGCTGAGCGCAGTTGGATCGACGCCCGGCCGCACTCTGGCGGTGACCTCTCCTGCCGTCGTCCGAGCCGTGGTGGTGATGGTGTTGGACGCCCCGATCCGCTCGTTTTGGCGGGTCGACGTTTCCCCGCTGACGCGCACGTCCGTCAGCCATCGGGGCGGCGTCTGGACTGTCGGCGCGGTGGCCCAGAAGTTCGTCTGAATTTTTCTCGCGTGGAGGGAACCGAACCGAACACGGCGGCGTCTTACCTACCGACAGCGCAAAGTTCTTCGATCAGGGAGCGTGGCTCATGACCGTCATCAAGGTGGATCCGGTGGCCCTGCAGCTCGCTGCCTCCGAACTCGATGCGGTCGCCGCTCGCTTGCAGGCGGCTGTCACTGCGACGGCTATCCCCGTGCGGCCACTGCCGCCCGGTACCGACGAGGTCTCGCTGCTCACCGAACGATTCTTCGGCACCGCGGCCGATACCTTCGGACCTGCTGCAGCGCAGGGTATTTCGGAGTTGCACCGAGCGGCCGAGGAACTGCGGAAACAGGCTGCGGACTACGTGGCCACCGACGACGACACGGCCGGGGGCCTACCCGGCCTACCCGGAATCTGACGCACCGCACTCGACCGCAACGCCAAGACACAACGCTCGAAACGACACGAAGCTCGAACATCATGGGGGCCAGAGGATGACGCTCGGAGTGACAGGTGTGGTGTGGCTGCCACGCACGGCGACGGGAAACTCGACGCGATTGCTCGGGCCGGGACCGGTGCCGTTGCACGTCGCCGGCGGCGCGTGGGGTTCGGTCGCTGCGGCGTTCACCGAGGCATCGGCGAGCATTGCCGCTGTCACCGCGGCTCTGACCGCAGGCTGGGAGGGCGAGTCGGCACTGCTGGCTCAGGCTGCGCTCGGCCGTTTCGCGACCTGGACCGCCGCCACGGCAGTCAAGGCGGCGGCGCTCTCGGTGGAGGCCCCGGCCGCAGGAACCTCGTACGGTGTCGCGTTGGCGACCATGCCCTCGCTCGTCGAAATCGGAGCCGTGCAGGCCGCCAAGGTCACCGCCGCCTCGACGGGTGGCGTGATGAACGGCAGCTACGAGGCTGCCGAGGTGGCCGATCGACTGCTCGACATCCGCGCGGCGATGGTGATGGAGGGCTTCGAGCTGGTCTCCTCGCACCGAATCGTCCAGACGACGTTCGATCACCCGCCGGCCATCGTCTCCGATTCCGGGAGCGGCCTCGGCAAATTCGCCAACGGAGCACTCATGACGTCTCCGGTCCAGGCCGCGATCGGCGGCTTGATGGCCGCGACCCAGAACCCCGGCGTCGCGGCGGCGGCCGGTCAGATCGGTAGTGCTGCCACCTCCATCGCCAGTACCGGCGTCTCGACCGTCGCCACCGCTGCGTCCAACATCGGGTCGAGTGCGTTGTCCGGTGGCGTCGGGGCCGGTGGTGGATTCGCACCCGGTGGTTCGGCATCTCTCGCTGTCGGTCCGGCGTCCACGCGTCCGGTGTCGTTCGGCGGGGCAGGTGGAGCTGCCGGGCTCGGTGGCATCGGCGGTGGCGTCGGAATGCCCGGTTCCGCGTTGGGTCCCGCCGGTGGTGGCTCGATGCAGGCCGGTGCAGGCCAGAGCGGTCCGTCGGCGTTCGGCGCACCCACCTCGGCCGATGCCGGCCTCGCTCAGCGCGGAACGGGCGCGGCAGGCGCTCCTGCCTCCGGCTCGCGCGGGCAGGCCGAGGACGACGAACACGAGACCCCGGACTACCTCAAGCAATTCGAGCACTTCTCCGACGGCCGGACCGTCGCGCCGTCCGTCATCGGCGCGGACCCGACCCTGCCCCACACCAGCGGGAACGGCCGTTGATCGATTTGGGAACCGTGCCGGTGGGCCACACACTGCCGATCGCCGCACTCGGTGTGGACGAGATGGACTTCCTCGTCGAGGAACTGTCGATCACCGAACTACCCGTGGTCCTGGACGTGTTCCCGCGCTTCGACGACGTCGGTGCCCGAGATCGCGCGCTCGAGCACGGGCGCAGCGCACTGAACAACGCCGGCCTGATCACCGACGGCCGCGTCCACCAAGATCTCGAGCAGTGGATGCGAGTTCTCGAACAACCTCACTGGTACGTCTCGGCTCGCGTCTTCGACGTCGAGAACCCAGAGTCCGTTCCGACCACTCGGATCTGCGTTGCATCCGACGATCGGATCACGGTGTCGGCGGTGCGGCGAGACGACGTGGTCACCATCCGCGCCGTCCAGGGTGATCCGGCCCGGGACCTCGCGTCGTCGATCGGCTCGGCCGCGTCGTTCGACCCGGGCAGCATCAACGCGCCAACCGATCTGCTGGCCGAAGCACTCGACGCGGCACCGACCGACGTCGGAGCAACCGCGTCTCGGCTGCGCGGTATCGGCGTAGCGCACGAGCGCGCCGTGGCTCTGGCGTCGGCGATGGCCACCTGCGCCGGCAGAACCGAGATCACCGCCGTCGCCCGTAGGCACGGCACCCGTCACGTGGCCGGAAGACCCGTGGCCCTGTTCGACACCAGAGCCGGACGCATTCTCGCCACCTCGACCCTCGCCGCCGACGGCACGTCGTGGAGCTCACTGACCGGCGCAACGGATCGCAGACTCACCGCTGCCCTGACCGAGTTGATCGCATCGGCCGGTGAGCATCTGCGCTAGCTGATCGGGTTGTCCGCCTTGTTGCTGCCCTTGCCCTCGAACGGCGGCAGGAACGTGCCCCACCTGGCGCAGGACCATCCTCCGTCGGGCAGTGGCAGCAGCTCGACGGTGTGCGTGTTGTCGAGGTGATTGTCGGCAGCGAACGTGCCCTCGACGCCTGCCAGTACCGCCGCAACCAGTCGGATTGCGGCACCGTGACTGACGACGACGACGTCGCCCGCTGTCTCGTCACTCAGATACTGCGCGCGGAGGCCGTCGAGCACCGGGACGTAACGCTCCAACACCGAATGTCCGCTGTCGCCGCCGGGCACGGTTGCCGCCAGATCTCCGGCGTGCCAGCGACTGAAGATATCGGTGAACTCCCGGTGCGCATCCGCATCGTCGCGGTCCTCCAGATCTCCGGCGAAGGTCTCCTGAATTCCCTCGGTCACCACCAAGGGAACCCCGGTCGCTCGTTCGATGTAACCCGCAGTCTGCTTGGCACGCAACGCAACCGAGGACACCAGCACCGCGGGCGGGCGTCCGATCCAGGTCTGCGCATACGCGTCGGCCTGCTGGTGCCCCAGCTCGGTGAGCTCGGCTCCCGGCGGCGAGGTGTCCAGTATCTTTGCGACGTTCGCTGTCGTCTGACCGTGCCGAACCAGAATCAATTTGCCCATCACAGATCACCGCGTCCGGCACGAATGTCTGCGACCCACTGCACGTGTTCGTCGATCGGCGGCGGCACCGAACCGCCCGTTCCTGTTGCGGTGGGCCAGGATCCAAGGAACCGGAGGGGCATCTTGCGGTGGAATGCGGCCAACATCTCCGCGACGAGCGGGTCGTCGATGTGCCCGGCACAGTCGATGAAGAACCTGTACGTTCCGAATCGTGAACGGGTGGGCCGTGATTCGATGAAGGTCAGGTCGATGTTGCGAATTCCGAACTCGGCCAACGCTGCCGGCAGCGTACCCGGATCGTTCGGCGGCTCGAGGACCACCGACGTTCGGTCCGCACCGGTGCGCGCAGGCACCGACTGCGGCGCCGTCACCAGCACGAAACGAGTCCGCGCGCCCTCAACATCGATGACCCCGTCGGCCAACTGCGACAACTTCAAGCGCTCACCGGCGAGCCGCGTCGACACCGCAGCATCGACCATTCCGGCCGCAACATCCTCTGCCGCACCGGCATTGGACGACGCGGACTGCACCACGGCGTCGGGCATGGCGGTCTGCAGCCACTGGCGCACCTGATTGAGCGCGATCGGATAGGCGCTGATCGTGCGGGCCGAGTCGAGGGTGACACCGGGACCACCGAGAATGGTGAAGGCCACCTCGATTTCCGTCTCGGCGACGATCTGCAGCCGGCGACCCTCCGACAACGCGTCGAGCGTCGGTGGGACCGCTCCCTCGATGGAGCTTTCGATGGGGACCACGGCCGCGTCGGCCGCACCCGATCGCACGGCCTCGAGCGCAGCGGGAGGGTTCGACGCCGACACCCGCTCGACCGCCCCGTCCAGACCGACTGCGCCGAAGGTTCCGAGCTTTTCGAACTGCGCCAGCGCCATCTCCGTGAACGTTCCCGATGGGCCGAAGTAAGCGATGCGAGGCACGTCTCGAGGTTACGTTGTGGACGCCTACGAAGCGATCAAACCGACGTCGACGAGCCGGGCGCGGGCGCGGGCGGCGTCGACGATCTCGATTCCGAGCAGCACCTCGCGCACCGCCTCGGCGGCCTCGGGGATGAGAGCTCGCAGTGCGGCGACGTTCGGAGCAGCAAGGGCCGCGGCGATGTCGTCTCCACGGAGCGACGCCACCGTCGCCGCAAGGATCGCGAGCACCTCGTCGCCGGACTCCGCGCGGGCGACGAGGCCCACATCCGCGTGCGAGACCACGGCGAGCACGTCGGCGATGCGCCGAGGGGTGTCTCCGACGCGGATGCCCGGGGTCCGGTGGGCGAGGACGACGGCCTCCGCGGTCTCGGCCACGTCGATCGCGTCGAACATCGGGAAGACGACCAGCGGCGAGGGCAATCGCAGCCCGAGCGCGTCGGCGAGGTGCTCGGCCGGGGCGTCGACGTCGAACCGGACGGCCTCGTAGCCGCAGGTCCTCCCTGCTCGGAGCTCGTCGGGGTCGATGTCGAGGTGCACCACGATGCGTCCGTGGTCGTCCGAGTCGGACAGCGCGAGCAGGGTCGATGCCCGGACGACGGGCGGTCCGTACTCGGCTCCACGCGGAGCTGCGGCCAGCGAGGGGGCGTCGGCGCATATCGGCTGCAGCAGCTCGTGGACGAGCGCGTTCGGGTCGGGTCGGTGGGGCACACCGAGGGTCAGCGGAATCAGCACGCCTTCACGGTAGACCCGGGTCTGGGTCGTTCCGCGGGCTCCACTCCCGCGGACGGTCTTGCGATCCTCGCCACACCACGCTAACTTAGGTTTGCCTCACCTACCTGCCTGACCGATCGCATCGGAGGAGCCCATGCTCGGCGCAACCACCACCGGACCGACCACTGCCGAACGCGTACGCAGTGCCTGCATGCGCGCCGAGGGCGCCGCCCTGGCCATCGACGGCAGCGACCCGGTGATCACGTCCCTGCATCATCTGCGGCCCAACGGCGAGATGATCCTGGCCGTCCCCACCGACTCCCTCGACAACGCGCACACCTGGCAGTCCTCCCGTGCCGGCATCCCCGCCGTCCTCGAACTCACCGATCACGCGCCGCTCGCGCTGCGTGAGCCGGTGCGTTCGCTGGTGTGGCTTCGCGGCGATCTACGCCCGGTCCCGGACTCGCTGATGCGCCCGATGGCCGGAGCGGTGGCCGCCGAACATCCGCATCCCGCTCTCCTCGACGTCGGGCACACCACCTCGCTGATGCGGCTGATCGTCACCTCCGCCGTGGTCGCCGACAGCACCGGAGCCGAGCCCGTCGACGTCGACACGCTGCTGGCAGCCGAACCCGATCCCTTCTGGGAGATGGAGACCAGCTGGCTCGAGCACCTCGACTCCGACCACCCGGACCTGCTCGCCCAATTGGCCCGACGCCTCCCGCCGTCGCTGCGGCAGGGCCGAATCCGGCCGCTCGGCATCGATCGCTACGGCATTCGGCTGCGGATCGAAGGCGAATGCGGCGACAACGACGTCCGGCTGGGATTCGCCCAGCCCGTCCAGGACGTCCTCTCGCTCAGTCGCGCGCTGCGCGTTCTCGCCGGTTGCCCGTTTCTGAACGGACTACGCGCCCGCGGCTGACGTACGTTTCGAGAAACAGGGCAGACTCGTGCGGTGATCGACTTCAAGAGCTGGTTGACGCCACCGCCGCCCGCGAGCACGGCTCCACCGCCCGATGCCCGCGAACGCACCACCATCAAGGTCGAGATCGCGATCGTCCTGCTGGTCACATTCGGGCTGAGCGGTATGAGCAGCATCCTCTCGCTCGTCGAGGACGCGCTGCAGACCGCTGCCCTGTCCGATCAGACCGTGGCGCTGAACTCGTCGCGATCGAGCTTCAGCCTCATCGATCTGCTGTTCCAGCTGCTGAGCATTCTGCGTCTGTGCGCCTGGGGAGCTCTGGGGTTGTACCTGCTGTGGCGAGCCGATCTGGCACCCCGAGCGATCGGGCTGGCCCGGCCGCGGTTGAAGATCGACCTCGGTCACGGCGTCGGACTGGCCGCACTGATCGGATTGCCCGGCCTGGCGCTGTACCTCGTGGGCAACGCCCTCGGATTCAACCTCAACGTCGTTCCCAGCGCCCTCGACGACCACTGGTGGCGCGTCCCGGCACTGATTCTGTACGCGCTGGCCAACTCCGGTGCCGAGGAGATCATCGTCGTGGCGTACCTGATCTCTCGTCTGCGCCGTCTCGGCCTGAGCGAGAACGCGTCGTTGCTGTGCTCGTCGCTGCTGCGCGGCAGCTATCACTTCTATCAGGGCGTTGGCGGTGGGGTCGGAAACTTCCTCATGGGTCTGGTGTTCGGCCGCTACTGGCAGCGCACCGGCAGACTGTGGCCACTACTGATCGCACACGCTCTGATCGACATCGTGGCCTTCGTCGGGTACGCCCTCCTGCGCGAACATCTGTCGTGGCTCCCGTGAATCGGCACGCGAGGAACCCGGGTGTTTCCGTGGCGACGGTTACAGTCGACCCGTGAACGACGATGATCGCTACGGACGGCACGGCGCGCCGGAACGGCGAACGCCGCCCGACCGATCAGCACAGAGTCGTCACAGTCGACCGGACCCAGCGCCAGGACCCGCACCTCGCCCGACCGGGGGCCAACCGCCGCGCCAGCCACCGCCTTCTCAACCACCGCCTCGTCAACCACCACCCGGCCGGCAACCACCCGGCCAACAACCACGAGGCCCGCAACCGCCGAGCCAATCGCGACCACCGCAGCCGCCCCCAGGCCAGGTGCCGCCCGGCCGACAGCCGCCACCCCCTCGCGGATATCGCCCCGGCCAGCCTCCACCGGATCGGGGCCCACGTCAGTACGACCCCGGGCCCCCGCGCCGTCAGGGACCTCCGCCCGAGCGTCCGGCACAACACAGTCCCCGCCCACAAGGTCCGCCGCCGGAGGGCACCGAGTTCATCCGCCGCGACGGCAGGCCCACTGCCGGTCCGGCGCGCTCGGCCGCCGCACAGCAGGCGTGGTCGCAGGCTCCCGAACCCGGATCGGCGAAGTCCGACACACCTTCGCCATCCGAATCGACGCGTCAGTACTCGCGTTCCCAGGAAGTTCCACCGGGCCGCACCGGGTACGCCCCGCGTCAGCAACCGGAGCCGTTCACCGAGGAGCGCAGGCAACCGGCCGCACCGGCGCAGCGGGCTCTGCGTCGACCCGAACCCGTTCGGCCGCAACGTGACTCTCGGCCACCGAAGGTCGCGAAGCCGCGCAAGCGCAGACGCTGGGGTCGACGCTTCCTGATCGTGTTGCTCGTCCTGGTGCTGGGAATCGGCGGCGTCGTCTACTACGTCGACAGCTCGTTGACGCGCGTGGACGCCCTCACCTCGTATCCCGGGCGCATCGGCGACACCCCCGGCACCAACTGGCTTCTCGTCGGCTCGGATTCGCGAGCCGGCCTGACGCCGGAGCAGGAAGCCGCGCTCGCAACCGGCGGCGAGGTGGGCCCGAGCCGCACCGACACGATCATTCTCATCCACATCCCCGAGGGCAGCGGCGCGCCCACGATGGTCAGCCTGCCGCGCGATTCGTATGTGCCGATTCCGGGCAACGGCCAGGACAAGCTCAACGCGGCCTTCGCATTCGGCGGGCCGCCACTGCTGGTCCAGACGGTCGAGGGTGCAACCGGTGTGCACATCGATCATTACGCCGAGATCGGATTCGGCGGCTTCGCCGGGATCGTCGACGCGGTCGGTGGAGTCAACGTGTGCGTGCAGAATGCGATCGACGATCCGTTGGCGGGCATCAACATCGCCGCCGGCTGCCAGGATCTCACCGGAGCCGAGGCGCTCGGATTCGTGAGATCCCGCGCGACGGCATTGGCCGACATCGACCGGATGAACAATCAACGCGCGTTCATGTCCGCCCTCCTGGAAAAGGCAACCAGCGCTTCGACTTTCCTCAACCCGTTCAAGTTGTGGCCGCTGGTGTCCGATACCGCGTCGTCGTTGAGCGTCGACGAGGGAGATCACATCTGGAACCTCGCCGCACTCGCCTGGGCGATGCGCAGCGGTCCGGTGACCACGACGGTTCCTGTCGGCGGATTCCAGGACTCCGACGTCGGAAACGTACTGCTGTGGGACGACACTCGCGCTCCGGCGTTCTTCGACGCCATCGCGCAGGATCGCGAGATACCTCCGGAACTGCTGACCGGCGGGCCCTGACAACCCTGGGTTGTAGGCGGGAGTGGAGCCTGCGGAACGACCCTGGGTTGTAGGCGGGAGTGGAGCCTGCGGAACGACCCTGAATGTAAGTTGTGGACCATGACATCGCCGTCTGCCCAGCCCGCCGCAACACCCGGTACGTCGTTCCACGATTTGCTGCGCGCCCAGGTGCGGCACGAGTTCACTGCATCGCAGCAGTACGTCGCGATCGCGGTGTGGTTCGACCGCAACGATCTGCCGCAGCTGGCCACGCGCTTCTACGCTCAGTCGGCCGAGGAGCGTCGGCACGCGATGATGATGATCCGCTTTCTCATCGACAATCGGCTCGAGGTCGATGCGTCGGGCATCGACGACGTGGTGACGGGATTCCAGTCGGTCGTCGAACCGGTGGAACTGGCGTTGGCCCAGGAGTCGACGGTGACCGAGCAGATCAGCGCGTTGGCGCGTGCTGCCCGGGCCGAGGGCGACTACATCGGCGAGCAGTTCACCCACTGGTTCCTCACCGAGCAGGTCGAGGAGGTGGCGGCGATGCAGAGCCTGCTCAACATCGTCCGCCGAGCCGGATCGAACCTGTTCGACATCGAGCAGTACGTCGCTCGCGAGATCGGTTCCACGGTGATCCGCGCCACCAATGCCCCTAAAGAAGCCGGAAGAGCGTAGTTTGCAGCCCTGCTCAGAGCGGACATTTAGGATCGACTGTATTAGGCAACGTTCGCCTCAATAAGGATCGACTTGGATGACAACGCCCTCTGACCAGGCATATCGTCCTGAGCATGAGCGTAGACATCAAAGAAACCAGCCACACCAAGTTCCACGCACTTCTCCGCGACCAGATTCGCAACGAGTTCAACGCCTCGCAGCAGTACATCGCCACCGCGGTCTACTTCGCGAATGTCGATCTGCCGCAGCTGGCCAAGCACTTCTACGCGCAGTCGGTCGAAGAGCGCAACCACGCGATGATGATCGTGCAGTACTTCCTCGATCGCGACATCACGGTCGAGCTGACCGGCGTCGACGCGTCGAAGTCCGTCTTCACCGATCCGCGTGAGGCCATCGCCCTGGCGCTGGCACAGGAGGAGACCGTCACCGAGCAGATCATCGCTCTGGCGAGCACCGCACGCGAAGAGGGCGACTACCTCGGCGAGCAGTTCATGCAGTGGTTCCTCAAGGAGCAGGTCGAGGAAGTTGCCAGCATGAAGACGCTGCTCAACATCGCCGATCGTGCGGGCCACAACCTGTTCGACCTCGAGCAGTTCGTCGCCCGTGAGATGAACACCAGCGTGACCGCCGACTCGGGCGCACCGACCGTCGCCGGCGGATCGCTCTAGTCACCGCAACTCTGCGCGGATGACGCGCTCATACGGGTGGCCACTCGAACGAGGATTCCTTGTTCGAGTGGCCACCCGTTTCGCGTTCTAGCGCAGAGTGAGTTCTAGCGCAGAGTGACCTGGCGGCCGCGTAGGCCGTCGCGCGAACGCAACTGAGCTGCCGTGAGCGGAGCGTCGACAGCCAGTGCCTCGCTCAGTTTCTCGCCGAATTCCTTTGTGGGCCCTGCCCATTCGGTGGGGTGCATCTCGGGATCGAGATCGAACACCGGCACCAGCACCCCGTGCGTGCGGAACGAACCGGCGTAGCGCGAACCCTCACCCAAGTTCAGATCACCCGCGGCGTGCAGGCGCGCCAGCGCGAGCATCACATCGTCTTCGTTCTCCGGACGAACCCACCGGATGTGCGCCTTGTCGCCTGCATCCACCCACCAGGCCGCGACGACGCCGTCGGCCTCGATCCGCGCCGAGGGCATGATCGCCTGGTTCGCGCGTTCCACGGTTGCAGTCACATCGGCTGCAGGAGTGGCACTTTCGGGGATCCACCAGTTGAAATCCTGATGAACGGTGATCTCGAGCAGCGCGGAGGCGTCGAGCACATCGGTCAACGCGGGCGTGCTGTCGGTGATCTTCGCGGCTTCGAGCGACTCGCCCGCGGACGCGGTGGATGCCCAGCCGAGGGCGCTACTGATATCTGCCGCAACGTCTTTCGACTGATTCTGCACCTGAAGGCCGACGAAGCCCTCGACGGAATCGGCATCTTCGCGCACCAGGGCCGCGACGGCACCGGGTAGCACCGTGGCCAGCGTGATGGTGCGACCGTCCACGGTGATCGGCGCGGTGGCCGTCGCCGACGGGACGAACTCGCGCAGCGCTACCAGGTCGCATTCGGCGGCGAGGCCTTCGAACGGGCGAGCGGACGCCGATTCGATGCTCGCGCGTTCCGCTTCTCGCTGCGCGAGCTTCGCTGCTCGGTTGCTGTCCTGCTTCGGTCCACTGTTTCTTTTGCTCTTACCCACGTCCGAAAACCTACACGTTCTTCGATTCGAGCCAGGCTCGCGTTCGGCCGGGGTGGTTGGTGGCGATCCACCCGACGCCGAGCTCGCGGCACAGGTCCACGTCCTCTTTCTCGTCGACGGTCCACACGTAGCTGGCCCGGCCGGACGCCGCTGCGCGGTCGATGATGGCCGGGTGCTCGCGTAGCGCGCGAATCGACGGGCCGACGGCAGTGGCCCCGACGGTCGTCGCCGCTCCCCCACCGAGGTAGTGCGAGCTGTCGCCGAGGAGCACCGTCGGAAGCATCGGAGCCGACCGCCGTACGCGCCAGACGGCCGAGGGCGCGAACGACATGATGACCGCCCGCGAGTGGTCGGCCGACGCGGGCGCACCGATGCCGAACTTGTGCAGCTCGGCGAGCACCGTGCTTTCGATCAGCGAGCCGTATCGCACGGGATGCTTGGTTTCGATGAAGAGTTTGACCGGCTTGCTGGTCCAGTCCAGGACGAGAGCAATGAGGTCGTGCAACGTCAGAAGTTCGGCGGGTTCGTCGTCGCCGTAGTTCAGTCGGGCGAGATCGGCGAAGTCCATCTCGCTGACGATGCCGGTGCCGTTCGAGGTGCGATCGACGCGACGATCGTGCACGCACACGATATGGCCGTCCCTGGTGAGCCGCACATCGCATTCGACGCCGTCCGCCCCCTCGCGCAGTGCGAGGTCGTAGGCCGCGAGAGTGTGTTCGTTCTTCGCCGCCGACGCACCTCGATGCGCGACGACCAGTGGCCCACGGCGATCGGGACTCACGACGCCGTCACCGTCTCGGATTCGTGTTCGGGCTGCTTCTTCTCTTCGGGCTGCTTCTGCTCGGGCTGGTTCTGTTCGCGCTGGTCCGACTTCGGCGCGGTGCCGGTGGCGATCACCCAGCGGGTCGGACGCGACATTGCGGATCCGCGCAGTGTGCGGCCTTCGAGTCGGCGCATCACGGCCAGGGTCAGCACGGCCGAGACCGCGGCCACCAGTGCCACGAATGCCGACAGCAGAACTCCGTCGGCGCGGGCCTGAAGTGAATCGCGCAGGTTCCACAGCAATTGGACGATGACCAGCGCATTGCTCGCTGCCCAGACAGCCCACCAGATCCGAACCAGTGTCAGTTCGCGGTGCACGTCGGCATCGGCACCGCCGCGGAGACGGACCACCTCGGTGAGGTAGACCCCTGGCATCACGATGCGGACAAGAGGCAGCATCGACAACAGCAGCATCGGGCGCACCGATCGCGGGTCGGTGGAGCCGGCGGCCGTGAAGGCGAGTCTGCGCTGATAGATCAGCCAGCAGGACGAGGTGATCAGCGCGGCCAGACCGATGACGAGCGCGCCGACCTGAGCGAAATACACCAACGCGTCGGACACGGCGAGGGTGATCGGCGAGATCAGTCGCACGCGGTTGTGCAGCAGGATGCCGTACCGGAACACTTCGGCGAACGCGGCGAGCGTCAGCAACATCGCGGTGACGAGGACCAGGTTCTGCGCGTTCGCGGCGTACCGCTCGACGCGACCGACGCGGCGATCGGCCTCGGGATCGCGCGGGATGTCGCGCAATCCCCAGGTGGGCGTCGAGGCGTAGTGCGGCGTCGGGGTCGGTGCTGCGGATTGGCCGCGGTGTGCGGCTTTCGTCGACGAGGTCGCCGGTCGGGCTACCCATCGGAAGTTTCGGGCACCCTGCGCGGGTGCCCTGGTGGACACCGGCGAGAGCAGCACGCCATGGCAGCGGGGGCACCAGGTGCCCGGCCGAGCGCCGACAGCCCAACGGGTGCTGCAGCGGGCACAGACCTGGAACGCCTGAGCGCGCCCCTGCGGTGCCGACATCTAGATGATTCTCGCTTCGTGGGCGTCGTTCTCGCTCTGGATCGGTCGACCAGCGGCCTGCCAGGCGAGCATCCCACCGTCGACGTTGATCGCCTCGTAGCCCACGCGGTTGAGATATTCGACGACGCGAGCCGAGCGACCACCGGCTTTGCAGACCACGTACACCTCGGATTGGTTGTCGATCTCACCGGCGCGGGACGGAATATCGCCCATCGGGATGTGCACTGCGTCCGGAGCGTGTCCGGCCTGCCACTCGTCGTCCTCGCGTACGTCGAGCAGGATGGCCGTCGTAGGGAACGGCACCGGCAGGCGATCGACGGTGACGGCAGGCGGCTGCTCGGGATACGACACACCTCGATCTTGTCACGCGTCCGCGCGGGGCTGCCACCCGTGTCCTCGCGACCGAAGCGGCACCGCGCTATGACCTACGTCACTGCAGTCACAGAAGTTATCCACAGTATCCACAGATCGATCCACAGAATCGGGGTCTGTGCCGGTTTCTATCCACAGGTCAGAGCGTCGAGTCGGTCCCCCGGTGTATCGAGTACCAACTCGGCCTGTGGATCGATGGTGATTTGACACAGCCATCGTCTGCGGTCCCGTGAAGCCGCTGTTTAGGCTGGCGAACATGACTAACCCACCGCAGGTCGTTCCGCAGGCCCCCCTCCCGTCCATCGAGCTACGCGTCTTCACCGAACCGCAACAGGGTGCCACGTACGACGAACTGCTCCGCGTCGCGAAAGCTGCCGAGGAGTTCGGCTACGGCGCATTCTTCCGATCCGACCATTACCTCGCGATGAGCGGCGACGGCGGCCCAGGGCCCACCGACGCGTGGATCACCCTGGCCGGGCTGGCCCGCGAGACCTCGACCATTCGGCTCGGCACCCTCGTCACCTCAGCGACCTTCCGCTTCCCGGGGCCCCTGGCCATCAGCGTCGCCCAGGTCGACGCCATGAGCGGCGGTCGCGTGGACCTCGGTCTCGGTGCCGGCTGGTTCGAGGACGAGCACAAGGCCTACGGCATCCCGTTCCCTCCGCTCGGTGAACGTTTCGACCGGCTCGAGGAGCAACTCGCCGTCATCACCGGACTCTGGGACACCCCCGTCGGCGAGACGTTCTCGCATGACGGCACGCACTACCCCGTCACGAACTCCCCCGCGCTCCCCAAGCCGGTGCAGACGCCGCACCCGCCCATCGTCATCGGCGGCGGAGGCAAGAAGCGCACCCCGGCACTCGCCGCGAAATACGCCGACGAGTTCAACATCCCCTTCGCCTCGCTGGCCGACACCGAGACCCAGTTCGGTCGCGTCCGCGCAGCCTGCACAGCCGCCGACCGCGACCCCGACTCCCTCGTCTACTCCAACGCCCTCGTCCTCTGCTGCGGCCGCACCGAAGAAGAAATCACACGCCGTGCCGCTGCTATCGGCCGCGAGGTATCCGAACTACGCGAGAACGGTGCCGCAGGAAGCCCCGCCGAATTGGTCGACAAAATCGGCGCCTTCGGAGCCATCGGCGCGACACGCGTGTACCTGCAGACCATGGACCTCACCGACCTCGATCACCTCGAACTCGTCGCATCCGAAGTTCTCCCACAGCTCTGACCCCCGCCGAATCCCGCCCGTTATCTTTTAGCTGGTCCTTGAAACCGAGGGCTACGGTCGCCAGACCCGGT